>DASWDP010000148.1:0-19997 GCA_036395195.1 Gemmatimonadales bacterium | reverse complement strand
ACCACGCTCAACGTCCCGCCTCTGATAATCGCTATCGCTTCACCGAGCGACTTCGTGCGGCTTCGTGCGCCGGCTCCCAACCGCGTGCTCCATCTCCGTCCAGGAGGACCCCATGAAGCCCAGACTCACGATCGCGCTCGCACTACTCATCATGCTGCCGCCCCGTCCCGGACTGATGCGGGCGCAGGCCTCGGGCACGGCGCGTAACTTCCAGCTGGTCGGCCACAACCCGCTGTCCAGCCGTGGAATGAACGCGGCTCTCGCCATCTTCGACCACTTCGTCTACATCGGTAATCGCACCGACGGCTCGAGCCGGTGCGGGGTCGGCGATCCGCGCGGGACGACGACCGGCCTCGACTCCTGCCCGCACGTGGATCCCGGGATTCTCATCATAGACGTTGCGAATCCGGCGAGCCCCAAAGTGGTGGGCGAGATTCCTGTGCCGCTTAACCCGTCCGGCACCCCGGTCGGCATTACGACCCGGGAGCTGCGCGTGTGGCCGCGCAAGAAGCTGCTCATCGTGCTGACGTTCCGGTGCAGCTCGGTCATCCACGCCTGCCCGCCGGGGAACGACACGCAGTTCCCATTCGACCTGAAGTTCTTCACTTTGGAAGATCCGGTGCACCCGCAGTTCATCCGTAGCCACGTGACCCGGTCATCCGCGGGCGTCGCGATCAAGCCGCACGAGTTCTTCCTCTGGATCGACCCGGCGGACGACGACAGGGCGCTGCTCTGGGAGTCGACGCCCAGCGTCTCCGCCAACCCGGCCAGGCCGAACCTCGCGATCGAGGACATCAGCGCCGTCCCGGAGGGTGGGCCGGTGCGGCTCGTGGCCGAAGGCAACTGGAACCAGCTCTTCCCGGGCGCCGCCGTCGCAGCGAACTACGACTTCGATCTCTCGTTGCACTCTATGGCGCCCTTGGCCGACGGGACAAGGACGTACCTCGCGTACCTGCGGGGCGGCCTCGGCGTGCTCAACACCAGTATGGTGGCCAACAACCAGGTTCCGGCCGGCACGGTCGAGAGCCTAAACGACGACCTGCTCACCCCGGTGCCGTTCCCCACCTGGGGCACGGGCCCGCAGTGCGCCGGTCACACGGCGGCGGGCTGCGCCGAGAGCCACTCCGCGGTACCCTTGCCCGGCACGCCGTTCGCGCTCACGATCGACGAGGTGTACGGCACGTTCACGGTGTCGTCGTTCGGATGGCCGTGGGGCTGGGCGCGTGTATGGAACGTCGCCCAACCGGCACGGCCGCGCATCGTCGGGGAATACAAGATCTTCCAGAACACCGAAGGCTTCCGAGCCGACGTCGACCCGGCGACGGAGCAGTTCACGAGCTACTCGTCGCACAATCCAACCCTGACGCGCAAAATCGCCTTCGACTCGTGGCACTCAGGCGGCCTGCAGGCGATCGACCTCTCTAACCCGGCGCAGCCCAAGCAAGCGGGCTTCTTCTCCCCGGCACCGCTCGACGCGGTGGCAACAGAGGATCCGGCGTTGTCGCGCGGCCCCAACAAGGTCGTGATTTGGAGTTATCCCATCATCAAGGATGGGCTGATCTACGTCGTGGACATCCGGAACGGGCTCTACATCCTGCGCTACACGGGACCCCATGCCAGAGGGGTCAACGACATCAGGTTCCTGGAGGGAAACTCGAATCTGGGCGATGCCGTGGCGCTCGACCAGTCGGCGGGGAACGACGAATAGCGGCGGTGCCCAGCGAGTTCGGCAGAGGGACCCCGGTCAGGGCGTCAGCCACCGAGCGACGCCGCCGTGGTGGGAGCAGGTCCCGCGGCGCGATTGGCTGAAGCTGTACGTGCCGTCGCGGCAGCGGGCGGTGGCGCCGGGCGGCGGACTGTCGTTCGCGGTCCGGACCGGCGATGGGACCCACTGGCCGCGCGCGTTGATGTAGCCGGGGCCCGCCGCGGCGGCGGCGTGCGGCGCTTGAAGGGTGAGGAATTCTTCGGGGACATAGCCGGCCGCGCTGTCTGCGGCAACGCTGCACCATCCGGTGGAGCAGGACGCGACGTGTACCCGCGTCCCCGTCGGGAGCGCGGCGACGACGCTTGCGCCCATCGCTGGTTGCGCGCGCAGTCGAATGGCGGCGGTGGTGTATGCGACGGTGTCCCGCAGCTCCCGCTGCGCGGCCAATGCGATCGGGAGCGCGAGCGAGAGGAGTGTGACCCGAAGGATTCGCAACATCAGCCCGCCTCCCCCCTACTGCTCCGGCATCTTCACGCCCCGCTTCGCCAGGTCCTGCGCGACCGCGGCGCCCAGCTCGGCACCCCATTTCTGACCGGCCTGCGCGCTCTGCACCGTGATCTCCGGTTGCACCTTCGTCAGGTGCCGTCCCAGCGGCGACTCGTAGAAGGCCAGCAGCTGCTCGAGCTGCGGCTTGCTGAAGTGCGAGTCGTACACCGGGACGAGCATGTCGATGAAGCGCGGCATGTCGCGGCGGGCGCGGGCGGTGAACTCGTCCCAGAACTCCTTCGGAATCCGCGGGTTCGCGGCGCGCTGCGCCGGGATGGACGCCTCCATCGCCGTCACGGCCAGGTCGGCCGCCTTGGTCAGAGCCAGCAGCCGGCGAATCAGTGCCGCCTTGTCGGCCGGCGCCTGGGCCCGGCCGAGCCCGGAGACGGCGAAGCTGCCGACACCGACGAGCAGGGCGACGAAACCGCAACGGCGAGCGAGCGCGAGTTGCACGGTGAGCCTTTCAGGAAGAGGAGTGCCCAAACAGCCGTGCCAAAATGCGACGCCGCCGCGGGCGCGGCTAGGGCGTTTTTGCGGCATCGGCGGGTCCAAATGCGGCAGTACCCGCTTCACCGTGGTCTGCTCCCCGTCTTTCGGACCAACGGATATGAGACATATGCTACAGGGGGCCCGAGAGGGGGCGTCCGATGCGGGTCAGTCGGTTTCACGAGGAGCAGATCGTCCGCCTGCTGAGAGAACAGGAGCTGAGTGGGCAGACGGTCGCGAGCTTTCTCCGGCGGCACGGGATCTCCCGCCACACGTTCTATCGGTGGCGGAAGAAGTACGGCGGCCTCACCGAGTCGGAGGCCATCCGGCTCCGGCGGCTGGAGCGCGAGAACGCCCGCTTGAAGGGGCTGCTCGCCGACCGGGAGCTCGAGATCGAGGTCCTGAAGGAGATCAACGCAAAAAAATGGAGCGCGTAGCGGTCCGTCGCGCCCAGGTGCGCTACGCGATGACCCGTCGCCTGTCCTGCCGGCGGGCGTGTGCGCTGCTGCGCGTGGCGCGCTCGGCCTTGGGGTATGCGGCCCGGCGGCCGGGCCGCGATGCCGCCCTCGTGGCCGAGCTGCACCGCCTCGCGGCGGCCCATCCCCGCTACGGGTACCGGCGCATGTGGGCGCTGTTGCGCCGCGGCGGTCGCGTCGTCAATGCGAAGCGGGTGCACCGGCTGTGGCGGAGCGCCAGCCTCGCCCTGCCGCGGCGGCGGCCCCGGCGCAAGCTCCGGACCGGAGCGCGGGTGCGCCCCCGGGCTGATCGGCCCAATGCGGTGTGGACCTATGACCTGATCCACGATGCCTGTGCCGACGGCACGCGCTTCAAGTGCTTGACCGTGGTGGATGAGTTCACCAAGGAGTGCCTGGCGATCACCGTGGCGCGCTCGCTGCCCGGGGACCGCGTCCTGCCGGTGCTCGCGCAGCTGGTGGCGCGCCGCGGCGCGCCGCAGTATCTGCGGAGCGACAACGGCCCGGAATTCATCGCCCACGGGATCCGGCGGTGGCTGCAGCGCGCGGGCGTCACGACCGCGTACATCGACCCGGGCAAACCCTGGCAGAATGGGGTGGGCGAGAGCTTTCACAGCCGCTTCCGGGACGAGTGTCTCAACCAGGAGGCGTTTTTCACGGTGCGCGAAGCCGCGATCGTCATCGAGCAGTACCGGCGCACCTACAACGAGGCCCGACCGCACTCGAGCCTCCACTACCACACCCCCGCCGAGGTCGCCCAACGCCGTGCTCGACCTCATGGGGAGCGATCATCCCAGCACGGCCGACAGACACCCGTGGCTGTCGCATAACCCTGGTCCGAAGAACGGGGGCATTACACCGCCTTCTCCCGCCCTTTACCGCCCTCTGCCGCCCTTCAGTTCACCCGCGCCTGCAGCCTCCGCAACCCCACGACTGCCGGCCCGTACCCCGGCAGCTTGTCGAGCGCCCGGCCATACTCGGCGACCGCGGCCAGCACCTGGCCCTTCTGCTCGTAGATCCGCGCCAGGTTCACGTGCGGGAAGTGCGGCGCTTCGTAGCGCGGCGCCTCCATGGCGCGCTGGAGCCAGGGGATCGCCTCCTCCTCGCGGCCCAGTTCCATCAGGTAACAGCCGATGTCGTTGTACGGATTGCCGAAGCTGGGATCGACCGCGATCGCGCGCTTGCACTCGGCGATGGCCTCCTCGTAGCGCCGCTCGAACGAGTACACCCAGCCGAGGAACGTGTGGGCCTCCGCCGTCGGCTGCTCGGCGAGCGACGCCTGATACAGCTGGACCGCGCCCGCGAGATCGCCCGCCAACTGGCACTCGTACGCGCGCTCGAATAGCTTTAGCGCCCGAGGTCGATCACCCACACGCCAAGCTTATTTCCACCGCCCCGCTGGTGCCATCCCGGCCGCTCGCCGGACTGCCGTGGCTCGTGCTGCTCGCGGCGGCGGCCCTCGCCTGGAACCTGAACGGCTACCGCCTCCTCGATCCCGACGAAGGGCGCAACGCCGAGGTGGCGCGCGAGATGGCGCGGTCCAACGATTACCTCGTCCCCCGGCTCAACGGCCTCCCCTACCTCGACAAGCCGGTCGTGTACTTCGCCGCGGCGGCGGCCGTCATGGAAGTGCTCGGCCCCACCGAGACCGCCGCGCGGCTCCCCGCGTACCTCGCGACCCTAGCGACGCTCGTCCTGCTCCTCAGGTTCGCGCAGCGCCGCTGGGGCGATGACGCGGGCTGGCTCGCGGCGCTCGCCTACGCCACCATGGTGCTGCCGCTCGTGTACGCGCGCACGGCGATCTTCGACTCGACGCTCACCCTCTGCACCACCGCGGCGATCCTGTGGTTCTTCGACGACCCTCCACGCCCCGTCCACGCCTGGGCGGCGATCGGCGTCGGCGCGCTCACCAAGGGGCCGATCGCCATCGCGCTCCCGCTGCTCGTGGTGGTCTCCCACGCGCTCGCCACCGGGGCGCCGCTGCGCCCGCTGTTCCCGCGCCGCGCGCTCGCCGCGTTCGGCGCGGTCACACTGCCCTGGTTCCTCGCCGTCACGATCCGCCACCCGGAGTTCCCGTATTACGTGTTCGTGCGCGAGACCTTCCAGCGCCTCGCCACGCCGAGCTTCCACCGCACCGCGCCGTTCTGGTATTTCTTCCCGATCGTCCCGGTCGCGGCGTTCCCGTGGTTCGTGCCCGCGCTCGCCGGCGTGGCGCGCTGGCGCGAGACGTGGCGCGCCCGGCGCGAGCCCGCCGCGCGCGAGCCGCTGCTCCTCGCCTGCTGGGTGCTCGCGCCGCTGCTGTTTTTCACGCTCAGCCGCTCCAAGCTGCCGCAATACGTGCTGCCGCTGATGCCGGCGTTCGCGCTCGCCGCGACGCGCAACCTCGTCACGCGCGGGATCGGCACCGCGGCACGCGCCTACGCCGCGGTCGCCGTCGTCGCGGGCGCCGGGCTCGTCGCGCTCACGCGCTGGCTCCCCGCGCCGATCAGCCTCACGCCCGCGGAGAAGGCCGCGATTCCGCCCACCGCCGTCGCGGTCGGCATCGCGGTCCTCGTTTCCGGCCTGCTCGTGACCGCCGGCGCGCTGCGGCGTCGGCCCAGGCTGACGCTCCTGGGGTATGCCCTGGTCGTGATCGCGATCCCGTTGGTCTCCGGCCGGCTGCTCCAGGCGGTGGGCGAGGACCGCTCCTCCGCCCCGGTCGCCAAGGCCACCGCCGCTGCGCTCGAGCGCGCCGGCGGCAGCGGGGCGGTGCTCGGCATCGCCGCCTACCCACCCTCGCTCCCTTTCTACCTCGGCAGGCCCGTCGCGGTCGCCACCGCGACCGCGAAGGAGCTGACGAGCAACTACATCGCCGATCACCAGGCGCGCTACCGCGACTACCCCAGCTCGCCGCTCCTCCCCGCGGGCTACTGGCGCGAGGTGCTGGCACGCTGCCCCGTGCCCACCGTGCTCCTCACCACCGCCGGCGACCGGCGCACCCGCGCCGCGCTCGACGCCGCGCTCCCCCTGCTTGCCGCCGACGGCCATTACGCGGCATACGGGCCGTGCAGCCCTCCCCAACCTCCGGAACCTCCACAACGGAGGGGGGGAAGGGTGGTGCGGTAATGTGCGGCATCTTCGGCGCCGTCTCCCGCCAGGGACGGCCCCTGAAGCACCCCGACTGCCTCGCCGCGATGGCGGCCGCGCTCGCCCACCGCGGACCCGACGGCGAGCGCATCGTCGGGCACGAGCGCGCGGCGCTCGGCGCCCGCCGGCTCGCCATCATGGACCTCACCACCGGCGACCAGCCGTTCCAGAGCCCCGATCGCGCCGTCTGGATGGTGTGCAACGGCGAGATCTACAACGCCCCCGACCTGCGACGCGAGGAGACGCTCGCGGGCTACCCGTTCCGCTCGACCGGCGACATCGAGACGATCGTCCCCCTCTACGAGCGCTGGGGCGCGGACGCGGTGAGCCGGCTCGAGGGGATGTTCGGCCTCGCGGTGTGGGACGACCGGGGGGGGCGCCTGGTGCTGGCGCGCGACCGCGCCGGCGAGAAGCCGCTGTTCTGGACGGAGACCGACGGCGAGGTGCGGTTCGCCTCGGAGATCCAGGCGCTGCTCGTGTTCCCCGACCAGCCGCGGCGGCTCGACCCCGTCGCCGCGTCGCTCTACGCCGCGCTCGGCTACGTCCCCGCGCCGCGCACCATGCTGGCCGGGATTTCGAAGCTCGAGCCGGCGCACCTGCTCGTCGCCGACCGCGCGGGCGTGGCGGTGCGGCGCTACTGGGACCCGGCCGCGGCTGCGCGCGCCCCCTCCCGCCTCGACGGCCCGGACGTGCTGCGCGCGACGCTGCTCCGCGCCGTCGAGCGCGAGCTGATGTCGGACGTGCCGGTGGGAGTGTTCACGAGCGGCGGGCTCGATTCGTCGCTGCTCGCCGGCGCGGCGGCGCGGGTGATGCCGGGGGAGCGGATCCACACCTACGCGGTGCGATTCGTCGAGCCGGGCTACGACGAGAGCCCCCACGCCGAAGCGGTGACGCACCACATCCGCACGATGCACCACGTCGTCAGCGCCGACGACGCGGCGCTGGGGCGCGCCTTCGAGGTCGTCACGCGCTCGCTCGCCGAGCCGATGGGCGACCCGGCGATCCTGCCCACGTATCTCCTCGCCGCGGCGGCACGCGAGCACGTGAAGGTGGTGCTGTCGGGCGAGGGCGCCGACGAGCTGTTCGGCGGCTACCCCACCTACCCCGGCCACACCGCCGCCGACCTGTACCGCCGGCTCCCCGGCCGGGGGCTCGTGCGCTCGTTGGTGAACCGCCTCCCCACCTCGACCGGCAAAGTGACGCTCGAGTTCATGCTCAAGCAGTTCGTCGCCGCAGCGGAGCTGCCGCCGCTCGAGCGTCACCTCACGTGGTTCGGCGCGCTGGGCCCAGACGCCCGCTCCCTCGCGTGGGCCACCGAGCTGCTCGGCGGCTTCCCCGCCGAGCCGTCTCTCAATCGCCTGATGTGGCTGGACTTTCTCTCCTACCTCCCCGACAACCTGCTCGTGAAGGTGGACCGCGGCACGATGCTCGCCTCCATCGAGGCGCGGGCGCCGTATCTCGACCGCGAAGTGCTGGAGCTCGCCCTCCCCGCGCCGGCGGCCCTCAAGGTGCGGGGCCTCAACACCAAGGCGATATTAAAGGAAGCGGCGCGCGGGCTCGTCCCGGACGACGTGATCCGCCGCAGGAAGCGCGGCCTCTCGGTGCCGGTGGCGCGGTGGCTCAATGCGGGGCTTGCCTCGCTCGCCGACCGCTGCCTCGCCGCGCCGCGCCTCTTCCCCGGCGCGCCGACGGCGCGCCTGCTCGCGGAGCACCGCGCGGGGAAGCGCAACCACGCCCGCAAGCTCTGGCCGATTCTCATGGCCGAGCTGTGGGCTGAACGCTGGAACGTGGACACGGAATGACCCGCGACGAGGCCTTGGCTTTGATGCACCAGCACACCCGGTCGCCCTCGCTCCGCCAGCACATGCTGGCGGTCGAGGCCGCGATGCGCGCCTACGCGGTGAAGCACGGGGAGGACGCCGAGGCGTGGGGGATCGCGGGTCTGCTGCACGACTTCGACTACGAGAAGTTCCCGAACCCGGAGCACTCGGCCACGGAGGGCCATCCGGCGTGGGGCGTGCGGCTGCTGCGCGAGCGCGGGGCGCCGGAGCCGGTCTGCCGCGCGATTCTCGGGCATGCGAGTTACTCGGGCGTGCCGCGCGACGCGCCGATGGCGCGGGCGCTGTTCGCGGTGGACGAGCTGTGCGGTTTCCTCGTCGCCTGCGCGCTGGTGCGCCCGTCGCGCAGCTTCGCGGACCTCGAGGTGTCGTCGGTGAAAAAGAAGCTCAAGGACAAGGCATTCGCCCGCGGGGTGAACCGCGACGAGGTGCGCCAGGGCGCGGAGGAGCTGGGGGTGCCGCTCGACGAGCACATCGCGTTCGTGATCCAGGCGCTTCGTCCCGCGGAGGGCGCGCTCGGGCTGAGCGGCGAGGGGTCGCCCGCCCCGGCCGCGCCGGTGGGGTGAGCGTCCCCGCGCTCGCCGAGCGCGACGAGCTCGCGCTCGGGATCGACCGCGCGGCGGGGGCGCGCCCGATCGCCGGCAACCGGCTCGAGCATTTCCCCGACAGCCCGCGCGCGCTCGACGCCATGCTCGCCCAGATCGCGGGCGCGGCGGCGTGGGTCCACTTCGAGAACTACATCATCCGCGACGACCGCACCGGGCGCCGCTTCGCCGACGCGCTCGCCGAGCGGGCGCGGGGGGGCGTGCGCGTGCGGCTACTGTACGACGCCCTCGGCTCGCTCGGCACGTCGCGCCGCTACTGGCGGCGGCTGGCGCAGGCGGGGGTCGAGGTGCGTGCGTTCCATCCGCTGCTGTCGCGCCGTCCCTTCGATCTGCTCTCGCGTGACCACCGCAAGCTGCTCGTCACCGACGGCGCTCGGGCGATGCTCGGCGGGTTGTGCATCGGCGACGAGTGGGCAGGCGACCCGGCGCGCCATCGCCGTCCCTGGCGCGACACGATGGTGGCGGTCTGCGGTCCCGCCGCCGCGGCGCTGGACGGCGCCTTCGCCCGCATCTGGCGGCACGCCGGCGGCGCGCTGCCGCCCGACGAGCTCGCCGCCGACCCCGCGCCGTGCGGCGACTCCACCGTCCGAGTCGTCGCCGGCGCGCCGGGGCGGGCACGCGTGTACCGCGCCGTGCAGCTGCTCGTGGCCACCGCCGCGGAACGGCTCTGGATCACCGACGCCTATCTGATCCCGCCCGCGCCGCTGTACGCGAGCCTGCTCGACGCGGCGCGCGCCGGCATCGATGTGCGGCTGCTCGTCCCGGGGACGAGCGACCTGCCGGTGGTGCGCAACTTCACCCGCGTCGGCTACCGGGAGCTGCTGCGCGCCGGGGTCCGCGTCTTCGAGTACCAGGGCCCGATGATCCACGCGAAGACGATGCTCGTGGACCGGCGCTGGGCGCGCGTCGGGTCGAGCAACCTGAACGCCTCGAGCCTGCTGACGAACTACGAGCTCGATCTCGTGGCGGAGTGCGAGGAGCTGACCGAGGCGCTGGCGTCGCAGTTCCGGCGCGACCTCGCGGCGAGCAGCGAGATCGTGCTGCAGCCGCGGCGCGTCCCGCTGCCGCCGCGGCTCGTGGGCGCGCCCGCGGAGGGCGCGGGCGCAGCGGCTCCGCACAAGCGCTCGGGGTACGAGCTGGGCGCGTTCGCCGTCGTGGCGCTGCGCCGCGTGGCGGGCGGGCTGCGGCGCGCCATCGCGAGCACTGCCGCGCTCGCCTGCGCCGCGCTGGGCGCGCTGCTCCTCGCCTTCCCCCGGATCATGGGCATCGTGCTCGCCGCGGGGGCGTTCTCGCTGGCGGCGGCCTTCACGCTTTACGCCTTCGAGCGGCGGCGCGCGCGGGAGCCGGACGATGGCTGACCCCCCCCTCCAACTCCCGCGGGAGGTTGCGCGTATAGGGGAGCAGGACGAGGCGGTCCTCGTCGCCCGCGCCCTGGCGGGCGATCGCGCGGCGTTCGGCGTGCTGGTCGCGCGCTACGCCGCGACCGCGCGCCGCGTGGCGCGCGCGGTGCTGGGCGATCCCGACGATGCGGACGACGCGGCGCAGGACGCGATGCTCTCGGCGCTGCTGAAGCTCCGACAGTACGACGCGCGGCGCCCGTTCGGGCCGTGGCTGTTGCGCATCGTCGCCAACGCCGCCACCGACCGCCGCCGCCGCCGCGCGGTGCGGCGCGTCGAGCCGCTCGACCCGGGACTCGTCGCCGGCGGCAGCCGCCCCGACCTCGCGGCGGAGCGGTGGGCGCTGTCGGCCCGGCTGCGGGAGGCGCTCGCGGAGCTGCCCGAGCGGCGGCGCATCGCCGTCGTGCTGTTCGACGTCGAAGGCTACTCGCACGCCGAGATCGCCCAGGTCCTCGGGATCCCCGAGGGGACGGTGCGCTCGGAAGTGTTCCACGCGCGGCGCCGCTTGCGGGCGCTGCTCGCGGACTGGAAGGAGGAAGGATGAAGGAACTGCAGCCGTTCGATCACCGGCCGCACCCGGTGCTGGGCGACGCGTTACGGCGGGCCCTGGACGCGGGCGACGCCGCCGGCTTCGTCGCGCGGGTGCTGGCGCGGGTGGAGGAGGGGGGGGTCCGGCCAGCCTCATGGGACGCGGTGCTCGCCCGCTGGGCGCGCGCCGGCGTCGCCGCCGCCGTGCTCGTCGCCCTCGCCGCCGGGTATCTCGTGGGGCGCGCCGCGGCGCCCGGCCCGGCGCGGCGGCCGTCGGTCACCGAGGCGTTGATCTCGCCGCCCGGCGGAGGGCCCGAGGTCGAGATCGTCCTCGCCTCCGTCCTCGGCAATTGAGCAAGGTGGAACCGCCGTCATGCTGAATCGCTCCACCGCCTGGGCCGCGGCGCTGCTCGCCGCCACTTTCGCCGCCGGCGTCGCCGTCGGCGTGGAAGGCCGGGCGCTGTGGGTGCGCCGCGCCGGCGCCGCCGCGCCCGAGCGCGCGCGGGGGGTCGATCGGATGATGGCCGAGCTGGACGACGAGCTGCGCCTCACGCCCGCGCAGCACGATTCGGTGCGCGCGATCGTGCAGCGCCACTGGACCGCGATGGGCGCGCAGTGGGAGCGAGTGCGGCCGCCCTTCGACTCGATGCGCGCGCGCATGGACTCCGAGGTCTCCCGCCAGCTCACCCCCGATCAGCAGACACGCTACCGCGACCATGTGGCCCGGTACCGGCATCAAAGGGAACGGGAGAAAACGGACTCGAGCGGAAAGAAGGAGTGACGGTGGTTCGGCAGCTCGCAGTGATGGGAGTGGTGTCGGCGCTGGCGGCGCCGGCGCTGGCGGCGCAGCAACCGGTGGCGGTGACGCTCCTGGAGGCGGTGCGGCGCGCGCTCGAGGTGCAGCCCGCCGTGGTAGAGGCGCGCGGCGCCGTGACGAACGCCGGGTGGCAGAAGCGCGCGGCGTACGGGGCGTTCCTGCCGACCCTGACGTTCAACTCGAGCACCTTCCGGCAGAACGCGCCGTCGGTCGTGAACGGTCTCAACGCGGGCGCCGGTACCTACCAGTACAGCACAGGGCTGGTCGCGTCGGTGGACCTGTTCACCGGACTCCGTCGTCTGGCCGACTACAAGAACGCGGGCGCGACCGAAGAGGCGGCCGACGCGGGGCTCGTCAATCAGCGCTACCAGGTAACCGCCACCACGGCGCAGCTCTTTTTCACGGCGCTCGCGAACGAGGAACTCGTGCGCGTGGCCCAGGCGCAGGTGCAACGCGCCCAGGAGGAACTGCAGATCGCCGTCAACAAGTTCCAGGCCGGGGCCGCCACGCGCTCCGACACCCTCACGGCCACGGTCGACCTCGGCAACGCCCGGCTCACGTTGCTCCAGGCGCAGGCGAACCTCGCCACCGCCACGGCCAATCTCGCGCGCCAGATCGGCGCCGACGGCCCGGTCCGCGCAGTGCCCGATTCGCAGCTGCCGGCCGTTCCCGACACGACGGGGCTACGCGCGGCGGCCCTGCAGCAGGCCCCGGTCGTCATCCAGGCCGTCGCCCAGGAGCGCGCAGCGTCGGCGGCGGTGTGGCAATCCCGCTCGGAGTTCTGGCCCAAGCTCACCGCCACGTACAACATGTCGAGCCAGGGGCTCACGAAACCGTGGGATGGCTTCGACGACAGGAACCGGAACCTGAACCGGTTCCAGATCGCGCTCTCGTGGATATTGTTCAACGGCTTCCAGCGCGAGCAGGCCACCGCGGAGAACGCCGTCAAATTGGACGGCGCCCGGGCGCAGGCCGCGGACACGCGCCGGCAGCTCAACGCCCAGCTCACCGAGCAGCTCGCGACGATGCTCACGGCGTACACGCGGATCGCCATCACCGGCGCCAACGTGGCGGCCGCGACGGAGGCGCGCCGCGTCCAGCAGGAGCGCTACCGGCTCGGCGCCGGCACGCTGCTCGACCTGCTCACCGCCGAGGCGAACCTCACCGAGGCTGCCGTGAACCAGGTGCAGGCGCGCTACGACTACCTCATCGCACGTGCGCAGGTGGAGGCGCTCGTGGGACACCCCCTGTGACCAGCGCCCTCCCCCAGCCGATGACTTTCCGCACCGGCGACACGCCGCTGCCGGACATCGTGATCCTCACGCACAAGCTGGCGCGGGATTACGACATGGGCGGCGAGGTGGTGCGCGCGTTGCGGGGGGTCAACATCCAGATCAAGAAGAACGAGTTCGTGGGCGTCATGGGCCCGTCGGGCTCGGGGAAGTCCACGCTCATGAACCTGATCGGGTGCCTCGACACGCCCACTGCCGGCGAGTACTGGCTCAACGGCCAGAAGGTGAGCGATTTGTCGGACGACGAATTGGCGCGCATCCGGAACAAAGAGATCGGGTTCGTCTTCCAGACGTTCAACCTCCTCCCGCGCGCCAACGCGCTCCACAACGTGGAGCTGCCGCTGATCTACGCCGGGATGCCGTCCCGGGAGCGGCGCGCCAAGGCCGCGCGGGCCCTCGAACGCGTGGGCCTGGGCGACCGCATGGACCACAAGCCGAACGAGTTGTCGGGCGGCCAGCGCCAGCGCGTCGCGATCGCCCGCGCCCTCGTGAACGACCCGTCGATCCTGCTCGCCGACGAGCCGACCGGCAACCTCGACTCGGCCACCGGCGAAGAGATCATGCGGCTGTTCGAGGAGCTGTTCGGGACCGGCCAGACGATCGTGCTGGTCACCCACGAGCACGACATCGCGGCGCACGCCCGCCGCCAGATCCACCTGCGCGACGGCGTCGTCGAGCGCGACGAGCAGATGAAAGGCTGAACCCGTGAAGCGAGACCTCCTGGCCGCCTCCGCGGCCCTGCTGCTGGGCGTCGCCGCCTGCAAGAAGGCGCAGCCGGCGCCGCTGTACGAGAAGATCCCCGTCGAGCACCGGGACATCGTCGTGACGGCGTCCGCCTCCGGCGTGATCCAGCCGATCCTCACCCTCAGCGTGAAGTCGAAGGCCTCGGGGGAGATCCTGGAGATGCCGGTGCAGACGGGGGACGAGGTGAAGCGGGGGCAGCTGCTCGCGAAGATCGACCCGCGCATCCCGCGCAACGATCTCACCCAGGCCGAAGCGAACCTCACGGTGGCCGAAGCACAGCTCGAGAACGCCACGGCGCAGCTCAAGCGCAGCGAGACGCTGTACCAGAGCAAGTCCATCGCGGAGACCGACTACGAGTCCGCCAAGCTGAGCTACGCGACCGCCCGCTCCGCCGTCCTCAACGCCCAGGCGAACCTGCAGACCGCCCGGGACGCGATGGAGGACACGCAGGTGCGCTCACCGATCACCGGCACGATTCTCGAGCTCGACGCCGTGCTCGGCACGGTGATCTCGAGCCCCACGCACGACGTGGGGGGCGGCACCGTGATCCTCAAGATGGCGAACCTCGACACCGTGCAGGTCCAGGCACTCGTGGACGAGACCGACGTCGGCAAAGTGCAGCCCGGCATGCCGGTGACGATCACCGTGGACGCGTACGCGAACCGCACCTTCGACGGCCGGGTCTTGAAGATCGAGCCGCAGGCGCAGGTGAACCAGAACGTGACGATGTTCCCGGTGCTCGTGAACATCTTGAACCCGCAGCACCTCCTCAAGCCGGGGATGAACACCGAGGTCGAGATCCACATCGGCAACCGGCAGGGCGTGTTGGCGATCCCGAACGCGGCCCTGCGGACGGCGCGCGACGTCGCCTCCGCCGCGACCGTGCTGGGCCTCGACCCGCAGCAGGTTCAGCGGCAGCTCGCCGCCCAGGCGAGCGGGGCCGCGCCCCGCGCCGGCGGCGATACCGCGGCGTGGAGCGACGGGAATCAGCTGCACGCCGCCGAGCCCAGGGGCGCGACCTTCACCACGCCGAGCGGGCGGACCATCACGCTGCCGCCGGGCGTGACGCCGGAGCAGGTGCGGGCCGCGTTCGCCAAGCGCATGAGCGGCGCGGAGCTGACGCCGGCCGAGCGGGCGATGCTGGCGCAAGTGCGGAGCCAGTCCGGCGGCGGCGCCGGCGGCCCGGACCGCGGAGAGAACGGGGGCGGGGGCGGGGGCGGGGGCAGCAACTACATCGTCTTTACCCTGCGCGACGGCACGATCGTGCCGACGGCGATCCGGACCGGGCTCACCGACCAGGATTACATGGAGGTGACGAGCGGTCTCACCGACGGCGACACGGTGCTGGTGCTGCCGAGCGCGTCGCTGGTGCAGTCGCAGCAGCAATTCCGCCAGCGCATTCAGAACGTGACGGGCGGCGGTTTGCCGGGGGTCCGGCAGCAGCAGTCCACCACGCCGCGGTAGCGATGCTGCTCGGCGAGATCATCAAGGTCGCGCTCGAGGCGCTGCGGGCGAACAAGCTGCGCTCGCTCCTCACCATGCTGGGGATCATCATCGGCGTGGGCGCGGTGATCACGATGATCGCGCTCGGCTCGGGGGCGCAAAAGGCGGTGCAGGACCGGATCACCGCCCTCGGACCGACGCTGTTGAGCATCTATCCGGGCCAGAGCTTCATGCGCGGCGTCGCGAGCGATCAGCGCGTGAGCCTCACGATGGACGACGACACGGCGCTCGCCAACAACGCCCGCTACGTCACCGACGTCGTGCCGGAGCTCACCCGCAACCTCCAGGTGCAGAAGGACAACCAGAACCTCAACGTGAGCGTGGTGGGGACGACCCCGAACTACGTCCCGGTCAAGAACTACACGCTCACCGCCGGCCGCATGTTCACCGCCGGGGACGACGCGGCGCGGCGCCGCGTGGCCGTGCTCGGGGCTGCGATCCCCGACATGCTCAACGCCAACCGCCAGGCGATGATCGGCCAGGAGCTCTTCATCCGCGGGATCGCGTTCGAGGTCGTCGGCGTGCTTTCGGAAAAGGGCTCGCAGGGCTCGTTCTTCAACCCCGACGAGCAGATCCTCATCCCGCTCCAGACGGCGCGCTACCGCGTCATGGGCACCGACCGGCTGCGCGACATCGTCGTCAAGGTGAACGACGTCAACAGCATGAACCTCGCGATGATCGAGATCGAGCGGGTGATGCGGCGCCAGCACAAGATCCGCCCGGGCCAGGACAACGACTTCCAGATCCGCAACCAGACCGACATCCTGGCGACGCTGCAGCAAACCACCGAGACGTTCAAGTATCTGCTCGCCGGGATCGCTGCGGTGAGCCTGCTCGTGGGCGGCATCGGGATCATGAACATCATGCTGGTGTCCGTCACCGAGCGGACCCGGGAGATCGGGGTCCGCAAGGCGCTCGGCGCCACCCGCTTCAACATCCTGTTCCAGTTCCTGGTCGAGGCGCTCGTGCTCTGCCTCGTGGGCGGGATGATCGGCGTGCTGTTCGGCTCGCTCGGCGCCGTCGTCCTGTCGCGGCTGGCGCACTGGAACACCCTGATCTCGCCGCTCGCCGTCCTGCTCGCCTTCGTGTTCAGCGCGGTCGTCGGGCTGTTCTTCGGGATCTGGCCGGCCCGGCGGGCGGCGAGCCTCGATCCGATCGTGGCGCTGAGATACGAATAGATTGCGGATTGCGGATTGTGGATTGCGGATTTGCAAGGCGGGCTGACGATTCGTAGGTCACGGTCCGACCCCCGCCGATCCATTCCGCAATCCGCAATCCGCAATCCGCAATTATCTTTGCTCCCATGCTCGCCCTCCTCCTCGTCCTCCAGGCGGGTGACGGCCCCGTGTACAGCGGCCGCGCGCGCCAGCTCGATGTCCGGATCCCACGCGTCGAGGCCCGCATCACGATCGACGGCGCCTTGGACGAGACCGTCTGGGGCCAGGCCGCCGTGCTCACCGGCTTCTCCCAGTACCGCCCGGTAGACGGCCGTCCCGCCGAGGATTCGACCGAAGTCCTCGTGTGGTATTCCCCCGACGCCATCTGGTTCGGCATCCGGGCGTTCGAGCCGCACGGTCACGTCGTGCGGGCGACGCTCGCCGACCGCGACAACATCGATGCGGATGACCGCGTCGAGATCCTGCTCGACGCGTATCTCGACCACCGCCGCGCGACGCTGTTCGCCGTCAACCCCTACGGGGTCCAGGAGGATGGCGTCTGGAGCGACGGCGTGGGTGCCGGCGCGGCCGGCGGTCCCAGCGCCGGCGGGCGGTTCGACGCGACTATCGACTTGAATCCCGACTATGTCTACGAGTCCCGAGGCCGCGTGACCGACTGGGGGTACGAGGTCGAGGTGCACATCCCCTTGAAGAGCCTGCGCTACCAGAGCGCCGACCCGCAGGACTGGGGCCTGCAGATCGTGCGGGTCGTGCAACACACCGGCTACGAGGAGACCTGGACCCCGGCGGTGCGCGCCAACGCGAGCTTTCTCATTCAGTCGGGGCGGCTGGTCGGCCTCACGGGCTTGAAGCGCGGGCTGGTGCTCGATCTCACTCCGGAGTTCACCACGAAAGTGGACGGGGCCCCGGCCCCGTCCGGCTACGATTACACGGGCACGCCGGAGCTGGGCGGTAACCTGCGCTGGGGCGTCACGCAGAACCTGGGTTTGACGGCGACCGCCAATCCCGACTTCTCCCAGGTGGAAGCGGACATCGGCCAGGTGACGGTCAACGAGCGGTTCGCGCTGTTCTACCCGGAAAAGCGGCCGTTCTTCCTCGAGGGCCTCGAGCAGTTTGACACACCGAACCGGCTCATCTACACGCGGCGCATCGCCCAGCCCGTGTTCGGCGCCAAGCTCGCGGGCAAGATCGGCGGTACGGGGATCGCCTACCTCGGCGCCGTGGAAAACCGGGATCGATCCGCGACCGGCACGAACCCCGTGTACAACCTGGTGCGCGTGCGGCGCGACCTCGGGCCGACCTCCACCGTGGGGCTCGCCTACACCGACCGCAGCGACGGCGACGAGTACAATCGGGTCCTGGGCATCGACGCCCACGTCGTGTGGCGCGGCATCTGGTTCTCGGAGGTGCAGATCGCGGGTGCGTGGACGCGCGATGCCGCGGGGGCGCGCGCCGGCAAGCTGTGGAACGTCACGTTCGCCGACCGAACCGGCCGCGCCTACGGCAACCACTTCGAGCTGCTGGGCATCGAGCGCGGCTTCCAGGACACCAGCGGCTTCGTGAACCGGGTGGACCTGGTGGCGGGGAGGACGTTCAACCGGTTCACCTGGTACGGCCGGCCGGGCGCGTGGCTCGAGCAGCTCACGGCGATCGTCGGGTTCGCCCCGATCTGGCGCTACGACGACTTCGGCCGGCTGGGGCGAACCGTCGAGGACACGCTGCAGAACTTCTGGATCGCGACCATACGTGGGGGGTGGGCGCTCAACCTCACGCTCAGCCTGAACCACTTCGGCTTCGAGCCCGCCGCGTACGCGGGCTACGAGGTCGATCAGTCGGTGGACACGATCGCCTTCCTGGTGCCGCACGGCCTGTATCGCCTCCCGGGTATCGCGCTGGGAGGCAGCACGCCCAACCGCGTGGTGACGGCGAGCGCCAACGTCACCTACGGCGCCACCGCGCTCTTTCCCGAGGCGTCCGAGGGCCGGCAGCTCAGCGTCGCGACGACCGCCACCTGGCGCCCCACGCCGTCCCTGCGCTGCGAGGCGCGCTGGATTCACTTGCGCCTGACCCGCGCTCGCGACGGCAGCCGGTTCTCTACCGCCAACATCCCGCGGCTGAAGCTCGAGTACCAGCTGTCACGCGCGATCTTCTTCCGCTACGTGGGGCAGTATTTCGCGCAGGATCAGGTTGGGCTCGCGGACCCGCGGACCGGACAACCGCTCCTCGTCGACGGGAGCGCGGCTGGACCGACGATCACCAACGACTTCCGCAACGACTTCCTGTTCTCCTACAAGCCGACGCCGGGCACGGTGTTCTTCTTCGGGTACGGGACGTCGCTCGCCGAGCCCGACGCGTTCGAGTTCCGCAGCCTGAGGCGGACGTCCGACGGATTCTTCCTGAAGGCGAGCTATCTGTTCAGAATGTAGACCGCCCTCACCTCCACCATCCTCCCCAACCTCCACCGCCCTCTACCGCCCTCTACCGCCCTAGATTATCCCTCATGCCCGACGCGGTCGATCTCACCAGACAGCTCGCCGACGAAGACCGCGCCAAGCAGCGCCAGTACGTCCTGACGAACACGCGGGCCCGCTGGACGTTCGTGGGAGTAGGCGTGGCCCTGCTCGCGATCGTCCGGCTCACCGGCCTGGTGCCGGTCGCGTGGTGGTTCGTCGCGGGGTTCGCCGTCACGTTCGCGGGCGTCAACTACGCGATGTTCCGCATGGTGCGCGACACGCCCTTCCGTCCCTGGTACGCCCATCTGAACATCGGGATCGGCAGCGCGATGATCGCGGCCGTCATGTTCGCGGTCGGGCCCACGGGACACGTGCTGTACGTCGCCTACCTGATCGCCCCGCTGCAGGCGGCCCTGTTCCTCGGCCGCACGGAGGCCTGGCAGGCGGTGATCCTGAACGTCACGGGGTTCGCCCTCGTCACGGCGATCCGCGTCGGAACGGGCGGGGGCGGAGGGGGCGGCTGGAGCTGGCGTCTCTTCGGGGAGGAGTCGCTGGTCCTCCTGTTCGCCTGCGTCGCGCTCATCCCGATGCTGACCCGGATCGTGGACCGGCTGCGCGCGGCCCGCGAGGCGCTGTCGCAGGTGGAGGACGGCGACCTCACCGTCCGCCTGGAGGACGCGGAGCTGGACGAGCTGGGCTATCTCAGCGGGAGCCTGAACCGCACGACCGAGGGGATCGCGGGCATCGTGCGCCAGGTGCAGCACCAATCCCAGGAGCTGGCGGCGATGTCCCAGCAGCTCGCCGCGTCGGCCCAACAGCTCCAGGCCGCCTCGCAGGAGATCTCGGCCACCGCCCAGCAGCTCACGCAGGGCACCGAGCGGCAGCGCCAGCTCATCGGCCACGGGCGCGAGGACTCCGAAGCCGCGGCGAGCGTCGCCTCCGAGCTCCACGGCCGCGCCCAGGAAGCCGAGCGGCAGATCGCCGGGGTGGCGCAGCAGGCACGTCGGCACGGCGCGGAGATCGCGCGCGCGAGCGAGCTGCTCGTCACGCTCGTGAGCCACCTGGACCAGGTGTCCCGGGCGGCCGGCACGCTCGAGCAGGGCTCGCGCGAGATCGGCAAGCTCGTGGACTCCATCACCCGCATCGCCAGCCAGACCGACCTCCTGGCTCTGAACGCCGCCATCGAGGCGGCCCGCGCCGGCCAGCACGGGCTCGGCTTCCGCGTCGTGGCGGACGAAGTCCGCAAGCTCGCCGAGCAGAGCACCCGCTCGGCGGAGGAGGTGCGGGGCCGCGTGCGCCAGACGCA
>DASWDP010000147.1:0-21967 GCA_036395195.1 Gemmatimonadales bacterium | reverse complement strand
TCGGGGCGGGCCTTCCAGGTCGTTTCCTCGTAGCGGATCTCCCGCAGCGGCGCCCCTGGAGTCGCGTCCATTCGCCAGAACCCGCCCGTCCCGTGGATGTGGCCGCGGTTCGACACGAGCAGCAGCTCGCGGCCGTCCGGGGACCAGGTGGGGGAGATGTAGTGGTCCCACGTGCTGTAGTAGTAGCGGGGGAGCTTCGAGTCGGTGTCTTCCGTGAGCCGCGTGAGGGTGCCGTCGCCCGGCGTGACGGTGAAGACGTGCCACCGGCGATTGTAAACGGACGACACAAAGGCGATGCGCGATCCATCCGGGGACCAGCGCGGCTCGACGTTCGCCGCGCCGCTGGTCGTGAGCGGCCGCACAGCTCCCGACGTGAGGTCCACCAGTTCGAGCTCGATCGCGTCGGCCGCGTAGCGCGCGAACACGACCGTGCGCCCGTCGGGCGACCAGTCCGGCTGATAGTCATATCCCGGACCGTTCGTCAGCTGCTGCGCGACGCCGGAGCCGAGCCGCTGGCGCCAGAGCGAGCCCTGCATGGCGTACACGAGCTCCGTCCCGTCGGGCGACCACGTCGCGGCGCTGGGCCCGCTCGTCACCTGAGGGACGTACATCTCCCGCCAGTAGTAGGCGTGCGGCAGCGCCACCTGTTTAAGCACCGGCTCGCGCTGAGACATCGCCGGCGCGGCGCCGGCTGCGAGCCCGAGCGCGACGGCTAGCGCGCGGCGGCGATCCATCGCTCGATCTTCTCCCGGAGCAGGGGCAACGGCAGCGCGCCGTCCTCGAGCACGCGGTCGTGGAACACCTTCACGTCGAACCGCGCGCCGAGCGTGCGCTCGGCGGCCGCGCGCAGACGCCGGATCTCGAGGCGGCCCAACCCGTACGACAATCCTTGCGCAGGCCAGATCGGGTAGCGATCGACCGCCACTTCGGCGCGCAGCCGCGGCACGCGGGTATGCTCCCGGATGTACGCGATCGCCTGCTCGCGCGACCAGCCGAAAGCGTTGATCCCGGTGTCCACGACGAGCAGCGTCGCCGAGAGCGTGATGTCGGCGAGCGCGCCCAGCCGCGCCGTGTCGGACGAGTACAGTCCCATCTCGTCCGCGAGCTGCTCGGCGTACTCCGCCCACCCCTCGCCAAACCCCGGCGACCAGAAGTAGCGCGCGATCGCGGGGATCGCCTCGCCGCGCTCGAGCGCGATCGTCCCCTGGAGGTGGTGGCCCGGGATCGTCTCGTGGAACGTGAGGGGCTCGGCGTCGGCCCGCGACTTGTGTGCCGGATCGTACGTGCTCAGGAAGTAGATGCCCGGCCGGCTGCCGTCCTCGGCGGGCGGGTTCCACTCGCCCACGCTCTCGCGCTCCCGGAACGCCGGGTACGGCTCGACGACGACCTCAGCCCGGGGCAGGCGCCCGAACCAGCCCGGCATCGCCGCGCGCGCGCGCGCGACGGCTCCGCGCGCGGACGCGAGCATCTGGTCGCGCGAGCGGAACGTCGACGCGCTGTCCGTGCGCAGACGTTCGAGCAGCCCCGCCACGTCCCTCGTGCCGAACGACCGCTCGGCGATCGCGCGCATCTCCCCCTCGAGCTCCGCCACGGTCGCGAGACCGAGCCGGTGGATCGAGTCGGGCGAGAGCGCGAGCCCCGTCGCCGCGCGGATGCTCGCGCGGTAGCACTCGGCGCCGTAGGGATTCGCCGACACGCCGATGGCGGCGCGCGCCCGCGGGAGATACTCCTGCGCGAGAAACTCGCGATACCGCCGCATCGCCGGCGTGATCTCCCGCGTGATGACGCGCCCCAGCGCGGCACGGAAGCCCGGCGCGGAGTCGCGGCGGGCCGGGCCGTAGAGCGGCGACTGCTCGAGCGGCGTCACGAGCAGGGTATCGAGCTGGGTGAGGACGATGCGCACGTTGCCCTGCGGCGCGGTGTAGCCCACGCGGAGGCCCTCGCGCTGGTTCGCCGTCGCGGTCGCGATGTAGCCGGGGATCGCGCGCCAGCGCGCCAGCGCCTCCCGCCGCGCCGCGTCCGTCCCGACCGGCTGCACCGCCCCGAGCGACGTGACAACTGCGAGCCACCCACCGCCCGTGTGGCTCACGTTCCACAGCTCGAACCGGCACAACCGCGTCCCGAGCGAGCCCTCGAGCGCTTCGTGCATGATGCCGTACGCGATCCACTCGGGGTGCCCCGCGAGCGGCGCGGCGTCGAGCCGCTCCAGCTGCGCGAGCCAGGCGTCTTCGCGCACCCACCAGCGCGCGATGGCCGCGGGCCCGTCGTCGGGCAGCCGGTCGTGACGGGCGTCCGCGACGCCGTCGAGCGTCGCCTCGTCGGGATGACGCTCGAAGTAGGCGGCGAGATAGCCGTCGGCGAGCCGGCGCACGCGCGCCGCGAGGGAATCCGTCCCGCTCCCCTGGGCGAGCACGATCGCCACGGCCGCGGCGAGCATTATCCCTTGAGGTACAGTTGCTGCGGGTCGAGGACGTTCCGGAGGAGGCGGAGCTCAGTCTCACCCGGCGGGGCGACGGCGGCGAGACGGGCGCGGCGCCCCAGCGGCCAGCCCACCCCGGCCTGCACGTCGGCCGCCTCCACGCCGGGATAGAGCGCCGCGAGCACCATCTCGCCACTCTCTTCATCCGCCTCGAGAATGCCCTTGTCGGTGATCACCTTCACCGGCCCGGCGCCGGGCATCCCCAGCTCGCGCCGGCTCTTGCCATTCGCGCGCTGCCCCGGGCTCGTGACGAAGTCCACCCGCTCGGGGAACGCCCGCGGATTGAGCTTGGAGACGATCAGCGTGCGCCGCGCGTGGATCGCGATCTCCGCCGCGCCGCCGCTTCCGGGCAGGCGCACGGTGGGCCGCGCGTAGTCGCCGATCACCGTCGTGTTGATGTTGCCGTAGCGGTCCACCTGCGCGCCCCCGAGAAACCCGACCTCGATCCGCCCGTTCTGGAGGAACAGCTGGAACACGTCCGCCATGCCGCACACCATGAGCGAGCCCGTGACGAGGGCCGGATCGCCGATCGACACCGGCAGCCGCGAGGGGCTAGCGCCCACGGCGCCCGATTCATAGATCAGAACGAGGTTGGGAGCGTGGGTGGCGCGCGCCAGGTTGCACGCGAGATTCGGGAGACCGATCCCGACGAACACGACTTCCCCGTCCGCGAGCTCGCGCGCCGCGACCGTGGCCATCATCTCGTCCGGGGTGTACGCGGGCTCAGAAGCCGTAGTTCACCCCGTTCGAGTAGCGCTCTTTCGCTTTGAGCCGTACGGCCAGATGGGCCTGTTTCCCGAGGTACGCCGACCGGTCGGGCACGCCGTGCACGTACTCGTCGAGGTAGCGCTCGAGCTTCCCGGGATCGCGCGAAATCCCCTCCCACGCGACGTAGAAGGCGTTGTCGCGGTCGTAGTACCCCTGCGCGTAGGAGGGATGCGCGCCCCAGGGCTCGACCACCACCGCGTCCACGATCATGGCGGGGATCACGGTGCGGTTCGGGTCCGAGCGGACGACGCCCTCGTCCACCAGCTCCTCCACGACCACGATCACGCGGCGTGAGGCGAACGCCGCTTCCTTCTGGACGCCGAGCAGGCCCCAGATCTGGGTGTTCCCCCGGGCGTCGGCGCGCTGCGCGTGGACGATGGTGACGTCGGGGTTGAGCGCCGGCACGGTGGCGAGCCGTTCCCCGGTGTAGGGGCAGGTCACGCTCCGGATGCGGTCGTTGGCGCGCGGCAGGTCGGTGCCCATGTAGTTGCGCAGCGGCCAGAAGGGCAGCCGGGCGGCGCCCGCGGCGAACCGGGCCACCATTCCGAAGTGCGAGTACTCCTCGATTTCCAGAGCCCTCCCCGCCCCGCCCTTCCCCTCGACGGCCCGCCGGAACGCGTGCAGCGACCCCACGCCGGGGTTGCCCGCCCACGAGAACACGAGCTTCCGGGCGCAGCCCGCGGCGATCATCTGATCGTAGATCAGGTCGGGGGTGAGCCGGGCGAGCGTGAGATCGCGCCGCCGTTGGCGGATGATCTCGTGTCCGGCCGCGAAGCAGATGAGGTGGGTGAAGCCCTCGATGACGACCGTGTCGCCGTCGTGCACGAAGCGCGCGACGGCGTCGGTCATCGACATGACTTTGGAGTCGCCTAGTCCGTCATCTCGGTCAGGCACTCGTCAATGATCCGGAGCGCGGTGTCCACGTCGTCCTCGTCGATCACGAGCGGCGGCGCGAGGCGGAGCGAGCTCTTTCCGGCACCGAGCAGCAGCAGCCCCTTCCGGAACGCGTGCTCCACGAGCTGGTGCGGGACATCCGGGGCGGGCTCGCGGGTGGCGCGGTCCTTCACGAACTCGACCCCGATCATCAGCCCGCGCCCCCGGACCTCGCCGATCGAGGCGTACTTCTCCTCCAGGCGCTTCACCCCCGCGAGCAGCCGCTCGCCGAGGCGGGCCACGTTGGGGAGCAGCTCATGCTGGACGACGTCGAGCGTCGCGAGCGCCGCGGCGCAGCACACCGGGTTTCCGCCGAAGGTGCTGCCGTGCGCGCCCGGCTGCCACTTCATGATCGACTCCTTCGCGATGATCGCGCCGATCGGCATGCCGCTCCCGAGGCCCTTCGCCGCGAGCAGGATGTCCGGCTCGATGCCCTCGTACTCGCACGCGAACATCTTCCCCGTCCGCCCGATGCCGCACTGCACCTCGTCGCACACCAGGAGGATCCCGTGGCGGTCGCACAGCTCGCGCAGCGCCTTGAGGTAGCCCGGGGGCGGCACGACGTAGCCGCCTTCCCCCTGGATCGGCTCCACGAAAACCGCCGCCACGCTCTTCGGGTCGAGCCGTTTCGCGAACAGGTCGTCCTCGATGGAGGAGACGCATCGCCAGGTGCACGCGGGCTCCCCGCGGCAGAAGTCGCAGCGGTAGCGGTAGGCGTAGGGGACGTGGTACACCTCGGGGAGGAACGGCGCGAACCCGGCGCGCTGCACGGCCTTGCTGGCGGTCAGGCTCACGCCTCCCATGGTGCGGCCGTGGAACCCGCCCGTGAAGGCGACGAGCGCCGGCCGGCCGGTTGAATGACGTGCCAGTTTGATCGCGCCCTCCACCGCCTCGGTCCCCGAGTTCGCGAGGAACACCCGCTTCTTGCTCGGACCCGGGCCGAGCGCCGCCAGCCGCTCGCACAGGGCGGCGAAGCTCTCGAAGTAGAAGTCCGAGCCGCAGATGTGGAGGAACCGGCCTGCCGCGTCCTGAATCGCGCGCACCACCATGGGGTGGCCGTAGCCCGTCGAGGCGACGGCGATTCCCGCCATGAAGTCCAGATAGCGGTTCCCGTCCACATCCTCGACCACGGCGCGCTCGCCGCGCGCGATGACGAGCGGGTACTCCTTGGGGTAGGAGGTCGACGCCCAGCGGTTCTGCCGCTCGACGATCTGCCGCGCCTTGGGGCCCGGAGGCGGCACGACGATCCGGGGATAGTCCCTCATCGCGAGGCCTCGATGACGGTCCGGCTCTGCTCCCGCATGAACTGCGCGACGTAGTACGGCCCGCAGCCGCCCTTGCCGGTCGAGCCCGATCCCTTCCAGCCGGTGAACGGCTGCGCTCCCGGCCACGCGCCCGTCGTGGCGCCGGTTCGCTTGTTCACGTAGCACACCCCGGCCTCGACCTCGTCGAAGAAGCGCTCGACGTCGTCCGGCCGCTTCGAGAAGAGCCCCGCCGCGAGGCCGTACTCCGCCTTGTTAGTTTCGGCGATCGCCTGGTGCAGGCTCGTCACTTCCCCGACCGCGAGGATCGGCACGAACAGCTCCTCCAAGAACAGGGGGGACGACAGCGGCAGCTCGGCGATCGTCGGCGCGACGAAGTGCCCGCGATCGAAGACTCCGCTCCGGAGCCGCTCGCCGCCGAGCAGAACTTTGCCCTCCCGCTCCGCCTGCGCCACCGCGCGCTCGAAGCGCTCGACCGCCGCCGCGTTGATCACCGGGCCGAAAGACACGTCCCGCTCGGTCGGGTCGCCGATCCGGATCGCCCTCGTCTGCTCGACGAGCCGCTCGAGGAACGGGGCTTTGACCAGCCGGTGCACGTACACGCGCGACGTGGCGCTGCACTTCTGGTTCTGGAACCCGAACGCGGAGCGCATCACGCCTTCGGCCGCGGCATCCAGATCGGCGCTGTCCATCACCACGGCCGCGTTCTTGCCGCCCATCTCGAGGAGGCAGGGCTTGATCCACTGCTGGGAGAGGCCCTTGTAGATGTGCATCCCCACCGCCTTCGAGCCCGTGAAGACCACGCCGTCCACGTCGAGGTGCCGCCACAGCGCCTCGCCCGCCGCCTCGCCGGTCCCCGACACGTAGTTGAACGTGCCCGCCGGGAGCCCCGCGTCCCGATACACCTCGTACAGTTTGAGCCCCGTCCAGGGCGTCTCTTCCGCCGGCTTGTACACGACGGCGTTCCCCGTGACGAGCGCGGCGGCGGACATGCCGGTCGAGAGCGCGAGGGGGAAGTTGAACGGCGCGATGCAGGCGAACACACCGTAGGGCCGGAGCACGTCGGTGTTCCGTTCCACCGGCGTGACCTTCGCCATCTCGCGCATGAAGCCGTTCGCGTCTTCGAGCTCCTGGCAGTAATAGTCGATGAGGTCCGCCGATTCTTCCGCGTCGCCCATCGACTCGAGCCGACTCTTCCCCACCTCGAGGCTCATGATCGCGGCCAGCTCGAACTTGCGCTCACGGATCAGCTCCGCCGCCCGGCGCAGCGTGGCCACCCGCTCGCGCCACGGCAGGTGGCCCCACACGCGCTGCGCTGCGTGCGCCTCGGCGACGGCGCGGTCGACGTGCTCCGCCGTCGCGGCGGCGAAGCGGCCGAGCCGCACGCTCGTGTCGATCGGCGACGTGTCCAAAATCGGTGCCGCGCCCGACGGGACGGCCTCACCCGCGATGTAGAGCGGGTAGTCGCGGTCGAGCTGGGCGCGCACCCGGGCGAGCGCCTCGTCGAACTGGCGGTGGAAGGACTCCCAGTCGACGTTCGCCGACGTGTAGGTGACCTTCGACTGTGCCGCTGCCGTCGCTGTCATACGCGCCTCCAGCGTCGTCAGGTATCAGTTGTCAGTTGCTGACGACTGACGACTGACTACTCTCTTCACCGTCGCCTCCATCGCCGCCGCAAACCGCTGCACGATCTCGTCGATCTCGCGTTCCGTGATGATGAACGGGGGGGCGATCATCACCAGGTCGCCGTTCTCGCCGTCCGCGTGCCCCACGTTGGGCCACACGACGAGCCCTGCAGCCTGCGCCGCCTCGGTGAACGCCTCGGCGAACTTCGCCGCGCGGGGGAACGGCGCGCGCGTGGCCTTGTCCTCGACGAACTCCACCCCCGCGAGCAGCCCCCGGCCCCGCACGTCGCCGACGTGGGGCAGCTCACCGAGCGCCGCGAGCCGGCGGTGCAGCACGCGGCCGATCTCGGCACAGAGCGCGACGAGCTGGTGGGCCTTCAGGTGACGCACCACGGCGAGCCCGGCGGCGCACGCCACCGGATGATGCGAGAACGTCTGCGCGTGCATGAAGCTGCCCGAGCCGTTCGCGATGACGTCGATGATCCGCTCCGGCACCGCGACGGCGGAGAGCGCCGCGTAGCCACCCGCGATACCCTTCCCGAGGGTCATGATGTCGGGCACCGCCCCGTAGGGCTCGATCGCCCACCACGCGCCCGTGCGGCCCGCCCCGCACAGGATCTCGTCCGCGATGAACAGCACCTCGTGGCGGTCGCAGATCTCGCGGATCCGCCGGAAATAGTCGGGCCGGGGGGTCGAGGCGCCGGTGGACGACCCGCCGACCGGCTCCGCGATGAACGCCGCCACGTGCTCCGCGCCGAGCCGGAGGATCGCGTCCTCGAGCGCCGCGCCGCCGCAGGCCGGGCAGGCCGCGTCGCGGCCGCCGCACGCGCACCGGTACGGGTACGGCGCGGGGATCCTGTGCACGTCGACCAGCCATTCACGGTAAAACGTCTTGTAGTGCTCGCGCGCCGACGCGGAGAGGGCGAGCAGCGTGTTGCCGTGATAGGCGGGGGCGAGCGCGACGATCTTGTGCTTCTTGGGCCGTCCGCGCTCCACCCAGTACTGGCGCGCCAGCTTCAGCGCCGCCTCGACCGCTTCGGAGCCCGACGAGAGGAAGTACAGCTTGTCGAGATCGCCGGGGAGCGTGGCCGCGAGCTCGGCGGCGAGCTGCTCGATCGGCTCGTGCGTGAACGCGGTGGCCGAGAGGTAGCCGAACTGGCGCGCCTGGCGGGCGAGGGCGTCCGCCACGTCGGGGTTCGAGTGGCCGAGGTTCGCCACGAAGGCGCCGCCGCAGGCGTCGAGGTAGCGCTTGCCCTGCTCGTCGTACAGCCAGCACCCCTCGCCCCGCACGATGCGCGGATACGGGCGTCCCAGCTTGCGGTAGAAGACGTGACTCTCGGGATATCGGTACGCGCTCATGGACCTACAAAGCTACACGCCCCGCGAGGCGCTGCACTGCCGCTCGCAACCGGCCTCACGGCGCCGTAGCTTAGTCCGGCATCCGCGACCGACGGAACTCCGTATGATCAGGCCCACCCCTGTGTTGCTGATTGCGCTCGCACTCCCCGGTGCGGCGCTGGCCCAGACCGGCGTCGTCGCCCCCACCGAGAACCTCGTGACCGACGGCGTCCCCACCATCCCCTCGGGGCTGGCCGACGCGGTGCGCCGCTACAGCGAGTCCCGCTCGGCGGGGTTCTGGGACTGGCATCCGACGCGCCGCGAGATGATCATCGGGACCCGGTTCGGCGACGCGCCGCAGATGCACCGGGTGAAGTTCCCGGGCGGCGACCGCACCCAGCTCACCTTCTTTCCCGACCCCGTATCCGGCGCGTCGTACCAACCGACCGACGGGCGCTACATCATGTTCACCAAGGACGTCGGCGGCGCCGAGTTCTTCCAGAAGTATCGCTACGACGTCGCCACCGGCGACGTCACCCTGCTCACCGACGGGAAATCCCGCAATGTGGGCGGGGCGTGGTCGCACCGGGGCGACCGCTACGCCTACATGTCCACGCGCCGCAACGGCCGCGACCTCGATCTCTGGGTGATGGACCCGAGCAATCCCGCGACCGATCGGATGGTGCTCCAGCTCGAGGGCGGCGGCTACGGGCCCGCGGACTGGTCCCCCGACGACCGCCAGATCGTGTTGGTTCAGGAGATCTCCGTGAACCAGAGCTACCTCTGGCTCGTGGACGTCGCGACGGCGGAGAAAACGCTTCTCACTCCCACGCAGGGAAACGACAGCGTCGCCTACGGGGGGGGCGGCGCGCAGTTCAGCCGCGACCGCAAGGGCGTCTATCTCACGACGGACCTGGGCTCGGAGTTCCAGCGCCTCGCCTACCTCGACCTCGCCACGAAGCACTACCGGTTCCTGACGACCGAGATCCCGTGGGACGTGGACGAGTTCGAGCTGTCCCGGGACGGACGCTGGCTCGCGTTCGTCACGAACGAGGACGGCGTCGGCGTGCTGCACGTGATCAACGCTGCCACCGGCGTCGAGCGCCGGATTCCGCAGATTCCCACGGGGCTCGTCTCCGGGGTCCGCTGGCGACACGGTAACGGCGAGCTCGGCTTCACGTACACGTCCGCCCGGTCCAACGCGGACGCCTATTCGCTCGACCTCGTCACTGGCAAGCTGATCCGATGGACGGAAAGCGAGACCGCAGGTCTCAACACCGCCGACTTCGCCGAGCCCGAGCTGATCCACTGGACGAGCTTCGACAACCGCCCGATCTCGGGCTTCCTCTACAAACCGCCCCCGCCCCCGCGCTTCGGCGGGCGGCGGCCGGTGATCGTGAACATCCACGGCGGGCCCGAGGGGCAGTCGCGGCCCGGGTTCCTCGGCCGGAACAACTTCTTTCTCAACGAGCTGGGCGTCGCGGTGCTCCTCCCCAACATCCGCGGTTCGACGGGCTACGGGAAAACGTTCGTCAAGCTCGACAACGGCGCGCTGCGCGAGGGCGCCTACAAGGACATCGGCGCGCTGCTCGCGTGGATCCGCACGCGGCCGGACCTCGACGCCGACCGCGTGCTCGTCACTGGTGGGAGCTACGGCGGCCACATGACGCTCGTGACCGCGACGTCGTACGACGACCGGATCTGCTGCTCGGTGGACGTGGTGGGGATGTCGAACCTCGCCACCTTCCTCCAAAACACGTCCGGCTACCGCCAGGACCTGCGGCGGGTGGAGTACGGCGACGAGCGCGACTCCACCATGCACGCCTGGATGGAGCGGATGGCTCCCCTCAATCACGTCGACCGGGTCACGAAGCCCCTGTTCATCGTTCAGGGGATGAACGATCCGCGCGTGCCGCGCAGCGAAGCCGAGCAGATGGCCGCGGCCTTGAAGCGGCGCGGCGTTCCCGTGTGGTACCTTATGGCGAAGGACGAGGGCCACGGGTTCCGCAAGAAGGGGAACCAGGACTTCCAGTTCTACGCGACCATCCTGTTCGCCGAGCGCTATCTGCTCGGCCGGGCCCTCACCCCGTGACCTAGCGGTTCACGAGCTGCTTCATCCCTTCCGGATACCGGTCGCCCGCCGCCACGCCCTGCGGCGCCACGGCGTCGATGCGCCGCAGGTCGTCGGCGGTGAGCACCACACCCAGCGCGCCGACGTTCTCCTCCAGCCGACTACGCTGCTTCGTGCCCGGGATCGGCACGATGTCTTCGCCCTGAGCGAGCAGCCACGCCAGCGCGAGCTGCGCCGGACTGCAGCGTTTTTCCCGGGCGATCTCCTCGACCTTCCGGACGAGGTCGAGATTCTTCTGGAAGTTCGCCCCCTGGAAGCGGGGCACGGTACGGCGGTAGTCGTCCGGCGGGAGGTCTTCGAACCGCTGGAACCGCCCCGTGAGGAAGCCCCGCCCGAGCGGGCTGTAGGCGACGAAGCCGATTCCGAGCTCGCGGCAGGTCGGGAGGACCTCGTCCTCGGGATCGCGGCTCCACAGTGAGTACTCGGTCTGGAGCGCGCTGATCGGGTGGGTTGTGTGGGCCCGCCGCAGCGTCGCCGGCGCGGCCTCGGAGAGACCGAGGTAGCGCACCTTGCCTTGCCTGACCAGGTCCGCCATCGCGCCTACCGTCTCCTCGATCGGGACGTTGGGATCCACCCGGTGCTGGTAGTACAGGTCGATGTGGTCGACGCCGAGACGTTTGAGTGAGGCGTCACACGAGGCCCGGACGTATTCGGGACGCCCGTTCACCCCTCGCGTGCTCGGGTCGGAGCCGCGCACGATCCCGAACTTCGTGGCCAGCACCACCTCGTGCCGCCGCCCCGCGATCGCGCTTCCCACGAGCTGTTCGTTGGTGAGCGGGCCGTAGACGTCCGCGGTGTCCAGAAACGTGACGCCCAAGTCGAGCGCCCGCTGGATCGTGGCGATGGACTCGGCGTCGTCACGCGCGCCATAGAACTCCGACATCCCCATGCAGCCGAGGCCGAGTGCGGAGACCGCGAGCCCCTGGCTGCCCACACGACGCTGCTGCATGCTGTGACTCCTTAGGTTGCCGTGGAAAACCGCGCGTCGCTGCAACGCTCGGGAGGGCAAGCAGGTTCCAGGACCACGCCTACTCCTGCTCCCGGTCCACCACGTACACGTTCCGCTGCGCGGTGGGCATGATGATCAGGTCGAGGATGTTCACGTGCTCGGGCAGGTTGACGACGTACGCAATCGCGTCCGCGACGTCGTCCGCCGTGAGCGGCTGGAACCCCTGATACACCGACTTGGCGCGCTCCCGGTCGCCGTGGAAACGCACCTCGGAGAATTCGGTCTCCACGAACCCCGGATCGACCCCCGAGACCCGGAGCGGCGTGCCCGCGACGTCGAGGTTCATCCCTTCGGTCAGGGCCCGCACGCCGAACTTGGTCGCGTTGTACACGTTCCCCATCGGGTACGTCATGTGCCCGGCCGTCGAGCCGATGTTCACGACGTGGCCGCGGCGCCGCGCGACCATGTGCGGCAGGATCGCGCGGCTCACGTTGAGCAGCCCCTTCAGGTTCGTGTCGATCATGCGATCCCAGTCCTCGGGATCGCCCTCGTGGATCTTCGAGAGGCCGCTCGCGAGCCCGGCGTTGTTGATGAGCACGTCGGGGACGAGGGCCCCGCGAACGAGCGCCTCCGCGGCCCGGTTGACCGCGGCGCGGTCCCGCACGTCGACGGCCGCGAGCGTGAAGGACACCCGGTGCTCGGCGCCCAGCTCGGCGGCCAGCCGCTCCAGGCGGTCGGCCCGCCGCGCCCACAGCACCAGGTTCGCCCCCTCGGCGGCGAACCGCCGGGCGCACGCCGCGCCGATCCCCGAGCTCGCCCCGGTGATGAGAATCAGCTTCCCCTTGATCCGATTGGTCACGCTCCGCGTCTCCTCCACGTCTTCCCTCCCGGTTGCTCCCTCAACGTTTTCCCTCCACGCCTCCCCACGCAATCACGATCTTCCCGACGTTGCGGTTCTCCCGCATCCGCTGAAACGCCTCCGCCGCCCGGCCGGGCGGGTACACGGAGTCCACAGTCACCCGCAGCGCCCCCGAGGCGAACCCCGCCAGGATTTCGTCCCGGAACCGCGCGATGAGTGCCGCTTTCTCCGCCCGGCTGCGCGAGCGAAGCATCGAGCCGACGAGCCGGGCGCGCTTCCGCATGAGCAGCGCGAGGTCGACGTCCCCGGTGGCGCCCGCCAGCGTGGCGATGAAGACGACGCGCCCGCCGGTCGCGAGCACCCGCAGGTCGCCGGGCAGGGTCGTGGCGCCTACCGGATCGAGCACGACGTCCACCGCGTCCCGACCCCAGCGTGCCTCGATCTCCGATGCGAAATCCGCGCGACCGGCGTCGATGGCGAGATCCGCGCCCGCAGCCTCGAGCGCCGGGAGCTTGTCGGGAGTGCGCGTGGTGGCGGCGACGCGCGCCCCGCGGAGCTTCGCCACCTGGATCGCCGCGAGGCCCACGCCCGAGGCCCCGGCGTGTACCAGCACCGTCGCGCCGGACGCCAGGCCGCCCTCGGCCACCAGATTGACGAACGCCGTGAGGTACGACTCCGGGATGCCGGCGGCCGCGACGAGCTCGAGCCCCGCCGGCGCCGGGAACACCTGCCCCACGGGCGCCGCCACGTACTCCGCATGCCCGCCGCCCGCGAGCAGCGCGCACACACGCTCTCCTGTGTCGTCATTGATGCCCGAGACCTCGAGCCCCGGAATGTCGGACTCCCCGGGCGGCGGCGGGTAGCGGCCCGCGATCTGCGACAGGTCCGCGCGGTTCGCCCCCGACGCCGCAACCCGGATCAGCACCTCGTCCTTGCGGGGCGCGGGGGCGGGCGCTTCGCGCAGCGACGCGACGTAGCGGCCCTGCTGCTCGGTGACATGGAGGAATTTCATCGGGCGCCCAATACTAGCCGCGGGGCCCGAGCCCGTGCAAAATTCGCGACCGTATGATCAAGCGCTGCTGGGCCGGCGGCGACGACCCGCTGATGCTCGCGTACCACGACGAAGAATGGGGCGTGCCCCTCCGGGGCGACCGGGAGCTGTTCGCGAAGCTGGTGCTCGACGGCTTCCAAGCCGGGCTCTCGTGGCGCGTCATCCTCCACAAGCGCGCGCACTTCCTCGAGGTGTTCGACGGGTTCGCCCCGGAGCGCATGGCCCGCTACGATCGCAAGAAGATCGCGCAGCTCCTGAAGGATCCGGGGATCGTGCGCAACCGCCAGAAGGTGAATGCCGCGATCGGCAACGCCCGGACATTCCTCGAGTTCCAGGAGAAGGAAGGCCCGTTCGGCGCGTTTCTCTGGAGCTTCGTGGGCGGCGCGCCCAAGCAGTACCGCCGCCGCAGCCTGCGCGAGCTGCCCGCCCGCTCTCGCGAGTCGGACGCGATGAGCGCCGCCCTCGGCGAGCGCGGCTTCCGCTTCGTGGGGCCCACCATCTGCTACGCGTTCATGCAGGCGGTCGGGATGGTGAACGATCACCTCGTAACGTGCTTCCGGCACGCCGAGCTGCAGCGGCTGGCCGTTCCCCCTCTCCCAGAGGGAGAGGGGGCCAGGGGGTGAGGACCACGCGAGACGGGGTCAGGGGGTGAGGACAGCCGTCGCGAGGAACCGCGGCGGCCGCCGCGCCTTCGTCGCCTGCTCGAAGGCGTACGCCAGCTTGATCAGCGTCCCCTCGCTCCACGGCCGCCCCACGAACGAGAGGCCCACCGGCAGCCCGCGCACGTAACCCAGCGGGACCGTGACGTGCGGGTAGCCAGCCACCGCTGCGGGCGACGAGAAGCTGCCCCCGCCGCCCGGGTCGCCGTTCACGAGATCGATGAGGGCGGGCGGTCCGCCCGTGGGCGCGATGAGCGCGTCGAGCTGGTGCTCGGCCATCACCGCGTCGATCCCCTGGAGTCGCGCGAGCAGGTGATCCTTGTCGAGCGCCCGCAGGTAGTCCTGGTCGGTCAGCGGCCCCTTCCCTTGGGCCTGCTCGAAGATCTCCTGCCCGAAGTACGGCAGCTCCTTCTCCTTGTTCCGTTCGTTGAACCCGATCAGGTCGCCGAGCGTCTTCGCGGGCGCCCCGGATGCCCACTCCGCGAGGTACCGGTTGAGGTCCGCCTTGAACTCGTACAGCAGCACCGTGAACTCGGAATCGTCGAACTGGCCCGCCGTGGCCAGGTCGGCCGGATCCACGATGACGGCGCCGAGCCGCCGCAGCGCGTCGATGGCGCCCTCCATCAGGGCGTCCGTCGGAGGGCTGTACCCCATGAAGCGGGACCGGCACACGCCGAGCCGCGCCCCCTTGAGGCCGTTCGGGTCGAGAGACACGGTGTAGTCGGCGCGGGGGGGGACCTGGCCGGCGCCCGCGGCGGTGGCTTCATCACGCGGGTCCGCCCCGGCGAGCGCGCCGAGCAACGTGGCGGCGTCCGCCACGGTGCGCGCCATCGGCCCCGCTGTGTCCTGGCTGTGGGCGATCGGGATGATCCCGGCGCGGGAAATCAGCCCGAGCGTGGGCTTGATGCCGACGATCGAGCAGCACGTGGAGGGAGAGACGATCGAGCCGTCCGTCTCCGTGCCGATCGCCACGGCGCAGAGGTTGGCCGCGACCGCGACGCCCGAGCCGGAGCTCGAGCCCGAGGGCGTCCGGTCGAGGGCGTACGGATTGCGGCACTGTCCGCCCCGGCCGCTCCACCCGCTCGACGAGTGGGTCGAGCGAAAGTTCGCCCATTCGCTCAGGTTCGCCTTGCCGAGGATGACCGCTCCGGCGGCGCGCAGCCGCTCCACGATGAACGCGTCGCGCGGGGGCGTCACGCCCACGAGCGCGAGCGACCCCGCGGTGCTCTGCATCCGGTCCCGCGTCGCGACGTTGTCCTTGACGAGCACGGGAATCCCGTGCAGCGGCCCCCGCGGTCCCTTTGCCTTCCGCTCGGCGTCGAGCGCCTCGGCCGTGACCAGGGCGTCGGGATTCACCTCCAACACGGCGCGCAGGGTGGGCCCCTTCTTGTCGAGCGCCTCGATCCGCTGGAGGTAAGCGACCGTCAGCGAGCGCGCCGTGTGCTTGCCCGATTTCATTCCCGCCTGCAGGTCGGCGATGGTGACTTCCTCGAGCTCGAACGGCGGCGCCGGCGCGGTCCCACTGACCCCGCGCGCCAGCGCGTGGATCCCGGGGCGTGCCGCCACGAGCACCCCGCCCGCGGCGGCGCACTCGAGAAACGTCCGACGGTCCATCGTCCGATCGCTCATGGCGGTCTCCCCGGCGAGAATGACAGGCGGCGCAAACGCCGCTAAACTTGCCGCGAGACCCGCGCGACGGCCAGCGATGGAGTGGACGATCGGAAGACAGAGCGAGACGGGACGACTGCTGCACGTGGTGGTGAAGCATGCCCGCGACGCGTTCGTGAGCGACGCTCGCGTCGAGCGCCAGTGGCGGGACCTGCACTACCTCGCGCGCCCCGACCTCGGCCGGGCGGTGGCCGAGTACGAGCGCTTCCTCGAGCTGTTGCGGGATGCGGGCGCCGAGCTGCACTGCCTGCCGCCGAGCGACGGCGTCGGGCTCGACTCGCTGTACGTCCGGGACGCGGGCCTGGTGTGCGAGCGAGGCGTGATCCTGTGCAACATGGGCAAGGCGCAGCGCCGGGCCGAGCCCGCTGCGCAGGAAGCGGTGTTCCGGGCCCTGGAAGTCCCGATCCACGGACACATCAGCGGCGCCGGCCGCCTGGAGGGCGGCGACGTGCTGTGGCTCGACGAGCGGACGCTCGCCGTCGGCCGCGGCTACCGCACAAACGACGAAGGTATCCGCCAGCTGCGCGCGCTGCTCACCGGCTGCGTCGACCAGCTGCTCGTGGTGCCGCTGCCCCACTGGCGGGGCCCGGCCGACGTGTTCCATCTGATGTCGATCGTGAGCCCGCTCGACCGCGACCTGTGGCTGGCGTATTCGCCCCTCCTTCCGGTGCCGTTCCGCGAGACCCTGGTCGCCCGCGGCATCGAGCTGGTGGAGGTGCCCGAGGCAGAGTTTGAGACGCTAGGGTGCAACGTGCTCGCGGTCGCGCCCCGCCGCGTCGTGATGGTGGCGGGGAACCCCCAAACCCGCGCGCGGCTGGAGGACGCCGGCGTCGAGGTCCGAGAGTTCCCGGGGGGGGAGATCTGCCTCAACGGCGGCGGCGGCCCGACGTGTCTCACGCGGCCGCTGCTCCGTGAGTAGGCGCGCCGGCGGGGGCGAGGTCTTATATTGGGACGCGAATCCTCGCCCGTCGGAGGGCCTATGCTGAGGACGTTTCTCGCCGGACTGGTCGTGATCGGCCTGGCGGCCTGTGGCAGCGGCGCCAAGCCGGCCGGGAGCAAGGGAAGCACCGCAGGCTCGGCCAAGCCCGCGACGACCTCCCCTCAACGGTCGGCCAAGCAGCCGAAGCGCAAGGCCGCGCCCGACACGTCGCACACCCGCAACCCGCTGACGAACGACTAGGCCGACGACACCTTCCGTAGCTCGGCTGTCACGCGGTCCCGCTCGACGGCCTCGCCGAGCGAATCGAAGATCTCTCGCGCGCGCTCGAGGTAGGCCCGGGCCTCCTCGTGTTGCCCCAGGCGCTCGCGGAACAGACCGTATTCCAGGTACACCTGCGCCTCCGTCGCCGGGGAATGCTCGACGGACGTGCACAGCTCGATCGCCTGCTCGAAGAAGACGAAGCCGGTTTCGTCGTTCTGGGCGCCGCGCAGCTTGCCCATCAGCGCGTAGATCATGGCCAGCCGGCGCGTGACGTTGCCAGCGATCGCGACCTGCTCGCCGCGCCGCAGCTCCTCGTCGGCCTCGAGAAACCGGTCCGCAGCCAGGTGCAGCTCGGCGAGGTTCAAGCGGACGGCGAGCTCGAGACCGCGGTCGTGCGGCGCCCGCTGGGCCCAGGCGAGGGCCTCCCGGTAGGCGGCCGCCGCCGGGGCGCCCCGCCCCAGCTGCGCGTCGAGCTGCCCCTGCGTGTTTAGCAGGCGGGCCATCTCCTCGGGAACCCCGACGGACTCGAGCGCCTCCCGCGCCCGGCGCAGATGCTCGCCCGCCGCCGCCAGATCTCCCTGCCGCCGCGCCAACACGCCCAGTTGGCACTCCAGCCGGCCCACCGCCCGGCGGTCGCCCGATGCCTCGGCGAGTCGCAGCCCGCGCCCGTACCAGGCGTGCGCCCCGGTCCACTCGCCCTGCCACAGCGCGGCGTTGCCCAGGCCCTCACAGGCGTCGATCGCCCCCGCCTGGTCGAACTCGGCTTCGGCGAGGGCCAGGGCGCGCTGGAAGTGGCGCGCCCCCTCCGGGTACTGCCCGAGGACGAGGGCCAGCCCGCCCAGCGCGCGCAGCGACTCCACTTCGGGACGGCGATCCTGCAGCCCCTGCGAGACGCCGAGCCCGACTTCGTACCATGCCCGGGCCTGCGCCAGCCGGCCCACCTCCTCCTCGAGCCGTCCGGCCCCCAGCAACGCCGCGACGGCGCCGCCGGAGTCGCTCTGCTGCTGGCACTCGAGCGCCTCCAGGTACGCCTTGTACAGCGACTGGAGGTGCTCGGTGATGCGGTGGAAGGCCTGCGGCATACGGCGCCGCAGCTCGTCGGGCTGGATGCCGCGCATGCCCAGGGTGAGATAGGGGCCGGAGCTGGACCACAACGCCCGCTCGTCGGGGCGCGAGATCGAGACGAGCAGCGCGCGCAGCGGCGCGAGCGCCTCGAGGTCGGGCAGCAGGGCGAGCGCCTTCTCCACGCGGAGCGGCGGATGCAGCGGCGCGGTCACAGGCCGTATTCCTTCATCTTCCGCGTGAGCGTGTTGCGGTGGATGCCGAGAATCTCGGCCGCTGCGCCGATCTGTCCGTTGGTGTGCGCCAGGACGCGCGCGATGTGCCGCGCTTCGAGCTCGGCGAGCGTCAACAGCGCGCCCTGCGGCCGCTCGGCGAGCGCGGCCTCCTCGCCGCGGAGCTCGTCCGGCAGGTGCTCAGCCCGCAGCGTGTCCTCCGCGGCGACGATGACCGCCCGCTCGATCACGTTCCGCAGCTCCCGCACGTTCCCCACCCAGGCGTGATTGCGCAGCAACTCCAGCGCCCGGTCCGAGATGCCGCGGATGTGTTTCCCGTAGCGCTCCGCGAACTGGCGGACGAAGAACGCCGCGAGCAGGATCAGGTCGTCGCCGCGGTCCGCGAGCCGCGGGAGCTGGATCGTCACCACGGCGAGGCGGTAGTAGAGGTCCTCGCGGAACCGCCCCTGACTGATCGCTTCCTTGAGGTCCCGGTTCGTGGCGGCGATGAGCCGTACCTCCACGGGGATCGTCTCGGAGCCGCCGACGCGCTCGATCTCGCGCTCCTGCACCGCCCGCAGGATCTTCGCCTGGAGCGCGAGGCTCATGTCCGCGACTTCGTCCAGGAACAGCGTGCCCCCGGTCGCCTGCTCGAAACGGCCGATCTTGCGCGTGACGGCGCCCGTGAACGCACCTTTCTCATGCCCGAAGAGCTCGCTCTCGAGCAAATTCTCGGGGATCGCGGCGCAGTTGACCGCGACGAACCCGCCGGCCGCGTTGGACGCGTTCTGGTGGATGGCGCGGGCGACGACCTCCTTACCCGTGCCTGACTCTCCCTGGATCAGCACCGTCGCGCTGCTGGCGGCGACGCGCGCCGTCAGCTTGTAGACCTCGAGCATCTGCGGGCTTCGGCCGACGAGCGCGTACGGCCCGACCGTGTGATGCTCGACATCCGGAAGCGGCATCGGGACTTCGACGACCGCCGCGCGCACGCGGCGCAGCGCCTGCAGCAGATCCTCGCGGCGCAGCGGCAAGGAGAGCAAGTCGAGCACGCCGAGCTTCTCGGCGCGCAGCGCCAGCCCCATCGATGGGGCGTGCGCCGCGGCGAGCAGCCGCGGGCTCCCGCTGGCCCCGCGCAGCGCGTCCACCCACCACGCGAGATCCTCGTCGGCCCGCTCGCCCAGCACCGCCAGCACGACGTCCCAGCGCCCGGCCGCCAGATGGCGCACCGCGCGCGGCAAATCCGGGGCGGCTTCGAGCTCCAGGGCCGCGTCAAGCGCCCACTGCCGAAGGCTCGGCAGCGGCCCGCCAGCGCCCTCCCCCGCTACGACCAGCATCCGCACCGACCGCGTTTCCCCTTTCCGCGGCGCCGCGGACGATCGCGGCGGCTCCGTCGACACCGGGGGCTTCACGTGTGCGCTCCGGCGCCCGCGTACCGCGCGACCAACACGAGCGCATCATCCGTGCCCTTGCCGTAGCGGGTGAGGATGTATTCGGCCAGTTGTTGCGGAACTGCATCGGCGGGCACGCCGTCGACGAACCCGGTCTTGACGCCGTCGGTGGCGAAGATGAGCGTGTCGCCGGCGCCGACCGAGATGACCTCTGCCCGGAGGCGCGGCAGCTCCGAGCCGACGATGCCGCCGCGGGTGACCAGGGAGGCGCGCACCGGGCGCGCCGCGGGGTCGGTGTACAAGAGCACGCCCTCCACGTTGCCGACGCCGAGCCAGGTCATCGAGGCGTCGCCGCGGTCGAAGAAGGCGACGCTCATCACGACGCCGCGCGTTCCCGCCAGCGCCTGGTGACACCGGAGCAGCAGGGGCAGCACGGATTCACTGGCGTGCCGGTCGAGCGCGGTGACCGCCGCGCGCGCCGCCGCGGCCGCTTCCGCGCCGTGGCCCAGCCCGTCCACCACCGCCACCAGCACACCGTTGCCGACGGGTTTCACCAGATGGAGGTCGCCCGATTCCGCCTCGCCGGGGAGCGTCCGCGTGGCGACCCCGTAGTCGATCAGGGCGCGACGATCCACACGGGCCTCAGGTGCTCAGCCGCCGCCACTTCTTCATGGTGACGGTCGTACCGCGCCCGGCGGTGGAGCTGACGTCGAAGTCGTCCATCAGGCGCTTGGCGCCCGGCAGCCCGAGCCCCAAGCCGCCCGACGTCGAATACCCATCCTGCAGTGCGCGCGCGACGTCGCCGATCCCGGGCCCCTGGTCGCGGGCCACCACGATCAGGCCCTGGCGGTCGCCGTTCTTTACCACGCTCAGCGCGATTTCTCCCCGCTTCGCGTACATCAGGATGTTGCGCGCGATCTCCGAGATGGCGGCGGCGATGACGGTCTGATCGCCGCTCGAGAATCCGCACAGGGCCGCCAGCTCTCGGCCGGTCTGGCGGGCGGTGACGACGTCCACGTCGGACGCGATCGGAACCAGCGTCTCGTCACCCACGGTCGATGCGTCCCTGGCCCCGCTCGACGCGCTGCTGCGCCTGCCGATCCAGGAAGGCCAGCCCTTCCTCGAGGTCGAGGGCGGTCGAGACGCCTTTGAGCGTCAGCCCGAGCTGGACCATCGCGAACGCAACCTCAGGCTGGATGCCGACGATCACGGTTTCCGCGCCGCGCAGCCGGGCCATGTGCGCGATGTCCCGCAGCGTGCGCACGGCGAACGAGTCCATCACGTCGAGCGCCGTCACGTCCACGATCACACCGCGCGCGCGGAACTTGCCGACGCGCTGGATCAGGGCCTCGCGCAGCTGCGACAGATCGGCATCGGTCAGCGCCGACTGGATCGACGCGATCAGGTAATGGCCCTGCTTCAGGATTGGGACTTCCACCACGCCCTCCGCTTACGGAGTGGGTGCAGGATCACGCCTTCGGGGCCAGCTCTTCCAGCGGCACGACCTTGTAGCCGAGCAGTCGCTCGGCCTCTTCGATGCCGCCTTGCAGGTCGCCAACGGTCGCCATTTCGCTCAGGTCCACGCCGATCGTCACGAGCGTCTGTGCGATCTCGGGCGAGAGGCCGGTCACGATGACGGTAGCGCCGAGCAGCCGGGACGCTTCGACCGTCTGCACGAGGTGGTTCGCGACGTTCGAGTCCATGGCCGCGACGCCGGTGATGTCGATGACCACGACCTTCGCGCGGTTGGTGCGGATCGCCCGCAGCAGCTGCTCGGTGAGCTGGCGCGCCCGCTGCGGATCGATCACGCCGATGATGGGGAGAATCAGCAGGCGCTCGCGCACTTGCAGCACCGGCGTCGACAGCTCCCGGATCGCCTCCTGCTGCTGCCGGATGATGCGCTCGCGCTCCTGCACGAAGCCCACAGCCACCGTGTTGGCGATGCGGTTGGCCGCGGGCTCGTAGGCGTCGAGGATGCGGTTGAGCTTGTCGAAGTCTTCGTGGTATTTGCCGAACAGCGAGCGGGCGAGCACGTCACGCAGCAGCAACACGATCCCGACGACTTCGTGCGTCTCCACGCCGCGCGGGATGATGCGCTCGGACAGGTTGCGAGCGTACGCCTGCAGCGCCTCGAAGGTCCCCGTCTCCAGCGCCTCGACGTAGTTGTCGTACACCGATGTCGCCTCGGCGAAGATCTCCTCCTCGGTCATCGCCGTGAGCAGCTGGGCCCGGGTGATACGCCGCGCCCACTCCTCGCGCAGTTGCGTCTGGTTCTGTCGCAGGTGCGCGACGAGCTCACGCAGCAGCGCAGCCGTGTCCTGCATCGGGGCGGGGAGACCCGCGGGCGTGGACGGTTGTTCCTTGGACCTGGTGGCCATG
>DASWDP010000146.1:0-21508 GCA_036395195.1 Gemmatimonadales bacterium | reverse complement strand
CGGCGGGCGGCGGGCCGAGCCGGACCTGAAGCGGCGGCTGGCGCGGGCGATCGACGACCTGCCGGACGGCTACCGCACGGTGTTCGTGATGCACGACGTCGAGGGCTACACGCACGAGGAGATCGGCGGCGCGCTCGGGATCGAGTCGGGCACGTCGAAGGCGCAGCTGTCGCGGGCCCGCGCCAGGCTGCGCGAAACGCTCGCGGATTTCGCGGGAGAGTGGGTGTCATGATGGATGACCGGTTCGAAGAGCGGCTGCGCGACGCCGCGCGGGACTATCACCGTCCGCCCGCCACGCCGCGCGAGGAGATGTGGCGGCGGATCGAGGCCGCGCGTGCGGCCCGGCGCCGGCGCGTGATCGTGGTCCGTCGCTGGGTCGGCTGGGGCGCGGGGCTGGCCGCCGTGTTGGCCCTCGGCATCGCGATCGGGCGCTGGACGGCGGGCGGTCACGGGACGGGGACGCCGTCGGCCGCGGCGGGGGACGCGGACCAGACGACCCTCGCGTACCGGGTGGCCGCGGCGCAGTACCTCACCCGCACGGAAGCGCTGCTCACGGGATTTCGCGTCGAGACCCGCGGGGGCGAGCCCGCGGGGCAGTTTACCGCGCAGGCGCGCGACCTCCTCGGCACGACGCGGCTGATGCTCGACTCGCCCGCGGCGCGAGATCCCCGGCTCAAGAGCTTGCTCGAGGATCTGGAGCTCGTCCTGGCCCAGATCGCCCAGCTGCCCTCGGGGAGCGACCGGGAAGACGTGCAACTGATCAACCAGGGACTGGACCAACGGAGCGTGCTGCTGCGGCTGCGGACGGCGATCCCCGCCGGGCCCGGCCCCGTGCGCGCGCAAGGAGCGCTCTGATGCAGGCGATGTATCTGGTGGTGGCGGCGGTCGTGGCGACGCAGCAGCCGATCGTGCCGTCGGCGCGGGCGCCGGCGCTCGCGCTCGCGCAGGACGAGCAGGATCCCACCGACTCCCTGTGGCGCGCCGCGCGCCGGGCGCTGAACCGCGGCGACCACACGGGTGCCGCGGCCCTGTACGGCGATATCACACGGCGCTTCCCCAACTCGACGCGGGCGGGCGACGCCCTCTACTGGGCGGCGTTCGCGCTGTACCGGACGGACGACGCGAGCAACCTGGACCGCGCCCGCGGCCTGCTCGCCGAACAGCGGCGGGGCCATCCCCGGGCGGCCACGCTGCGCGACGGAGACGCGCTGCTCGCGCGCATCCAGACGGCGCTCGCCAAGCGGGGTGATGCCGAGGCCGCGGCGTGGGTCGCCGACCACGCGCGGGGAAGGGCGGATGCCGTCGCCTCGACGCGTTGCCCGCGCGAGGACGACGAGGACGATGTGCGCGTCGCCGCACTCAACGGACTGCTCCAGATGGACGCCGCCAACGCGCTGCCGATCCTCAAGAAAGTGCTGGCGCGCCGCGACGCGTGCTCTGCCGCCTTGCGCCGCAAGGCCGTGTTCATCGTCTCGCAGCAACGGGGCGCCGAGACCGAGGACATCCTGCTCGACGTCGCGCAGCACGATCCCGACGCCGAGGTCCGCCAGCAGGGGGTGTTCTGGCTCTCGCAGGTGCCCACCGAGCGCGCGGTGAGCATGCTCGACTCGATCCTCCGGACGTCGCGCGACGCAGAGCTACAGGACAAAGCGATCTTCGCCCTGTCGCAGCAGCACAGCCCCCGGGCCGCCCAGATCCTGCGCGACTACGCCGGCCGCTCCGACGCCCCCGGCGAGGCGCGCGAGAAGGCGATCTTCTGGCTCGGCCAGCAGCACTCGACGGAGAACGCCGCGTTCCTCCGCGCCCTCTACGCGAAGCTGGCGGACGAGGATTTGAAGGAGAAGGTGATCTTCTCGCTGTCGCAGATGGGCGGGCCGGACAACGGGCGCTGGTTGATGGACATCGCGCTGAACGAGCGCGAGCCGATGGAGATGCGGAAGAAGGCGCTCTTCTGGGCGGGCCAGACCGGCGCCGAGCTCGGCCAGCTCACGGCCCTGTACGACCGGATTCGCAACATCGAGATAAAGGAGCAGCTCATCTTCGTCTACTCGCAGCGCCACGAGCCCGAGGCGGTCGACAAGCTGATCGCGATCGCCAAGAACGAGCCCGACAAGGAGCTCCGCAAGAAGGCGATCTTCTGGCTCGGACAGTCACACGACCCGCGCGCCGCGCAACTCCTGCTCGAGATCATCAACCAATGATCGCGCCCCTTACTAGCTGGGCCCGTGAGAAACGGGGACGAGGGACGGGAGAGGGGGGACGGTGGCCCCGTCCCCCTTCCCTCTTCCCGCCTGCCCTGTTGTCTTTCCCCCATGCCATTCTGGACTTTGCGCCGCAAGCTCGCGGCCGCGGTGGTGCTGGCGATCGCGCTGGCCTTCGGGTGGGCGGCGGTCGTGGTCAGCGTCGCGCTCGCGGCCGCGCGCGACCAGGCGACCACGGCGGACGCGATCGCGGTGCTGGGCGCGGCGCAGTACAACGGGCGGCCCTCGCCCGTCTTCCGGGCCCGGCTCGACCACGCGGCGGCGTTGTACCAGCGCGGCCTCGCGCCGGTCGTGCTCGTCACGGGCGGCGTGGGGACGGGTGAGACGGTGAGCGAATCGGAGGTCGGGCGGCGCTACCTGCTCAAGGCGGGGCTGCCGGAGGGCGCCGTGGTGGCGCTGCCCGCGGGCACCAGCACCTCCGCCTCGCTCGACGGGGTAGCGCGCTGGTTCACGGGTCACGACAGCCGGCGCGTGCTGCTCGTCTCGGATGGGTTCCACATGCTGCGGCTGCAGATCATCGCGACACGGCTCGGGCTCGCGCCGTTCACGTCGCCCGCACCCGGCTCGCCGATCCGCGCCAACCCCCGGCGCAACGCCGCCTATTTCCTCGCCGAGGGCTTCAAGGTCCCCGTCACGTGGCTCTTCAACCGCTGAGGAGCGCGATGCAACTCGCCAGCCGCCGGATCTACACGGGTCGGGTCGTCCGGCTCGACGTCGACACGGTCCGCTTCCCCGACGGCTCCACAGGGGAGTTGGAGCTGATCCGCCATCCCGGCGCCGCCGCGGTGGTGCCCTGCGCATCCGATCCGCAGCGCGGGGACCCGACGATCCTCCTGATCAAGCAATACCGCTACGCCGCGGGCGGCACACTGTGGGAGGTACCGGCCGGCACCCTCGCCCCGGGCGAGGACCCGGAGGCGTGCGCCCGGCGCGAGCTGGTCGAGGAGGCGGGTGTGACCGCGACGGCGCTGCGGCGGCTGACGTCGGTGTGGACGACGCCGGGGTTCACCGACGAAGTGATCCACCTGTACCTGGCGACCGGGCTCACCGCGGGGACGCCCGCGCGGGAGCGCGACGAGTTCATCGAGGTCGTGCCGCAGCCGCTCTCGCAGGTGCTCGCCCGCATCCGGGACGGGGAAATCCGTGACGCGAAGACGATTGTGGCCATCCTTTATATGGCGGGGTTCGTGCTGGGGATGTAGCATTCCGGTGTCACCTGTCGGAGACGCGGGCGTCGAAACGACCCGGCGCCCGTGGAACAAGGCCTTGGGGCACGGTGGTTTAGGACCCGGGATGCGACCGGTACGGTTCGTGCCGTATCTATATAAGTGGAAGGTCTTACCGCATCGCATCCCGGTATTCCATTGGTAACGACGGAGCAGCCCATGCGAGTAGCTCTCAAACGGAAGAGCCAAGCCGTCGTGAGCGCGCGCGCGCTGGAGCGCCAGGCGCTGCACGAGCTGGACGACGGCCGGCTGGTGCTCGAGCACCTGAGGGGAGATCCCCAGGCGTTCGGCACCGTCGTGGACCGCTACCAGACCCGCCTGCTCAATTTCATCAACCGGACCATCGGCGACCGCGAGCGGGCCGAGGACCTCGTGCAGGAGGTCTTCATCCGGGTGTTCCGCCACCTGCACCGCTTCGACCAGACGAAGAAGTTCTCGACCTGGATCTACACGATCGCCTCGAACCTCGCGAAGAACGAGTTGCGCAACCGCAGCCGCAATCCGCTGGTGTTGTTCCAGACAATCAAGAAGCACTGGGAGGCCGACCACCGGCCGTTGCAGTTCGAGGACGCCACGGCCCGGCCCGACGACCTGTATCGGAAGCGCTACCTCAAGGACGCGGTGGACCAGTGCGTGGGCCAGCTGCCCACCCACCATCGCGCCGTGTTCGTGCTGCGCGAGCTCGAAGGGAAGAGCTACGCCGAGATCGCCGAGATCACGGGGTGCAACCTGGGCACGGTGAAGAGCCGGCTGAACCGGGCCCGGAACAGCTTCGCCCAGCTGATCGAGCCGCTGCTCGAATAGCGCCTGGAACCTCCGGTCCACCGGCAGAGTAGAACATTGCCATTATGACGTGCGGCGAATTCCTCGACCGCTATACGGATTTTCGCGACGGGCTGATCGGAGGCCCGCGCGAGCTGCGGCGTTTCGAGCGCCACCTCGCGCAGTGCGCCTGCTGCCGTAAGTACGACGCCGCGGTCCGGCGCGGGGTGCTGGCGTTGCAGGCCGCGGAAACGATCGAGCCCTCCCCGGCCTTCCGGCCCCGGCTCGACGCGCGACTCGCGCGCGAGCGGGACGCGGCTCGCCAGGTGCCGGCGCGCGCCGGCATCGCGGCTGCGCTGTTCATCGCGGCCGCGCTCGCACTCGTCGCGCTCGAGGGGCTCCGGCGCCCTCCTGTGGCCCGCGCCCCCGCCCTGCCGCCCGTGCCCTTCCCCAAGCCCGTCGTACAGGCGGGCGTGCCGTTCGTGTCGTTCCAGGACCCGCGGGCGAGCGTGTTCACGGGCAACCAGAACCCCTACGGCACGGCGCTCGTCGAACCCGCGTCGGCGGGCCGGTAGGCTTTCTCTCGACCCGAGGCCGCGGTAACTTCCGCCCCGTATGGGGGCTCTCACCTTTGATGCACTGCTCCGGAGCCTGAAGCAGGGTCCGCCGGACGCCGTCTACTACCTTCATGGCGACGAAGACGTGTTGAAGGACGAGGCGGTTCGTGCCCTGGTCGAGCGGGCCGTGGACCCGGCGTCCCGTGATTTCAACGTCGATCAGCGGAGCGCGGTCGACCTGGACCCCGAGTCGTTCCACGCGCTGGTGAACACGCCGCCGATGCTCGCGGCCACGCGCGCCGTGGTGATCCGCGGCCTCGAGCAGCTGCGCAAGACCGCCAAGGTGCGCCAGGAGCTGCTGCACTATCTCGAAGCTCCCAACCCCACGACGGTGCTCGTGCTGGTGCAGGGCGCGGGCGAGGCGCCGGACCCGGAGCTCGCGCGCCGGGCGACGGGCGTCGCGGTCGAGCCGCTGCCCCCGGCGCGGGTCGAGCGCTGGATGGCGCATCGCGCGAAGCAGCTCGGGCTCGAGCTCGCGCCCGACGCCGGCGAGCTGCTGCTGGCGGCCGTGGGAAACGACCTCGCGGCGCTCGCCCCGGAGCTCGAGAAGCTCGCGGCGCTCGCCGCCAGCCGCGCGGTCACGCGCGACGACGTCGCGGCGCTCGTGGGCGTGCGCCGGGGCGAGACGGTGCAGGATCTGGTGGACGCGGCGCTCGAGCGACGCGCCCCCGCCGCGGCACGCCTGGTCGAGCCGGTGCTGGAGCAGGCGGGGATGAGCGGGGTCCGCCTCATCACCGCGCTCGCGACCGCGCTGCTCGGCACCGCGCTGGCGCGGGCCGAGCTCGATCGCGGGGCGCCCCGGAGCCGGCTCGAGCCGCTCATTCTCTCGCTCCTGCGCGCCGCCCGCCCCTACGGCCTGGGGAGCTGGGAACACACCGCCGCGCGCTGGGCCCGCTGGGCGAGCCTGTGGAGCGGGCGCGAGCTGTCGTACGCGATCCGGCGCGCGCTCGCCGCCGACCGCGCCCTCAAGTCCTCGACCGTGACCGACGAACGCGGGATCCTCGAGCAGCTGGTGCTGGCGTGGGGCGTGCGCGCGAGGGAGGCGGCGTGAAGGCGGTTAGGCGGTCAGGCGGTTGGACGGTTAGTGTGGTACTGCTCTTGCTAACCGCCTATCCGGCTAACCGGCTAACCGCCCAGACCGACACGGTCCGAGCCGCCGCGCTCCGGGTGGCCCAAACGCGACCGGACTCGGCGCGCGCGATGCTGCGCCGGCTGCTCGCAGGCCTGTCCCCCCAGGATTCCCTCTATCCGGGCGCGCTGTTCACCGCGGGGCGGATCGCCGGGGACGCGGTGACCGCCGCCACCAGCCTGCAGCGCGTGGTGGTCGAGTACGGGCGCTCGGTGTGGGCGGACTCGGCGCTGGTGCTGCTCACGCAGCTGTATTTCGCGCAGGGTGACCCGGCGGGGACGGTCCAGGCCGCGGAACGGCTGCGGCGCGATTACCCCGACTCGCCGCTCAAACCGCGGGCCGACTTCTGGGCGGCGCGCGCGTACTTTGACCTGAAGGACCCCGCGCACGGCTGCGCCCTGATCCAGGAGGCGCTGGACGGCGCGGGTGCCGACGTCGAGTTCAAGAACCAGGTGAGCTTCTACGCCGCGCGCTGCGCGCCGGGCGCGGCGACGAACCCCGCGCCCGTGTCCTCCCCCGCCACCGCCTCCCCGGGCGACAGCCAGGCGAGGGCCGCGGCGACCGCGGTCTCGGGGTACACCGTCCAGGTCCTCGCCGTGAAGAGCGCGGCACAGGTGGACGAGATGCTGACGCGCCTGAAGGTGATGGGCTTCGCGGCCCGCGTGGTGCGGGACACGAGCGGCCTCTTCAAGGTGCGCGTCGGGCCGTACCCGACGCGGGACGAGGCGGTGCAGGCGCAGCGGCGCTTGAAGACCCGGCTCGGCGGCCAGCCGTTCGTGGTGGAGGAGCCGTGACCCCGCGGGTCGAGACCGACACCCCGCTGATGCAGCAGTACCGCGAGATCAAGGCGCGGCACCCGGACACGATCCTCTTTTTCCGGATGGGGGACTTCTACGAGATGTTCGAGGACGACGCCCGGGTCGCAGCGCGGGAGCTCGGCCTGACCCTCACCGCGCGCAACAACGGCGGCGCGGCGGATGTGCCCCTCGCCGGCGTGCCCGTCAAGGCGGCCACCGAATACCTGCGGCGGCTGATCGCCCTGGGTCACCGCGTGGCGATCTGCGAGCAGGTGGAAGACCCGCGGCTCGCCAAGGGGCTCGTGCGGCGCGAGGTGGTGGAGACCGTCACGCCCGGCACGGTGCTCGCGGAGGATTGGCTCGAGCGCAAGCGGAACAACTTCCTCGTGGCCGTCGATCCCGGGGGCGGGGGGGCCGCCGCGGGGCTCGCCGCCCTCGACCTCACGACGGGCGAGCTCGTGCTCGAAACCGTGGCGCCAGAGGATCTCGCCACCGCGCTCGCCCGCTACGAGGCGCCGGAGCTCGTCGTCGTCGCGGGGATCGAAGTCCCGCACGGAGGGGCGACCCGCACGGAGCGCGAAGCGTGGGAGTTCGACCCGGAGCTCGCCCGCGAAGACCTGACGCGGACCTTCCGGCTCGCCTCGCTCGACGGCCTCGGGATCGAGGCGGGGGGGGGCGACCGCGCCGCCCTGGGCGCGGCGGGAGCGCTGCTGCGCTACGCGCGTGAGCTCAAGCCCGGGGGCCTGCCCCATCTCGCCCGGCCCCGCGTGCTGCGGCGCGGCGACGTGCTGCCGCTCGACGAGATGACCCGGCGCAACCTGGAGCTGGTCGAGCCGCTCCGCGCCGGGGTCCCCGGAGGAACGCTGCTCGACGTGCTCGACCGGACGATCACGCCCATGGGCGCGCGGCTGCTGCGGCGCTGGCTGCTCGCACCGCTGGTCGACCCGGCGGCGATCAACGCCCGCCTCGACGCCGTGGAAGTGCTGGTGGGGGACCCACGGGGACGCGACCGCCTGCGGGAAGCGCTCGACGGCGTGCGCGATCTCGAGCGTCTGGCGGGGCGGGCGGCGCTCGGGCGCGCGACGCCGCGCGAGCTCGGGGCGCTGCGGGACTCGGTGCTGCGCCTCCCCGACGTGCGCGCCGCGCTCGACGGGCTCGAGGCGCGCGGCCGGGCGGCGCCGCTCGAGGAGGCGGCCGACCGCTTCGATCTGCTCCAGGACGTCGGAGACGAGCTGGCCCGGGCCCTGGTCGAGCGCCCGCCCGCGCAGCTGGCGGATGGGGACGCGATCCGCCCGGGATACGACCGCGAGCTCGACGACCTCACGGACGCGCGGGACGGTGGGAAGCGGTACATCGCCGGGCTCCAGGCCCGGGAGCGCGAGCGCACAGCGATCGCGTCGCTCAAGGTCGGCTTCAACAAGGTCTTCGGCTACTACATCGAGGTGACGAACCCGCACAAATCCAGAGTCCCCGTGGACTACGAGCGGCGCCAGACCCTGTCGGGGGCGGAGCGCTATGTCACGCCCGAGCTGAAGGAATACGAAGCGAAGGTGCTGGGGGCGGAGGAGCGCATCGCGGCGCGCGAGACCGAGCTCGTGGATGCGCTGCGGCGCCGCATCGCCGACGCGATCGCGCGGGTGCAGACCACGGCGGGGCTGCTCGCCCGGCTCGACGTCTGGAGCGCGCTCGCCGACCTCGCGCACCACGAGCGCTACGTCCGTCCCGAGGTGAACGACGACTTCACGATCGCCCTGGAGGACAGTCGCCACCCGGTGGTCGAGCGGATGATGGCGCGCGAGGCGTTCATTCCGAACGACGTACGGCTGGACGAGGCCGGCCGGGTGATCCTCCTGACCGGGCCCAACATGGCGGGGAAGTCCACCCTGCTGCGGCAGGTGGGGCTGTGCGTGCTGCTGGCGCAGGTGGGGGCGTTCGTGCCCGCGCGGCGTGCGGTGATCGGCGTGGTGGACCGGCTGTTCACGCGCGTCGGGGCGTCGGACAACCTCGTGCGGGGCCAGTCGACCTTCATGGTCGAGATGAGCGAGACGAGCGCCATCCTGCACGGCGCGACCGCGCGGAGCCTCGTGTTGCTCGACGAGATCGGCCGCGGCACCTCGACGTACGACGGCGTCGCGATCGCATGGGCGGTGACCGAGTTCCTGCACAATGCGATCGGCTGCAAGACGATCTTCGCGACGCATTATCATGAACTGACGCAGCTCACGGAGGAGCTGGCGCACGCGCGCAACTTCAACGTGGCGGTGCGGGAGGCCGGAGACGAGATCGTGTTCCTGCACCGGCTCGAGCCGGGTGGCGCCGACCGCTCCTACGGGATCCACGTCGGGCGGCTCGCGGGACTTCCGGCGCCCGTGGTGGGACGCGCCTGGCAGGTCCTGCAGCTGCTCGAGGCGGGGCACCACGTGGCGCACCAGGCCGCACCGCCGCCGCCGGACGCGGCGCAGCTCGGCCTGTTCGGGGGGGGCGGGGGGGGCCCGGGGACCGCGCCGCACCCGCTGCTCGCGGAGCTCGATCGGCTGGACGTGAACGCCCTGTCGCCGCTCGAGGCGCTGAACCGCCTCGCGGCGTGGAAGAAGCGACTGGAGGAGGACGCGTGAACGACCGGCGTCGCGTGCTCGCGGGCGTCCTGGCGCTCGGCATGGCGGCGGGGGCCTGCGGCCGCGAGGCACCGCCCGGCCAGACGGGCAGCGCCGCCCAGTCCGGCGCGCCGCCCGACCAGGAGCCGCCGGTCGCGCTGAACGGCGACTCGCCGATTCAGTATCCGCCGCGGCTGTACGAGCAGAAGGTCGAGGGCGACGTGGTGCTGCGCCTGTTCGTGGACTCGAGCGGCCGCCTGCTCGCGGAGTCGAGCAGGGTGGCGGAGTCGAGCGGCTATCCGGCGCTCGACTCCGCGGCGCTCGCGGGGGCGCGGAAGCTGCGGTTCGCCCCGGGGCGGCGGCACGGGTTGCCGGTCGCGACGGCGTTCCTGCAGCCGATCGAGTTTCGCCACCCGGCGGCGAGCGGCGCCGTCATGAAGGGCGCGCCCGACAGCGCCGCCCCGCGGCGGGCCGTCGTCTCCCCGCCCGCCGCCCCCTCCGTCCCCGCCCCCGCTCCCGCCCGGCGCACGCAGCCCGACACCAACCGCCCGCGACTGGACACGACGCGCGCGCAGCCGGAGTCCACCCCGGCGAGGCCGGACACCGGTGCCTCCGCACACTAGACCGTACGCGAACATTCTCGACACGATCGGCTGGACGCCCCTGGTGCGGCTGAACCGGGTGACGCAGGGGCTGCGCACGCCGGTGCTCGCGAAGGCCGAGTTCTTCAACCCGGGCGGGTCGGTGAAGGATCGCATCGGGCTCGCGATGATCGAGGCCGCCGAGCGCGAGGGGCGGCTCAAGCCCGGCGGACTGATCGTCGAGGCCACGTCGGGGAACACCGGCGTGGGGCTCGCCCTCGCCGCGGCCGTGAAGGGCTACCGCTGCATCTTCACCATGCCCGACAAGATGTCGCAGGAGAAGGCGCGGCTGCTCCGCGCGCTCGGCGCCGAGGTGATCATCACGCCCACGGCCGTGCCCCCCGACCATCCCGAGAACTACATCATGAAGGGGCGCGCGATTGCCGCCGCGCACCCGAACGCGATCTTCGCGGACCAGCATTACAACCCCGTGAACCCGGACGTCCACTACCGCACGACCGGCCCCGAGATCTGGGAGCAGACCGAAGGCAAGGTCACGCACTTCGTGTGCTCGCCGGGGACGGGCGGGACGGTGAGCGGCGCCGGCCGGTACCTCAAGGAACGGAACGCCCAGGTCCGCGTGATCGCAGGCGACCCCGCCGGGTCGATCTACACCGAGTACGCGCGCACCCGCCGGAAGACCGAGGGGCACCCGTACAAGGTGGAGGGGATCGGCGGCGACAAGCTCCCGACGTCGCTCCACTGGGACGTGATCGACGAATGGATCACCGTGTCCGACAAGGACGCGATGCTGATGACGCGGCGCCTGGCGAAGGAGGAAGCGCTCTTCACCGGCGGCTCGACCGGCGTCAACGTGGTGGCGGCGCTGGAGGTGGCGCGCCGGGTGAACGACCCGCAGGCGCTCGTGATCACCGTGCTGTGCGACACCGGAGAGCGGTATCTCTCCAAGGTCTACAACGACGAGTGGCTGCGCGAGAACGAGATCCTCGAGAGCGAGCGCGTCACCGTGGCGCGGCTCGTCGAAGCGAAGAACTCCGGCGCCCCGCCGGTCATTTCGGTGGCGCCCACCGCCACCGTCCGCCAGGCGCTCAACCTGATGAGCACCTACAACGTGTCGCAACTGCCGGTGCTGGACGGCGGCGACGGCGTGGGGGCGGTGTCGGAGCAGGTGCTGATGGGGAAGGCCCTCGAGGCGCCGGCCCTGCTCGACACCCCCGTGGGGGACGTGATGGACGCGCCGTTCCCGGTCGTGGACGCCGACCTGCCCGTGGATCGTCTCACCGCGCTCCTGTCGCGCGAGACACCCGCCGCGCTGGTGCGGCGCGACGGGAAGATCGCCGGGATCGTCACCCGCTACGACGTGCTGCACCAGCTCGCCGGGATCCGCTGATGCGGGTCACGGTGATCACGGGCGGCGCGACGGCGGAGCGCACCGTCGCGTTCGCCGGCGCCGCCCAGATCGTCGAGGCGTTGCGCGGCCGGGCGCATCACGTCGCGGTCGTGGACACGGTCACGGGCCTCCTCACGCCGGCGGACGAGCAGCGGCTCCTCACCGGGAGCGTCGGCCGGGAGCCGCCCACCGTGGCCGAACTGGACGAGCGGGAGCGGCAGACACTCTCGACCGGCCTCGCGGGGCTCGCGGCGGTGCACGAGGCGGACGTGTTGTTCCTGTGCCTGCACGCGGGGCGCGGAGAGGGCGGCATCCTCCAGGCCGCGCTGGACGTGATCGGGGTGCCGTACACGGGCAGCGGGGCGCTGGCGAGCGCGCTGGCGATGGACAAGGATCTCTCGAAGCGGCTGTTCCGGGCGGCGGGGGTGCCCGTGCCGGCGTGGTTCATGGCGCCGGTGGCGCCGGAGGACGTCACCACGGCGCTGGGCTGGCCGGTGATCGTAAAGCCGTCGAAGATGGGCTCCTCGGTGGGGATGACCCTCGTGAAGAACGCCCGCGGACTCGACGCCGCCGTGGAGGTCGCCCGCCGCTACGACGATGAAGTGATGGCGGAGCAGTTCATCCCGGGGCGGGAGCTCACGGTGGGGATCGTGGGCGACGTGCCGCTTCCGGTCGGTGAAATCATCCCGAAGCACGAGCTGTTCGATTACGAGTGCAAGTACACGCCGGGGATGTCGGAGGAGACGTTCCCGGCGAACCTCGACACGCCGCTCGCGCGCCAGCTTCAGGAGCTGGCGCTGACGGCGCACCGGGCGCTCAAGCTCGGGGGGTACTCCCGCGTCGACTTCCGGTTGAGCCGGGAGGGCGACATCTTTTGTCTCGAGGCCAATACGCTCCCCGGGATGACGCGGACGAGCCTCCTCCCCCAAGCCGCCCGGGCTGCGGGGATCGAGTTTCCGGAGCTGTGCGAACGCATCTGTCAGCTGGCCCGGAACTCGGGGAGCGCGCGCGGGGGATAAACACCTGATGGGCCCGCAGCGGACGTTCGGCATGACCCCGTGGGTGCGGCGGCTGCTCGTCGCGAACCTCGTCGTCTTCCTGCTCCAGAAGACGATCTTCGTCGATCCGCGCTTCCTCACGGCGTTCGGGTTCGTGCCGCTCCAGGCGTTCTCCCAGCCGTGGACGTTCCTCAGCTACATGTTCGTGCACGCGAACGTCCTCCACCTCGCGTTCAACCTGTTCGCGCTGCTCGTGTTCGGGCCGCAGGTCGAGGAGCGGATGGGGAGCGGCCCGTTCCTCGTGTACTACCTCCTGTGCGGGCTGGGCGGCGCCGCGCTCTCGTTCCTGCTCATCCAGCTCCGGCCCGTGGCGGTCGTGGTCGGCGCGTCGGCGGCGGTGTACGGCGTGCTGCTGGCGTTCGCGTGGCACGACCCCGATCAGCCGATCTCCGTGCTGTTCCTGCCGGAGCCGATCCCGGCGAAGTGGTTCGTGGCCTTCGCGGTGGCGATCTCCCTGGTGCTGGCGCTGTTCGCGAACGACGGCGTCGCGCACGTCGCGCACCTGGGCGGGTTCGCGACGGGTTTCCTCTACCTCAAGACCGCGGACTGGCGCCTCGCCCGGGCGGAGCGGCACGTGCGGCGCGCCGTCGAGCCGAGCGTGCTCGTGCATCCCGGGCGCGCGGCGCGGGGGAGCGGGGGGGGCGGGGGGAGCGACGCTGCGAAGCCGTCCCGCGCCGGGCGCGATCCCGCGCAGGCCGAGATCGACCGCGTGCTCGACAAGATCTCGGCGCGCGGCATCGACAGCCTCACGCCCGCCGAACGGAGGTTCCTCGCCGAGATGAGCCGCAAAATGCGTGACAAGACCTGAGCGCGATGTCAAGTCGGCCCTCCCCCTCCCCGAGCTGACCCGCCGCGCGCACACGCTTGTCTTGGGCGCGGCCATTTCCCAAATTGGGACTCGACCGCTCCATGCTCGTCAACCTCGTGCCGGAGTTCCTCGCGGTCCTGGCCGCGCCCGATCCCCCCGCGGCGTACCACGATTATCTCGATCGTCACAAGCCGGTGCTCGCGAGCTACTGGCACAACTACGTGCTCGACCCCGCGTCGCCGCATGCCGAGCAGGTGATCGCCGCGGCGCTCCGGGCGGACCGCGCCGACCTCCATCGCCTGCTCGAGGACGTGGACGTCGCGGCGATCGCGGAGGACGCGTTGCAGCGCGCCCTCGACCGCTTCGAGGTGGACTGTCCGGTGGACCTCTACCTGATGGTGGGGGTGGGAGGCGCGAACGCGGGCGAGCTGGTCGTGGGGGGACGCGGGCTAGCGTTCGTGTGTCTGGAGCACTTCACCGGCCGCGCCAATCCCCAGACGTACGGCATGGGGCTGGCGCCACATCTCCTGCCCCTGTGGATCGCCCACGAAGCGGCGCACGCGGTGCGCTATACGTCGCCGACGAGCCGCGCGGACCTGCGGCGGCTGGTCGCGGACCGGCGCGGCTACTACGACTACTGGGACACGGGGAGCCGCGCCACGCTGCGGGAACTCCTGGTGAACGAGGGCGCGGCGGTGGCGGCCGCGCAGGCGGTGGCGCCGGGATTCGAGCCGTGGGAGTACTTCGGCTACACGCGGCGGCAGTACCGCCGCATCCGCGAACTGGACGCGTTCCTGCGCCGCGCCGTGACGCCGGCGCTCGACCAGACGGGGCTGGGCCTGCGGCTGCGTTTCCTCTCGGGCGGGATGAGCCCGGCGGCGCGCCTCATGGGCGGCAAGGTGTTGCCGGAGCGCTCGGGGTACTACCTGGGCCTGCGGCTGGTGGAGAGCTACCTCGCCGAGCTGGGGCTCGCCTCCACGCTCCGCGCCGCGGCCGAGGAGCTTCGCAAGGCGGACGAGCGCGCGCTCGGGATCCAGACCGCGTGAGCCCGCGCCCGCGGCCGGAGCGCCGGCAGAACCGCCCGCTGCGCGAGGTGCTGGACGACCTGCTGACGCACGCGCGCGAGATCGCCCGGCGCGCGAAGGCGATGACCCCGGCGGAACTCGACTACGCCCAGCAGCGGCTCGAGTGGCTCGCAGACGAGGTGTGGCGGGCGGCGACGGGGACTCCGCCGCCCGAGTAACCCCGGAAAAGTTCGATTTGGCGGCCCGGCGGCCGGCCTTGACACCTGTCGGCGCGGCGGGCAGGTTAGCACCCCATCGATACGGTTTCCGTAGGAGCTACCCGCAGACGCGGGACCGCGTGGTATCCACGTCCCTCAACCACGCCGCTCTCAACACCGCATTCGTGACGGCCAGCACGTCAAGCTCGTGGACCCCATCCGGATCGGGAGGTAGTTATGGCAGCGGATTTCTTCATCGGTGAATCCCTGGTAGGCGACGGGAACGAAGTCGCCCACATCGACTTGATCATCGGGTCGAAGTCGGGCCCCGCAGGGGCGGCGTTTACGCACGCGCTCTCGACCAACACCGACGGCTTCACCCACTTGCTTGCGGTGGTCAGCCCCAACCTGCCGGCGAAACCCGACACGCTTCTGTTCAACAAGGTCACCATGAAGAACGCCACCCAGGCCGTCCAGATGTTCGGCCCGGCGCAGGCGGCGGTGGCCCGCGCGGTGGTGGACAGCGTGTCCTCGGGCGTCATTCCTCGTGACCGGGTGGACGACTACTGCATCCTGGTGGGCGTGTTCATCCACTGGCAGGCGAAGAACGACAAGAAGATCTTCGACTTCAACTACCGGGCGACCAAGGAGTCGATCGAGCGGGCCCTGAAGGGCCAGCCGAAGATCGACACGGTGATCGCCCAGGCGAAGACGGCCACGCATCCGTTCGCCGGCGGTGCCGACAAGGGCTGATCTCCCCGCGGTCGCCTGATCCTACGTCGAGGGGCGGGGCTGCCGCCCCTCGACTGCTTTCGCGCCCTTTTTCCGTGCCTTCGCGGAGCATGAACCCTGATGCGTAAGCTGCTGTTACAGCTCGACAGCTCGCGGCTGCCGAGCGTGTTCGACCAGGTGGTGGCCTACGATGCGGGCGCCGACGTGGTGATGAGCTACGGCGGGGTGACCGAATCCGACGTCCGCGACCTCGTTTACGGCTGCCTCTTCACCCGCGGGCCCAAGGACCTCCACCACACGGCCGTCTGGATCGGCGGGAGCAACATGTCGGCCGGCGAGCAGCTGCTCGCCTTGGCGGTGGACGCGATGTTCGCGCCGTTCAAGGTGTCGGTCATGCTCGACTCGAACGGGTCGAACACGACCGCGGTCGCCGCGGTGGTGAAGATCGAGCAGACGCTCGGCGACGTGAAGGGCAAGAAGGTGATGGTCCTCGCGGGCACCGGCCCCGTCGGCCAGCGCGCCGCGGGGCTCCTCGCCAAGGACGGCGCCCGCGTCACGATCACCTCCCGCAAGCCCGAGCAGGGGGAGAAGGCGCGCCAGTTCATCAGCGCCCGCTTCAACGTGCGGGTGGAGAGCGCGACCCTCGCGGACGCGTCGCAGCTGCCGCGGATCCTCGACGGGGTCGAGGTCATCCTCAACGCGGGCGCGGCGGGGATCCAGCTGGTCCCGCAGGCCGCCTGGACCGCGCTGAAGACGCTCAAGGTCGCGGTGGACTTGAACGCCGTCCCGCCCCTGGGGATCGAGGGGGTGGAGGTGAACGACGCGGGCACCGTGAAGAACGGCGTCACCGTGTTCGGCGCGTTCGGGATCGGGAACTTCAAGACGAAGCTCCACAAGGCCTGCGTCGGGCGGCTCTTCACGCGCAACGACCTCGTGCTGGACGCCGAGACCATCGCCGACGTCGCGCGGGAGTTGCTGGCGCAGAAGCAGTGAAGGGATGCCCCGCGTCATCGGCGTCGACCCGGGGACGGTGAGCATCGATCTCTGCGGACTCGATGACGGCCGGCTGTTTCTCGATCGCTCCCTCCCCACCGCCCGCGCCCTCGCCGATCCGGCGGGGTTCGTGGCTCTGCTCGAGCGGGCCGGCCCGCTCGACCTCGTCGCCGGCCCGTCCGGCTACGGGCTCCCGATCACGCGCGTCCAGGACGCGACCGAAGACGACCTGCGGCTCGCGTTCCTCGCGGCGCCGGGAGAAGCAGGCGGGATCGGCGGGCTCGCCGCGCTGGTGCGCGCCCTCGCCCGGTCGTCGCTCCCCGTCGTGCTCACGCCGGGCGTGGTCCATCTGCCGACCGTTCCCGCGCACCGCAAGGTGAATCGGGTCGACATGGGGACGGCGGAGAAGGTGTGCGCGGTGGCGCTCGCCATCGACGAGCAGGCGCGGCGGCTCGCGCGCCCCCTCACCGAGGTGTCGCTGGTGCTGCTCGAGCTGGGCGGCGCATTCAGCGCCGCCGTGGCGGTGGCGGGCGGCCGCATCGTGGACGGCGCCGGGGGCTCGAGCGGCCCGCTGGGGTTTCGGGCGGCGGGCGCGCTGGACGGCGAGGTGGCGTACCTCGCCGGCGCGGTGCCGAAGGAGCTGCTGTTCGGCGGCGGGGCGGTGGCAATCGCCGGATGGGACGATGCGGGCGCCTCCCCCGAGCGGCTCGCCGATCCCGCCACGCCGCGCGAGCGCGTCGCGTGGGAGGCGCTCGTCGAGAGCACCGTGAAGGTCGCGACGGCGCTCGCGACGTCCGTGCCCGCACCCACGGAGTTCGTGCTGTCGGGCCGGCTGGCGCGGGTCGAAGCGGTGCGCCACGCGATCGGGCAGCGGCTCGGGACGCTCGCCCCCACGCGGGTGCTCGAGGGGTTCGCGCAGGCGGCGAAGCACGGGGCGCAGGGGGCGGCGCTAGTCGCCGACGGGCTCGCCGGCGGCGCCCACCGCGAGCTGGTGGAGACGCTGGCGATTCGCGAGGCGCGGGGCAGCGTGCTCGACCACCTCTACGTGGTGCCGCGCGAGCAGGCGCGGCGCCGGCTGGGGTTGTCCTGACATGACGCGCGTCCTCATCGCCGGCGTCTCGACCCGCGGCTTCGCCGAGTCGGCGGCCCGCGCCGGGTACGACGTCGTCGCCGTCGACGGGTTCGGCGACCTCGACCTGCGCGCGCGCGCGCAGGCGGTGGCGCTGGCCCGCCAGCGGACCGGCCGGTTCAGCACTGCGGCGGCAGTGCGCGCGGCCACCGGCCTCCGCTGCGACGCGGTGTGCTACGTCGCGAGCTTCGAGAACCACCCGCGCGCGGTCGCCGCGCTCGCCGCCGAGGGGGGCGGCGAGCTGTGGGGCAATCCGCCGGAGGTGCTCGCCCGCGTCCGGGACCCGGCCCGCGTGGCGCGCGCCCTCGCCGCTCGCGGGTTTGCGACACCTCTGGTGCGCCGCGCGCCTCCGGTGGGCGGGTCGCAGACCGCGTGGCTCGTGAAGCCGCGCGCGTCGGGCGGCGGGAGCGGGATCGCGCCCTGGAGCGGGCACGTCGCGCGGCGGGTACCGCGCGGCCATTACCTGCAGCAGCGGATCGCGGGCCTGCCCGGCTCGATCGTGTTCGCGGCGGAGGGCCGGCGCGCGGTGCCGCTCGGCCTGTCGCTGGCGCTCGTGGGCGAGCGCGCGTTCGGAGGGGGAGGGGGGGGCGCAGGGTTCCGCTATTGCGGCAACATTCTGTTCGCGGCCGAGCCGCAGCTGCGCGCCGTCGCGTCCCGACTCGCCGCGGCGGTCACGGAGGAATTCGGGCTCGTGGGGGTGAACGGCATCGACTTCGTCGCGTCAGGCGGGATCCCGTACCCCGTCGAGATAAACCCGCGCTACACGGCGTCGCTCGAGCTCGTGGAGCGCGCCTACGGGCTCTCGATCTTCGAGACGCACGCCCGTGCCTGCGCCGGGACGCTGCCCGCCTTCGATCTCGCGGCGGCCTTCCGGACGCCGGGCGCGGTGGGGAAGGCGATCGTCTATGCGCGCCGGGACGTCACGGCGCCCGACACCCGCGCCTGGCTCGAGGACGACAGCGTGCGCGACGTGCCGGTCCCCGGAGCGGGGATCGCCCGCGGGCGGCCGATCTGCACGATCTTCGCGCGCGGCGAGGACGCCGCCGCGTGCCGGCGCGCGCTGGTCGCACGCGCCCGCGCCGTGTACCACGCGGTCGAAGAGCGCCGGGCGAGGATCGCGTGAGCGCGGCCGAGCGGACCGTGGACCACGTCACCTGCCTGGGGTGCGGGTGCGCGTGCGACGACATCGCCGTCGTGGTGCGAGGAGGCCTCGTCGCCGAAGCGCGGAACGCGTGCGCCCTCGGGGCAGCGTGGTTCGGCGACGGCGCGGTGCCCGGGGAAACCCGGGTGAACGGCCGGAAGGCTTCGGTGGAGCGGGCGCTCGACGGGGCGGCGCGGCTCCTCGCCGGCGCCAGGCGGCCGCTCGTGTACATCGGCGGCGACGTGTCCTGCGAGACGCAGCGCGTCGCGGTGGCGATCGCGGACCGGCTGCGCGCGGCGCTCGACAGCGTGGCGGCGACGGCGGCGGCGGGCGTCCTCGCCGCCCAGCGCCGCGGCCGGGCCGGCGCGACGCTGGGGGAGATCCGCCAGCGCGCCGACGTGATCGTCTTCTGGGGCGTAGACCCGGGCGCCCGCTACCCGCGCTTCACGTCCCGTTACGCGGTGGACGCCCGCGGTCTCGAGACCCCCGACGGCCGGCGCAGCCGCACGGTGATCGCGGTGGACGTGGGCGACGCCCCCGGTCCCGCCGATGCCGATGCCCGGGTGGCGGTCGCGCCCGCGGACGAGGTGGACGCGCTCGGCGTCATGCGCGCCGCGGTGCAGGGCCGGCCGACCGCCGAGGACGCGCGCTTCCAGGCCGCGGCCGAGCTGGCGCGCCGGATGACCAGAGCCCGCTACGTCGCGCTCGTAGCGGACGCCGAACCGGGCGCGCTCCCCCCCGACCCGGACCGCGGCGAAGCGCTGGTCGTGCTCGCCCAGGCGCTGAACGGGCCGACCCGCTGCGCGCTCTCGACGCTCCGGGGCGGCGGCAACCGCTCGGGCGCGGACGCCGTGCTCACCTGGCAGACCGGGTTCCCGTTCGCCGTTGACTTCGCGGGCGGGTCCCCCGCCTACCGCCCGCACGCGGGCGCGGCGGCGCTGCTCGCGGCCGGCGAGATCGACGCCGCGCTGGTGATCGGGTCGTCGGGGAGCGTCCCGGAGCCGGTGACGTCGGGACTCGCACGGGTCGCGACCGTAGCGATCGGGCCGCGGGCGAGCGCCGCCGGGTTCACGCCGCAGGTCGCGATCGACACCGGTGTGGCGGGGATTCACGAGGGCGGCACGGCGTTCCGGATGGACGACGTGCCGCTGCCGCTCCGGCCGGCGCTCTCGGGGCTGGGACCGCGCGCGGCGGCCGCGGACACCGTGCGCGCTCTGTACGAGAGGCTGGCCCCGTGACCACGCCTTCCCGGCTCCGCGTCACCGGCGGCACGGTGTACGATCCGGCGAACGGCGTGGACGGAGCCGTGCGCGATGTGTGCATCGAGGGCGACCGCATCGTCGCCGACCTGCCCACCGGCGCGCCGCGGCTCGATGCCCGCGGCCTCGTCGTGATGCCCGGGGGCGTGGATATCCACGCGCACGTCGCCGGGTCGAGCGTGAACCACGCGCGGCGGCTGATCCCCGAGGAGCGCGCGGCCGACGCGGCGCCCGCCCCGGCCCTCGCCGAGGGCGAGCATCCCCGCTCGGGCACAGGCGGCACGCTGCCGAGCACCTTCGTCACGGGGTACCGCTATGCGGGGCTCGGCTACACGACCGCGATGGAGGCGGCGGTGGCCCCGATCGCGGCGCGCCACGCCCACGCCGAGCTCGACGACACGCCGATCGTCGACGCCGGGTTCTTCGTGCTGCTCGGCAACGACGAGTACCTGTTCCGGCAGATCGCCGCGGGCGAGACGGCGCGCGCGCGGGACTACGCCGCCTGGCTGCTCGGCGCCACGCGCGGCTACGCGATCAAGATCGTGAACCCGGGCGGCGTGGCGCGGTGGAAATCCGGCGGGACGGAGCGCAACGTCGCGGGCCTGGACGACGCGGTCGGCTCGAGCGCAGTGACGCCCCGGAAGATCCTCGCGACCCTCGCCGGCGCGGCGAACGCGCTCGAGCTACCGCATCCCGTCCACATCCACTGCAACAACCTCGGGCAACCGGGGAACGCCGCGACTACGCTCGAGAGCATGCGGGCGCTCGCGGGGCAGCGGGCGCACTTCACACATCTGCAGTTCCACAGCTACGGCGGCGAGCGGGGAACAGCGTGGAAGTCGGGGGCGCGCGAGGTGATCGAATACGTGAACGCCCATCCCGAGGTGAGCGTGGACGTGGGCCAGGTGATGTTCGGGGCGGCCACCACCGTCACCGCGGACGGCCCCGTCGAGTACCTGTTGCACACGAGCACCGGGCGCAAGTGGGTGAACGTGGACATCGAGCTCGAGTCGGGCTGCGGGATCGTACCCTACACGTACAAGGAGAAAGCGGCCGTCGCCGCGCTGCAGTGGGCGGTGGGGCTCGAGCTGTTCCTGCTCGCCTCGGACCCGTGGCGGGTCGTCCTCTCCACCGATCATCCCAATGGCGGGACGTTCCTCTCCTATCCGGAGCTGATCCGCCTGCTGATGGACCGCCCGTACCGCGACGAGCGGCTGAAGGGCGTGAACCAGAAGCTGCTCGGCGGGAGCGCGCTGCTCGACGGGCTCGGGCGCGAGTACACGCTCGGCGAGATCGCGATCGTCACGCGCGCAGGGCCGGCGCGGCTGCTGGGCCTGGCGCACAAGGGACACCTCGGCCCCGGGGCCGACGCCGACGTGACGATCTACGCGCCCGACGCCGACCGGGGGAAGATGTTCGCGAGCCCGCGCTACGTGATCAAGGCGGGGACGCTCGTGGTCGAGGACGGCCAGCTGCGCCGCGCGCCGGCGGGACGACGGCTGGCGGTGCGCCCCGGGTACGACGCCGCGGTCACGCGAGACCTGAAGCGCTTCTTCGACGAGTACGCGGCCGTGTCGTTCGAGAACTACGGCGCGGAGCCCGTGGCATGAACATCAACGGCGTCGCGATCGAAGACACGTTCGCCGAGGCGTTCACGATGCGGGTCGCCCGGATCGTCATCACCGGACGCAACGCGAAGTGGGCGCGGGAAGCGGCCCTCAAGCTCACCGGCTTCGCGACGTCGGTGATCGGCTGCAAGTGCGAGGCGGGGATCGAGCGCGCGCTGCC
>DASWDP010000145.1:0-10322 GCA_036395195.1 Gemmatimonadales bacterium | reverse complement strand
GAGGAATCGTTCGGGATGCTGAAGGGCGTGGGCGGGGGAAACTTCCTCATCCTCGCGGCGGACGCGGATGCCGCGCTCGCCGCGGCGGAGGCCGCCGTCGAAGCGATGACGAACCTCCCGGGCGTGATCCTGCCGTTCCCGGGGGGCGTAGTGCGAAGCGGCAGCAAGGTAGGCTCGAAGCGGTACAAGAACATGGTCGCCACGACGAATGATCCGTTCGACCCCACGCTCCGGGCGGTCACGGAGTCCCAGATCCCCGAGGGCGTGAACAGCGTGCTCGAAATCGTGCTCGACGGGACGGACGCTCCCTCGATCGAAGCGGCGATGCGCGCCGGCATTCGGGCCGCGTGCCGGCCGGGCATACACACCATAACGGCCGCGAATTTCGGCGGGAAGCTCGGCCCGCACCACTTTCACCTGCGGAAGATCATGGCATGAGCGACGCGGTGGTGCTGACGCTCGCGCACGCACCCGAGCACGCGCTGGTGGCGGACTGCGTCGCGCCCGACCGCTTCGCGGCCCTCGGCGCACGGGAGATCGCCGGCCTGCCGGTGCGCCACGGCGGCCGGACCGCGACGTTGGGCGATTTCTTCCGGGTGACCGGCGAACGCTCGGCTCAGCTGCGCATCGAAGGCGATCTCTCGCGGGTGGAGGGGATCGGCACCGGCATGGCCGAGGGGGAGATCCTCGTCGCCGGCAGCGTGGGGCGCGATCTCGGCGTGCAGATGGCGGGCGGGCGGATCGACGTCCGGGGGGATGCGGGCGAGAACGCGGGTGGCGCCCGGCCGGGAGCCGCCCGGGGGATGACGGGTGGCGAGATCGTCATCCGCGGGAACGCGAGCGCCGAGCTCGGGGCACGGATGCGTCGCGGCCTCGTCGTCGTGACGGGGGACGGGGGAGAGGGAACGGGTCGTGGCATGATCGCGGGGACGGTCGTCGTGTTCGGACGGGCGGGACCGGGCGCGGGCCGCTTCCTGAAGCGCGGCTCCATCGTCGCGCTCGGCACGCTCGAGCGACCGGCGACGTTCCGGTACGCATGCACGTACCGACCTCCACACGTGCCGCTGCTGTTCCGCTACCTGCGGGCGCGCTACGGCCTCGCGATCGCCGACCGCCAGATCGCGGGGCGCTACGAACGCTACTCAGGCGACATGGCCGAGCTCGGAAAAGGGGAGATCCTGCAATGGGTGGGGGAGTGAGCGGGGAGGGCGCGCCCCTGGGCTTGAACGAGCGCGCCTGGCAGATCGCCGACCGCATGGCGGCCGGGGCGGACGCGCTGCGGGTCGCCGTGCGCGTGCTGGCCGGGGGCGCGCGCGTGATCGACGCCGGCATCGAGACCCCGGGCGGCTACGGCGCCGGGCTCGCCCTGTCCGAGATCTGCATGGGCGGGCTGGGCGACATCGACTACGTGCCCGTCACGGTCGGCGGCGACACCTGGCCCGGTGTCCGCGTGTGGACGGACCACCCCGCGGTGAGCTGCATGGCGTCGCAGTACGCCGGCTGGGCGATCCAGGTGGGAAAGTACGTCGCGATGGGCTCGGGGCCGCTGCGCGCGCACGCCCGGGTCGAGAAGGAGCTGTTCGGCAAGCTCGGCTACGCGGAGCGGGCGCAGCGGGGCGTGCTGGTGCTGGAGACGCGGGCCGCGCCGACCGACGAGGTGGCGGCGTGGGTGGCCGAGAAGGCCGGAGGGGGGCTCGCCCCGTCGCGGCTCACGTTCGTGGTGGCGCCGACGGCGAGCCTCGCGGGCGGCGTGCAGATCGCCGCGCGCATCCTCGAGACCGGCCTGCACAAGATGGACACGCTGGGGTTCGACGTGAAGAAGGTCGTGAGCGGGATCGGCGCGGCGCCGCTGCCGCCGGTCGCGAAGAACGACCTGCGGGCCATCGGGCGCACCAACGACTGCATCCTGTACGGCGGGCGCGCGCGCTACACGGTGAACGCCGACGACGCCGAGCTCGCGGCGCTCGCGCCGCGGATCCCCGCCTCGGCCTCGAAGGATTATGGCACGCCGTTCTACGACATCTTCAAGCGCTACGACGGTGACTTCTACAAGATCGATCCCCTCCTCTTCAGCCCCGCCGAGGTGTGGCTGACGAGCGTGCAGAGCGGTAAGACGTATCACGCGGGCCACGCGAACCCCGACGTGCTCCGCGCATCGTTGCTCGAGAGTTAACCTCCACGAAGGAGCCCTACATGTCGCGTTCGTTCCTCAGCGTCCTCCTCACGGCGCTCGTCCTCGTGGCCGCGTGCACCAAGCAGGCCGCCCCGCCCGCCGGGGTGCAGTGGGCGGTCATCGTGCTGTACAACCAGCCGAAGGACACGGCGGCGTTCGAGAAGTACTACGCCGAGAAGCACGTGCCGCTGTTCGCGTCCCACGCGCAGGAAATCGGGGTCACGCGCGCCGAGCTGGTGAAGTTCGCCGCGACCATCGACGGGCAAGTGCCGACCCTGTATCGCGAGGCCGACCTGCGGTTCGCGTCGCGGGACGCGCTCGAGAAGGGCATCGCCACCCCGGGCTTCAAGGCGGTGGCGGCGGACCTGGCGAACTTCGCCACGGGCGGCGTCACCGTGTTGATCGGCCAGAAGACCAATTAGCGGCGGTGCGCGTCGCGATCCTCTCCGCGCGGCAGGGGGGCGGCTGGCACACCGAGCAGCTCTGCCGCGCGCTGGCCGACCGGGGGCACGAAGGTCGCGTGCTCCCCTACGAGGCGCTGACCGCCTCGTTCGGGGGGGGGCGCGGCGCGCCCGGCTTCGCCGCCGCGGGTGAGGATCTCGCGTCCTGCGCCGCGGTGCTCGCGCGCATCGTCCCCGCCGGCTCGCTCGAGCAGATCATTTTCCGGGTGGACATGCTGCACGCGCTCGAAGAGCGCGGCGTGCCGGTGATCAACTCGCCGCGCGCGATCGAGCGCACCGTGGACAAGCTCTGGACCACGGCGATCCTCGAGCGGGCGGGGCTGCCCGTGCCCGAGACGGTCGTGTGCGAGAGTCCCGACGCGGCGGTCGCGGCGTTCCGCGCGCTGGGCGACGTCATCGTGAAGCCGCTGTTCGGCTCGATGGGGCTGGGAATGGTGCGCGTGAGCGACGAAGAAATGGCGTTCCGTGTGTTTCGCACGCTGGAGACGCTGCGGGGGGTATATTATCTTCAGCGCGCGATCGACCACGCGGGCTGCGACGTGCGGGCCTTCGTGGTGGGCGACCGCGTGATCGGCGCGATCGAGCGCAGCGCGCCCCCGCCGGGGTGGAAGACCAACATCGCGCGCGGCGGGCGGGCGCGCGCGGTGACGCTCGAGCCCGAGCGGGCCGGGCTGGCGCTCGCAGCGGCCCGGGCGGTCGAGGCGGATTACGCCGGGGTCGATCTCCTGCCCGCGCGCGACGGCACGGTCTACGTAGTCGAGGTGAACGGGATTCCCGGATGGCGCGGCCTCCAAGAAGCGAGCTCCATCGACGTCGCCGCGGCGATCGTCGAGCATCTCCTCGAACGCGCGACGCCGCGGTGACCCGCCCGGGGCCGTGCGGGGCCGACGTGGCGGTCGCGGCGCAACTCGCCTGCCTGCTCGAGGCGAGCGCCCCGAAGCCCGGCAACGTCTCCCCCACCATCGGCTTCCACGACGCCACCTACGTGGACTTCCTCGCGAGCGCGGCGGCGATCGGTCCCGCCCTCGCCGCGGCCGGGGAGCGGCCGCTCGGCGCCACCATCCGCGCCGCCGTCGAGGCGACCGCGCGCTGGGCGCCGTCGAACACGAACCTCGGCCTGATCCTCCTGATCGCCCCGCTCGCCCGCGCCGCCCTGCGGCCGGGAACGGAGTCGCTCGCCGCCAAGCTCGCGGCCACGCTCGCGGAGACCACCGTCGCGGACGCGCGCGACGCCTACGCCGCGATCCGGCTCGCGTCGCCGGGCGGTCTGGGCGGCGCGCCGGAGCAGGACGTCGCCGCCGCCCCCACCGTAGGGCTGCGGGACGCCATGGCGCTCGCCCGGGACCGCGACGCGGTCGCGCGCGAGTACGCGACGGGGTTCCGGACCACCTTCGAGACGGGAGCCCCCGCGCTGCGCCGGGCGCTCGCCTCCGGGCTTTCCTGGCCGGACGTGACGGTCGAAGCGTATCTCACGCTGCTCGCGGCGGCGCCCGACACGCACATCGCGCGGAAGCTCGGCGCCGCCGCGGCGGCGGAGGTCACGAGCCGGGCCACCGCGGTGCTCGCCGCGGGCGGGGTGCGGACCCCCGCCGGCCGCGAGCGCGTGGCGGCGCTCGACCGCGAGCTGCGCGACGCCCGCAACACGCGGAATCCCGGCGCCACCGCAGACCTGACCGGCGCGGCCATCTTCGTGGTGTTGCTCGAAGGAGGGTGGGAGGGGGAGGGGCATGGCCGGCCGTAAGGAATTCAAGGTCGCGGTCACGAAGGACAACCTGGTCTTCGCCTCGGCGCATTTCATCACGTTTCCAGGACACCGCTGCGAGACGCTGCACGGCCACAACTACCGCACCCGCGTCGTGGTGGAAGGCGGCCTCGACCCCGAGGCCCACTACGTGTTCGACTTCTCGGTGCTGAAGCACCTGATGAAGCAGCTCACCGACGAGATCGACCACAAAGTGCTGCTCCCCCTCCAGAATCCGAAGGTCCAGATCCGCGAGGAGGGCGACTCTCTGGCGGTCGCCGTCGCGGGGAAGCCGCGCTACGTGTTCCCCCGGATCGATTGCGCGCTGCTCCCGCTGCCGAACACGACCGTCGAGATGCTCGCGCAGTATCTGGCGGGACGCGTCAGCAAGGAGCTCGCCGCCGCCGGCGCGGTGGAGCTCAAGGCGATCGAGGTCGAGGTGGAGGAGAACTTCGGGCAATCCGCCACCTACCGCGAGTCGCTCTAGCAGCGCCCCCCCCGCACGGCCTCGATGTCCTCCCTGCCCAGCCGGCCGTCGTGCAGCGCGGTCGCCACCAGCACCGCGTCACAGCCGGCGTCCGCGAGACGCTCCACGTCGCCGCGCGACGCGATGCCGCCGCCCGCCAGCAGCTCGATGCGGGAATGGGCGCGCCGGATGGCCGCGACCAGGTCCAGATCCACACCGCGCCCGCTCCCGATGCGCGCGAGATCGAGCACCAGGATCGCCGCCGCGCCCGCCTCGACCGCCGACCCCACCAGCTCGAGGGGGGGGAGCGCGCCGTGATGCGCGGCGCCCGCCGGCGCGACCGGTCTCCCCTCCCGCAGATCGAGACTGAAGACGAGCCGCTCACCGCCCACGGCGTGCGCCACGTCGGCGAGCGCCGCGAAGGACGGCAGCGTCTCGAGGCCGGCCACGACGCGCGCCGTGCGCCCCGCGTCGGCGAGCGTCTCGCGGGCGCGGACGGCCGTGGAGACGCCCGCGTCCACCAGGAGCCGCCCGCCGAGCCCGGCGAGCCCGCGGAGGGCGGCGCGCTGCGGCGCGCCCCCGATGATCGCGTCCAGGTCGGCGACGTACCATTCGTCGCAGCCCAGGCGATCGCGATACGCCCGGGCGAGGGCGAGCGGGTCCCCTGGCGGGTCCTGCGGGACGAGCACGGACCGTACGGGCCCGTACGCCTCGCGCATGCCGCGGCTCGCGAGCACCGCCCGGCCCGCCTTGAGGTCGAGCACGGGGATCACACGCAATGAGCGGCCTCCTGGGCTGGGACATCGGCGGCGTGAACACGAAGGCCGCGCGCGTCGCGGGGGCGGCGGCGGGGCGCGGCCGCGTCCTCGCCGTCCGCGCCGCGCCGTACGAGGTCCAGCGCGATCCCGCCGCCCTCGCCCCGCTGCTCGCCCGGCTGGCGGCGGAGCTCGACGCGGGCCCCGGCGATGCGCACGGGGTGACCATGACCGCCGAGCTGTCGCAGCTGTTCCGGACCAAGCGGGACGGTGTGGGGTTCGTGCTCGACGCGGTGGCGGCGGCATTCCCCCACGCGGAGGTGCGGGTCTGGAGCGTCGACGGCCGCTGGCGCACGCCCGACGAAGCGCGCCGCGACCCGCTCGCCGTAGCCGCGGCGAACTGGGCGGCCACCGCGCGCCTCGTGAGTCGCAGCGTCCGAGACTGCCTCTTGATCGACACCGGCTCCACGACCACCGACATCATCCCGATCGTCGGCGGCGAGCCCGCCGCGGCCGGTCGCACCGATCTGGAGCGGCTGAGGGAGGGCGAGCTGGTCTACAGCGGCGCGCTCCGCACGCCGATTGAGGCGATCGCGACGAGCGTGCCCGTGGGCGGCCGGCCCACCGGCGTCTCCGCGGAGGGCTTCGCGCTCGCCGGCGACGTGTACCTGTGGCGCGGCCAGCTCGACCCCGTGGACTACGCGGTGCCCACGCCCGACGGCCGGCCCGCGACGCGGGAGTTCGCGGGCGAGCGGCTTGCCCGCGTGGTGTGCGCCGACCGCGAGCTGCTCGACGCCGCCGCGACCGGCGCGATCGCCGACGCGCTGTGGGAGGCACAGGTGACCCGCATCCGGGGAGCGGTGGACCGCGTGCGGGCGCGGCATCCCGCGCTCGAACAGGCGGTCGTGACGGGTCTGGGCGACTTCCTCGCCACCGAGGCGGCGCGCCGGGCCGGCCTCGAGGTCACGCACCTCGCCGGCCTCCTCGGTCCCGCAGCCCGCCACGCTCCCGCAGCGGCCGTCGCGCTGCTGCTCGCGGCGGAGCGCGCCGCGGAGGCGCTGCCGTCGTGACCGCCCAACCCCGCGTGGTGCACACCGTAGTGAAGGTCGGAGGCGGGTTGCTCGGCAAGGCCGGCGCCTTCGATCTCGTCATCGAGGCGCTCACCGCCTTCCGGCTTGGGCGGCGGCTGGTCGTCGTACCCGGCGGCGGACCGTTTGCCGACGCCGTCCGGCAGATGTTCCGGCGCGTGAAGATCGGGGAGGACGCGGCGCACTGGATGGCGGTGCTGGGCATGGACCAATATGCGTACGCCCTCGCGGCCCGCACGCCCGGCGCCACGCTGGTCGAGCAGCGGGCGGAGATCGCCGCCGCGCTCGACGCGGGAGGGCTGCCGATCCTCGCGCCGTACCGCTGGCTCAAGACGTCGGACCCGCTGCCGCATTCGTGGGAGGTCACGAGCGACAGCATCGCCGCCTGGTTCGCCGGCGCGCTCGGCGCCCGGCGCGTCGTGCTCATCAAGCCCGCCGGGGCGGGCGGGGCGAACGACGCGCGCAAGCTCGTCGATCCGCTGTTCCACCGCACGCTACCACCGGGAGTAGAGCACCTGATCGTCACCGCCGACGACCTGGGGCAGCTGGACGTGGCGCTAGACGAGGGCCGGAGGGGTGGGGAGGGCAGGGAACGCCGGACGGGCGAGGGCCCGTAGCGCCGCCACCCGAGCCCGCGCGACACGACCGGTGCGCCCTCCGACGCAGGCGGCGCCCCGCACGCCCACGAGATCGGCACCGAGCGCCCGCGCGGTCGCCAAGTCGGCTCCGCCGAGGCTTCCCGCGAGGCAGGCGAACATTCCCGCCTCGTGCACGACCCTCACCCATGCGCCGACGGCTTCCAGGGCGATGCGCCCGAAGAGTGACGCGTCCTTGAGCGCCGTGTCGAGCAGCATCCCTGCGGCACGCGCTGCCACCGCCACCGCGACCAGCCGCTCCGGCGCCAGGCTGCCGGCGCGGAGCCAGTCGGCGTAGGCGACGAGCACAACCTCCGCGCCCGTCCCTCCCCCCGCCCCCTCACTCGCGCCGTGCCTGGCCGCGGCCGCCAGCCGGCGCGCGCGTTCTTCGCTCGCCACCCCTGCGAACCCCAGCTTCACGAACGCCACGCCGCGCGCGGCGGCGGCGCGGGCGGCCTGCGCGACCGCGCGCTCGTCGCGCGCGTCGCCCAGCGCGGCACTCACCGGACGGGCGGATCCCACGGCGTCGCGAATCGCCACGAGGACCGCCGGCCGTACCGCCCCCAGCGCCCCGCGTCCGGGATCTTTCGCATCGATCACGTCGGCGCCGCCCGCGAGCGCGGCGCGCGCTTCGCGACCGTCGGCGACGCTCACCAGAAGCTGCATTCGGAGCTACTCCCTTGTGGGCATCGTGAAACCGCCGATAGGTTAGGCTTCCGGAGAAACAATGTCAAAACGACAGGTGGACGACGCGATGCTCGCGGGGAAAGTGGTGCTCGTGACGAGCGCGGCGCGGGGCATCGGACGCGCCATCGCCCTTAATTGTGCCGCGGCCGGCGCCGACGTGGGGCTCACCTACCGCACCAGCCGGAGCGAGGCTGAGGAAGTGGCGGCCGCGATCCGCGCGCTCGGCCGGCGGGCGCACGTATGGTCGGTCGATGTGGGCCGCGAGCAGGACGTGGTGAAGCTCGGCGCCGACGCGCGCGCAGGGTTCGGTCGCGTGGACGTCTGGATCAACAACGCCGGCGCGGACGTTCTGACGGGGAGTACGGCCGCCCGTTCCCGCCTCGAGAAGCTCGACCTGCTGCTCGCCGTGGACCTGCGGGGGACGATGCTCGCCTCGTGGACGGCCGTGGAGCTGATGCGAGAGCAGCCGGGCGGCGGCGTCATCTTGAACATGTCGTGGGACCACGTGCTCACCGGCGGGATGAAGGGCGAGTACTCGCAGCTGTTCTGCGCCGCGAAAGGCGGGGTGTACAGCTTCAGCCGGGCGCTCGCCCACTCGGTGGCGCCCCACATCCGGGTGAATGTCCTCGGCCCCGGCTGGGTCGAGACCGCCTACGGCAGCGAGCTGGACCCGGCGACCAAGCAGCGCATCACCCGCACGATACCCCTCGGGCGGTGGGCCACCCCCGAGGACGTCGCGTACGCGGCGGTCTACCTCGCCTCGGACGCGGCGTCTTACGTGACCGGACAAATGCTGATGATCAACGGCGGGAGCGTGATGTAGTCCCCGCGAAGGAGATCCCCATGGCAGGGAAAGAGCCCACGTACACGGACGCGCAGGTCGAAGAGAAGCTCAAGGATTTCCCCGGCTGGTGGCTGGAAGACGGCTGGATCCGCCGCAACTACAAGACCGATGGCTGGCCGACGACGCTCATGCTCGTGAACGCGATCGGCTACGTCGCGGAAGCGGCGTACCACCACCCCGACCTGGCGGTGACGTGGGGACGGGTGATCGTGAAGCTCAAGAACCACGCGGCGGGCGGCATCACCGACAAGGACTTCGAGCTGGCGCGCAAGATCGAAGAGACGGTGCTGTGGCGCCCCAAGGGCGGCGCCCTCGAGGGGACGCCGAACAAGTTCGTGCGCTCGGGCGATCCGCGGTGACGGGGGAGGCACGCGAGCCGCGCCGGGTGCTGTTCGTCACCGGGAAGCTCGCCGAGCCGGCGCTGCGCCGCGTCCTCGCCGAGATGGCGCCGGCGTTCGCGTGGGAGGTGGCGGTCATGAAGATCACCGTCGCCGCCCTGATGACGACGCCGTGGATCGCGCGCTTCCTCGAGGTGCCGCCGGGGACCGATCTCGTGCTGATCCCCGGATTGTGTGAGGGCGATCCGGTGGTGGTCGCGGAGAAGGTCGGCGTGGCGGTGGAGAAGGGCCCGAAGGACCTGCGGCAGATCCCCGAGTACTTCGGCCGGGCTCGGGGGGGGGCCGCACGCGACTACGGTGCCTACGACATCGAGATCCTGGCGGAGGTGAACAACGCCCCGCGCCTCACCCGCGAGGCGATCCGGCGCGAGGCGGAGCACTATCGCGCGAGCGGGGCCGAGGTCATCGACATCGGCTGCACGCCCGGGCGCGAGTTCCCCGAGCTCGCGGACGTGGTGCGGGAGCTCGTGGCCGCCGGGATGCGGGTGAGCATCGATTCGTTCGAGCCGGGCGAGATCCGGACCGCCGTCGGCGCGGGAGCGGAGCTGGTGCTGTCCGTGAACCGCTCGAACCTGGACGTGGCGCAGGATTTCGGCGGCACGGCGACCCGGGTCGTCGTCATTCCCGACTTCGGCCAGGGGATCGAGACCCTCGAGCCGAGCGTGGCCGCGCTGGAGCGGTGGGGCGTGGGCTACCTCATCGACCCCGTCATCGAGCCGATCGGGTTCGGCTTCATGCGCTCGCTCGAGCGGTTCGCGGAGACGCATCGCCGCTATCCGGCGGTCCCACTCTTCATGGGGATCGGCAATATCACCGAACTCACCGCCGCGGACTCGACGGGCGTGAACGCGCTGCTGGTGGCGATCTGCCAGGAACTGGGCGTGCGCGCGGTCCTGACCACGGAGGTGATCCCCTGGGCCCGCGGGGCGGTGCGCGAGATCGACGTCGCGCGGCGTCTCATGTACCACGCCGTGACGCAGAAAACCCTTCCGAAGGGGGTGGACGACCGGCTCCTCACCGTGAAGGACCCGGCCATCCTGGCTTATACCGAGGCGGAGCTGCGCGCGCTGCAGC
>DASWDP010000144.1:0-4402 GCA_036395195.1 Gemmatimonadales bacterium | reverse complement strand
CGCCTGGGCCCGGCTGGCGAAGGCGGCGCCGAGCCGGTCGAGCGCCGCCAGCAGGTCCGCGAGCAGGCGCAGCGCACCGATCCGGATGGCCGTGGGGATCACGTCGTTGGTCGACTGCGCCATGTTGACGTGATCGTTGGGATGCACCGGCTGGTACTCGCCGCGCTTTCCCCCGAGCAGTTCGTTCGCGCGGTTGGCGAGCACCTCGTTACAGTTCATGTGGTGCGAGGTCCCCGCCCCCGCCTGATAGGGGTCCACGACGAAGTGCTCGCGGTGCTCCCCTGCGAGCACCTCGTCCGCCGCCCGCACGATGGCGTCCGCCAGCTTCGGGTCGAGCCGCCCCGTCTCCTTGTGCGTGAGCGCGGCGGCCTTCTTGATCCAGACGACGGCGTCGACGAACGGAGCCAGCGGCAGCAGGTGGGAAATCGGAAAGTTCTGGCGTGCCCGCTCGGTTTGAATCCCGTACAGCGCGGTGGCGGGAACCGGCAGCTCGCCCAGGGGATCACGCTCGATGCGGGTCGCGCTCATCGCCTCCGTCCGTTCGGTCACCGCGCCGTCGGTCTCAAACCAGGAATCGCCCATGGATGCCCAGGATGTGCTGCAGCACCTGCCCGCCCGTGCCCGGTTCTCGCCCGGCAAGATGACCAAGGTCGACTGCTTCCGCACCGATCGCCTGCTCGCGGGGCTCAACTGCTTCGAGGCGGGCCAGGAGCAGAAGGTCCACGCGCACGCGGGCGCCGACAAATTCTATTTGGTTATCAGTGGAAAGGCGAGATTCGTCATCGGGGACGAGACCGTCGAGGCCCGGTCGGGGGACTTGATTCTGGCGCCGGAGGGCGTCCCGCATGGGGTCGAGCGGGCATTGGAGAAAACAGTCGTGCTGGTGGTGATCGCACCAGCCCCGAAAGGCTAGCTGTCCTGTTCACTTGGTTGGCTCAACCCTCAGACTGTCGTTGAACCGGTTGAAGTACTCCGTCATCCCGATCACCAGCGTGATCTCGACGATCTCTCCCTCGTCCCACGCCTCCCGCAGCCTCCCGTACAGCTCGTCCGTGACGTCATGGCCCGACCGATGGATCACGTCCGCGTACTCGAGCGCCGTGCGCCACCCGGGCTCGAGCCGCTCGATCGGCCCGCGCCCGCCCCGATCCTGGACGGCGGCCACCAGCTCCTCGCTCGCTCCCCGCTGTCTTGCCAAGACAGTGTGGGAGTTGAGTCAGTAGCGGCAGCGGTTCAGGTGGGAGATCCGCACCCAGAGGAGCTCCTTGAGGAGCGGCGGGACGGTGCCTTCGTTCATCACCGTCCGGAAGTGCGCGATCATGGTCCGCAGGTGGCTCGGCCGGAGCGCCACGGTGCGGAACATGTTGGGGATGTTGCCGCGCTCCTTCAGGTACGTCTCGAAGATCGGCCGCACCTCGGGCGCGGCCTGCTCGGGCGTCAGCGGGGTAATGCGGGGCTCGCTCATAGGGGGTCGGATTCTCCTGCGCGACTGGGCGTCTCGGCGTCTGGGCGTCTAGCCTTTCCCCACCCGATCTTGAACAGCTCCACCGCGGCGCGGTAGCCGACCTGGCGCACCAGGGCGTACACCCCGACCACCGTGAGCAGCAGCGCTGTGTAGAAGCGCCACAGGAGCAGCATCGTCACCTGGTGCGACCCGAAGTCCCCCGCGAACCCGTTCAGGAACGCGACCTCCAGCCCCCCACCCCCCGACGGCAGCGGCACGACGAGGGGCGCGTGGATCAACGCGAGCGCGCCGAAGAACATGACGCCGAGCGGGGGGTGCTCCGGCAGGCCCCAGGCGAGCGCTGGGAGGATGAGCGCGCGGGCCGCGATACTGATCACGGTGAGGAGCGACCCCGCCCCCAGCACCCACCACGGAGCCCGGCGGACGTGCGCCCACGCCACGCGCCACTGCCGCCGCACCCGATGGCGAATCATGCCCGAGCGGGTGAGGCGCTGCAGCAGGAAAACGACGAGCAGCACGAGGAGGGTGATGATCTCCACCGTGAGCAGCTCGCCGGCGCGGTGGCGATGCAGCCAGGCGCGCGCGGCATCCTGCCAGTCGGGGACGTAGTAGGCGAACAGCGCCGCACCGGCGAGGAGAAACACCGGCCACTCGGCGGCGACCTCGACGCCGATGGCAACGATCCCCGTCACGGGACGGAGACCCGCCTCGCTGAGGCCGAGGAAGCGGGCGGGCTCGCCGCCCAGACGGTTGGGCGTCAGCTGGGAGGCGGCCTCGCCGTAGAGATTCAACCGAAACGCGTCGTGGAACGACAGCCGGCCGCCGGCGGTCCACGCGGCGAGCTGGATCCGCCAGGCGCGCGCGATGGAGTCGACCGCGAGCAGCGCGAGGGAGAGGAGGTGTCCCACGCGGCGGTCAGTCGGAGCAGTCGCCCAACGGATAGATGAAGCCGCAGTTGGGACAGGGGTTCTTGCACCCCCACGGCTTGGGCCGCACCTCGGCGCCGCAGCGCAGGCACGCCGGGGCCCGCCGCTCAAGCGAAGCGGTAGGCGCCGGTGAGGAAGGGATTGGTGCCGCGCTCGCGTCCGACGGTGGTTTCCGGTCCATGGCCGCTGTACACGATGGTCGAATCGGGGAGCGGAAGCAACTCGCGCTCGATGCTCTGCAGGAGCGTCTGGAAGTCGCCGCCGGGGAGGTCGGTCCGGCCGATCGACCCCTGAAACAGCACGTCGCCTACGAACGCGGCGCCCTGCCCCTCGAACACGACGCTCCCCGGTGAATGTCCGGGCGCGTGGCGCACGCGGAACTCGAGCCCGCCGACCCGGAGCACGTCTCCCCCCGCGAGCGCGCGGTCCGGCTCGGGGAGGGCCTCGGCCCGCATCCCGAACGCCGCGGCCTGCTCGGGGGCGTGGTCGTAGAGGATCCGATCGGCGGGATGGAGATACACGGGCGCGCCCGTGTCGGCCTTGAGGCGCGGCACGCCGAGCACGTGGTCCACGTGCGCGTGGGTGATCCAGATGCCCACCGGCGTGACGCCGGCGGCCGCCAGCTTGTGCGCGATCAGCCCCGCTTCCTCCCCGGGGTCGACGATCGCGCATTCCCGGCTCGGCTCGTCGATCACCAGGTAGCAGTTCTCGGCGAACCGGCCGTTCGGGATGGTGACGACCTTCACGACGCGACCCCGGCCTTGGCCTTCTCGCGCTGCGCCGCGAGGTACTTCTCGACCGCGATCGCCGCCGTCGTCGCGTCGCCCACGGCCGTGGTGATCTGGCGCGTCAGCTGGCTGCGCACGTCGCCCGCGGCGAACAGGCCCGGGATCGAGGTCATCATGCGCTCGTCGGTGATGAAGTATCCGCCCGCGTCGTGCTTGAAGTGGCCTTCGACGAGCCCCGAGTTCGGCGTGAAGCCGATGAAGACGAACACGCCGCCCACGAACAGCTGGTGGCGCTCGCCGGTCACGGTGTCCTCGAGCTCCAGATGGTCGACGCCCTTGTCGCTCCCCTTGATCTCGACCACCCGCTTGTTCCAGATGACCTCGATCTTCGGGTTCGCGAACGCGCGCTCCTGCAGGATCTTCGAGGCCCGGAGCGCGTCCCGGCGATGGACGATGTACACCTTGCTGGCGTAGCGGGTGAGATAGTCGGCCTCTTCGACGGCGGCGTCGCCGCCGCCCACCACCGCGAGCACCTCGCCCTTGAAGAACGCGCCGTCGCACACCGCGCAGTACGAGACGCCCTTCCCCGCGTACTCCTTTTCGCCCGGCACGCCGAGCTTCACCGGGGTGCCCCCCGCTGTGAGGATAACGGCGGGGGCGCGATACACCTGGCCGCGCGCCGTCTCGACGTCGAACCAGCCGTCCGCCGCCTTGCGGATCTTTTCGACCGTGTCGGTGACGAGCTCGGCGCCGAACTTCTTCGCGTGCTCGGCCATCTTCTGGGCCAGCTCCCACCCCTTGATGCTCTCGAACCCGATGTAGTCCTCGATCAGGTCGGTGTTCAGGAGCTCGCCGCCCGGCGCGCCGCGCTCGATCGTGAGCGCCTTCAGCATACCGCGACCCGCGTACATCGCGGCGCACAGGCCGGCGGGCCCGGCGCCCACGATGATCACGTCGTATCCGTTCATGACGCCGTCAGTCATCCGTCATCCGTTCTCCGGTGCGCGACCGGAACTCCAGGCTCGGCGGCTCGGCGCCGCCCGCCAACGCGCGCGCCAGCCGCTCGCGGAACGCCACGGTCTCGAACTCCACGTCCGCCCGCTGCGGCCCGGCCAGCTTCGCGAGCGCGGCCCCTCCCACCACCGCGACACCGTGCCCGTTCCCCCGGCGCTGGTGCAACAACGCGGCCGCCGCCTGGATCAATCCCTGCCAGACGCCCGCCGCGTCCTCCTCGCCCTCCCTAATAATAGAACGCCAGACGGTTTCCAGCGCTTCGTGGGCGA
>DASWDP010000143.1:0-3727 GCA_036395195.1 Gemmatimonadales bacterium | reverse complement strand
GTGATCGTCCCGGCGAGGGCGGCGAGGGCGAGCGCGAGCGCGCCGAGGAGGGCCCGCACGCCGCTCCCGAGCCAGCGGCGGGCGCGCAACGCCCGCAGCGCAGCCGCGAGCCACAGGGCGCCCAGGAGCAGCAGGCACAGTGCGGCGACGACGAGGGTGGTCGGCACGGTGGTCTAAACTACTGTTTTCGCCTAGTCTTAAGCCATGGCCCCGCCCCCGGCCGCCCCCGGCATCGAGCTGCGCAAGCCGCCGCCCGAGGGCTGCGCCGAGATCCTCGGGCCCGCGGCGCTCGACTTTCTGGCCGCCCTGGCGCGCCGCTTCGAGCCCGTGCGCCGCGAGCTGCTCGAGCGCCGCCGAGCGCGCCAGCGGGAGATCGACGCCGGCCGGCTGCCCGACTTTCTCCCCGAGACGCGCGACGTGCGCGAGCGCGACTGGACGGTCGCACCGATCCGCCCCGATCTGCTCGACCGCCGCGTCGAGATCACCGGTCCGGTGGAGCGGAAGATGATGATCAACGCGCTCAACTCGGGCGCCAACGTGTTCATGGCGGACTTCGAGGACGCGAACGCGCCCACGTGGGAGAACAACGTGCGCGGCCAGGCGAACGTCCGCGACGCCGTGGCCGGCACGATCGCGTTCACGAGCCCGGAGGGGAAGCGCTACGCCCTCGAGGCGCGCACGGCGACGCTCGTGGTCCGGCCGCGGGGGTGGCACCTCGTGGAGAAGCACCTGCTGGTGGACGGAGCGCCGATCGCGGCTTCGTTGTTCGATTTCGGGCTCACGTTCTTCCACACGGCGGCGGCGCTCGTCGCGAAGGGGAGCGGGCCCTACTTCTACCTCCCGAAGCTCGAGAGCCATCTCGAGGCGCGCCTCTGGAACGACGTCTTCAACTTCGCCCAGGACCACCTCGGGATGCCGCGTGGCACCATCCGCGCGACGGTGCTGATCGAGACGATCCTCGCGGCATTCGAGACGGACGAGATCCTGTGGGAGCTGCGCGACCACGCGGCGGGGCTGAACTGCGGGCGCTGGGATTACATCTTCAGCTACATCAAGAAATTCCGGCAGCGCCCCGAGTGCGTCCTTCCCGACCGCGGCGCGGTGACGATGGACAAGCCCTTCCTCCGCTCGTACGCCGAGCTCGTGATCCGCACCTGTCACCGCCGCGGCATCCATTCGATCGGCGGCATGGCGGCGCAGATCCCCATCAAACGCGACGCGGCGCGCAACACCCAGGCCCTCGACAAGGTGCGCCAGGACAAGCTGCGCGAGGTGCGCCAGGGGCACGACGGCACGTGGGTGGCACACCCGGCGCTCGTCCCGCTGGCGCGGGAAGTGTTCGACGCTCACCTCAAGGGCCCGCACCAGATCGCCGTGCAGCGGGAGGACGTGGCGGTGACGGCGGGCGACCTGCTCGCGGCCCCCACGGGCGACATCACCGAGGCGGGGCTGCGCACCAACCTCGACGTCGCGCTGCGCTACCTCGCATCGTGGCTCGGCGGCGCCGGGTGCGTCCCGCTCTACGACCTGATGGAGGACGCGGCGACGGCCGAGATCTCCCGCGCCCAGGTGTGGCAGTGGCTGCGGCACGGCGCGCGGCTCGCGGACGGGCGTAGCGTGACCGCACCGCTGGTCGAGCGCATCCTGTCCGACCTGGTGGAGACCCTACCCGAACGGGTAGGTGCGGATCGCGTTGGCGATCCTCAGTTTTCGCTCGCGGGACGACTTGTCGCCGAACTCGCGACCGGCGCGGAGTTTGCGGAGTTCCTGACGACGGTCGCGTACCAGCATCTCGACTGATTCACGGCGCGACTCATCACCGACGGGCCGGGGGCAGGGGGCAGCCATGGACAAGCAGGAATTCATCGCGTCGCTCGAGCGCGAGTGGGCGACGGACCATCGTTGGGACGGCGTCAAGCGACCGTACACCGCGGGCGACGTGTGGCGGCTGCGCGGCACCGTCACCATCGAGCACACGCTCGCCAAGCGTGGGGCGGCGCGGCTGTGGCAGCTGCTCCAGAGCGATGACGCGGTGACGGCCCTGAGCGCGATCACGGGCGCCCAGGCGGTGCAGTGCGTGAAAGCGGGCCTCCGGGCGATCTACTGCAGCGGCTGGCAGGTGGCGGGCGACATGAATACGGCGCTGCACACCTACCCCGACCAGAGCCTCTACCCCGCCGACAGCGTCCCGCACCTGGTCCAGCGCATCAACAACGCGCTGTTGCGCGCCGACCAGATCCACCACATGCAGGGCGACGACGCGATCGACTGGCTCGTACCGATCGTGGCCGACGCCGAAGCGGGGTTCGGCGGGCTGCTCAACGCCTACGAGCTGATGCTCAACATGATCGCGCACGGCGCCGCGGGCGTGCACTACGAGGATCAGCTCGCCTCGCTCAAGAAGTGCGGCCACCTCGGCGGCAAGGTGCTCGTCCCGACGAGCGAGTTCGTCACCAAGCTCGTGGCGGCGCGGCTCGCGGCGGACGTGGCCGGCGTGGACACCGTCCTGATCGCGCGTACCGACGCGCTCGGCGCCACGATCCTCGCGAACGACATCGACCCCTACGACCGCCGCTTCATCGAGGGCGAGCGGACCCACGAGGGCTTCATCAAGGTGCGGCCCGGCATGGAGGCGGCGATCGCCCGCGGGCTGGCCTACGCTCCGTACGCCGACCTGCTGTGGTTCGAGACCTCGAAGCCCGACTTGCAGGAGGCGAAGCAGTTCGCCGAGGCGATCCGCGCGAAGTACCCGCGCAAGCTGCTCGCCTACAACTGCTCGCCGTCGTTCAACTGGAAGAAGCACCTGAGCGACGCCCAGCTCGCGTCTTTCCAACAGGAGCTGGGGGCGATGGGCTACAGGTTCCAGTTCGTCACGCTGTCGGCGTTCCACGCCTTGAACCACAGCATGTTCGTTCTGGCCAAGGCCTACCAGGAGCGCGGCATGGCCGCCTACGCCGACCTCCAAGGCCGGGAATTCGCCTCGGAGACGGACGGCTACGACGCGGTGCGGCATCAGGAATTCGTCGGCGTGGGCTACTTCGACGAGATCACCCAGATCGCGACCGGCGGGCAGTCGTCGGTGACGGCGATGGAGGGGTCGACGGAGCAGGAGCAGTTCCACGAGCCGCAGCGCCGCCCGGCGGCCGCACACGGGTAGCGCGGGCGTCCCCGGTGAAGCGCTCTACGCTGTACAGCGTCGCCGCGGTGCTCGCCGTCGCGGCGCTGTTCTTTTTCATGACCACCGCCCGCGCCAAGGTGCAGTGCCGCGTGTGCATGGAGTTCCGCGGCCGGACCAACTGCGCGACCGCCGTCGGTGCCACCGAGTCGGCCGCGCGCGAGGGGGCGCAGACCACCGCCTGCGGACCGATCGCGAGCGGGATGGATCAACAGATCGGCTGCGGCCGGACGCCGGCTGCGTCGGTGCAGTGCCAGCCGCGCTGAAAACAAGAGGCGTCGCGCAAAGACGTCACGCATAGACGTTGCACGAGGACGTCGAGCAAGGCCGTATACACGCTTCCTGCGCGACGTCGTTAGCTAGACGTATCTGCGTGACGCCTTTAGTATTTGGGCGTGTCAGATTTCTCCTTGCCTCGCATCCCGATCCCCGCGCATCTGCTCCTCACGCAGGGCGTGTCCCGTCCGGGACAGGTGTACGTCATGGAGCGGGTGCCCCTTCACGACGGCCCGGAGACGGTGCTCGAGATGCTCAACCGCACCGAGGGGTTCT
>DASWDP010000142.1:0-14684 GCA_036395195.1 Gemmatimonadales bacterium | reverse complement strand
CGTAGCCCGGATAGTCGACGACGAGCAGCGCGGTTCCGGGGGGTTGGAAGTCGCGCAGGACGGGATAGATGTTCGCGATGTTCTCGCCGTTGCCGTAGAACCAGAGAAGGCCTGGGGAGGTTGGAGGAGGTTGGGGGAGGTTGCTCCGCACCGCATCAACCTCCCCCAACCTCCCCCGTCCTCCACCAACCTCCACCGGTTTCAAGTACCACCCCACGAGCTTCGTCCCATCGTCGAGCACCAGCTCGATGCGCTCGCCGTTCGAGATCCCGAGCCGCTGCGGATCGGGCACCGGCGCCCGCGGCGCTGGGAACGCCAGCCGCTCCTGGAGCAGCCAGGCGAGGAGGGTCACCAGGCCGTAGGCGAGCGCGAGGCCGACAACGAGGCGGAGCGTCAGCACCGGAGGAAAAATAATGTAGGGGCGCAGCATGCTGCGCCCTTGCACGATTGTCGGCATTGCCCCCCAGGCTGGAAATGCGAATCTTACGTGCCGTGACGACCCAGCTCACCTGTCCCTCGTGCCGGGCGGAGATTCCGTCCGGCTCCGCATTCTGCCCCGCCTGCGGCACCCCGTCGCCCACGGTGATCACCAACGAGCGGGCGACACCGGCGCCCGCGGCGGGCCTCGCGGGCGTGCCCACCGCACAGCGGCTGGCCGGCGCACTCGGACCCAAGTACGAAGTGCGGCGGCTCGTCGGCCGGGGCGGGTTCGCCGAGGTGTACGAGCTGTGGGACAGGGATTTGGACCGGCGCCTTGCGTGCAAGGTGCTCCACCCCGAAATCGCCTGGACGCCTGGGATGCTGGCGCGCTTCCGCCAGGAGGCCAAAGCGCTCGCGCGGCTGCAGCACCCCGCGATCCTGCCGATCCATTTCACCGGCGACGGCGAGGGGCTCGTCTACTACGTCATGCCGTTCGTCGAGGGCGAGTCGCTCGCCGACGCGCTGCGCCGCTACGGTCCTTACTCCACGGACGATGCCCTCGCGATCGCCGAGCCCATTCTCCAGGCGCTGTCGCACGCGCACGCGCAGGGCCTCGTGCACCGCGACATCAAGCCGGACAACGTCATGCTCGAGGCCAAGACCGGCCGGGCGCTGCTCGTGGACTTCGGGATCGCGAAGCTCCTCGAGCCTGGCGGGGGGACAGGGGGCGGCACCAAGACCGCCACGGGGTTCACGGTGGGCACCGTCCATTACATGAGTCCCGAGCAGGCACTCGGCCAGCCCACCCTGGACGGCCGGAGCGACCTCTATGCCTTCGGCGCCATGCTCTTCCAGATGGTGACCGGCACGCCGCCCTACGACGGCAACTCCAGCGCCGAAATCGTCGGCAAGCACCTCGCCGACCCTGTGCCGGTCGCGAGCGACGTGAACGCCCGGATCCCGCGCTGGCTCTCGGACGTGATCGTGAAATGCCTCGCCAAGAAGCCCGAAGATCGCTTCCCAAGCGCCGCCGCGGTGCTCGCGGGCGTAAGCGCCGGGCGCGCGTCGAAGTCGGGGAAGGTCGTGGGAGCGGCGACGCTGGAGCGTCAGGTGCGACGCTCGGGGGATAGCCAGGGCCGCTCGCGCTACGGCCGGCTCGGCCGGTGGGTCGCGGGCGTCGCCGTGGCGGTGCTCGCCGGCGGCTGGCTGGCCTGGAGGGCCGGCTACCTCGGATCGAGCGTCGGCGTCGTCCACAACGCCCTCGTCGAGCCGGTCGAGATCCTGCGGGACGGGTCGCCGGTGGACACGGTCGCGCCCGACGCCGCGCTCCGGCTCGCGCTGCCGCGCGCGGCGGAGGCCCGCTTCCGCTGGCGCCTGCTGCGGCCCGGCAGCCCGCCGATCGGCGAAGCGATGGAGGGCCCCCTGCCCGAGTTGCGGCGGGTCCGCGGCCGACGGCTCGCGCGCATCGGCGCCGACGTCGGCGGTCAGAGCTACTTCGCGCCGCTCATCACCAACACCAGCCCGTCCGACATCGCCCTCGAGGTGAATCCGGGTACCGGGGCGGCGGTGCGCTGCAATTGCGTCGTCCCGCGGGGCGCCGTCCGGACGCACGTCGGCTACTACCGTCTGTATCAGAACTCGACGGTGGCGGCCTACAACAGCGCGCATCCGTACACCGGTCCTCACGCCGACCGCCAAGGGTTCGCGAGCCGCGTGGCGCCGCGGAGCGGAGCCGTGGTGTTGACGTTTTAGGTCCGTGACCGGGACCCCCACCCCGGCCCCCGGTCCGGACCCGCAGCTCCTCTCCCGGGCACGCGGCTCCCTGCTCGGGCTGGTGGTCGGCAATCAGCTGGGCGTTCCCACCGAGCGTTTCGGCACCGCCAACGCCATCCGCGCGGCGTTTCCCCAGGGCGTGCGCGATCTGGCGCCGCCGCCCAAGGGGTCGCCGTTCGACGACGACGCGGCGATGGCGCTCCTGCTCGCCGAGTCGCTGGTGGAGCGGGGCGAGTTCGACGCCAACGACGTCGCCCAACGGTGGGTGCGCTGGATGAAGGCGGACGGACGCGGCATCGGGCTCACCACGCAGCGGGCCCTGCGGCTTATCGAGCGGGGGACCGAGCCGTTCGAGGCGGGCCGTCTCACGCGAGCCGGGGGCGCCGCCGCCTCGAACGGCGCCGTGATGCGCTGCATCCCGGTCGCCCTCCGCTACCGCGACAACGTCGACAAGCTGGTGCGGGTCTCCGCCCAGCAGGCCGCCATCACCCACGCGGACGAGCGTTGCACCTGGGGGGCGGCCGCCGTGAACCTCGCGGCGCGAGAGCTGTTGCACGGGAACCCCTACTTCGTGGAGGAGGTGCTGCATCGCGTGCAGGGCGCCGCGCCCCGAGGTCTCGTCGAAGCGATCCGGCGCGTACCGTGGGAGCAGGAGAGCGATCTCCCGATCGCCGTGTCGGGCGAACTCGGCTACGTGGTGCACTGCGTCGAAATCGCGTTCTGGTGCGCGATGCACCGGCCGTCGCTCGAGGAGGCGCTGATTTTCCTGGCCGAAGCGGGAGGGGATACCGACACCAACGCCGCGGTGGCGGGGGCCCTGCTGGGCGCGCGCGACGGGGAGGCGGGTATCCCGCCGCGGTGGCTCGACCAGCTCGGCGCCGCCAAAGGCGTGTCCGCCCTGGCCGAGCGGCTGCTCCGCGGGTGACGTCTACGACTTACGGCGTGCCGCGGGCTTCGCGTAGCGGCTGATCCGGTCCATCACGTCGTTGTCGGTGAGCGTGACGGACACCCAGCGGCCCGTTCCCCGGCCACGCCAGCTGAGCCGCACGACCTTGCGACCGTAGGTCCACTCCCACGCGCTCTTCCGGATCGGCCGCGGCCGACCGAACACCCGGGTGAGATCGCGCTTGGTGCGGTCCACCAGGGGGACGCCGCGCGCGTCGCCGAACCCCGCCGAGTCGTAGAGCGCCACCATCGCCACCCTGCCCTCGAGCACGTACGCGCTGAGGTAGAAGTTGGCGCCGTCCGAGGGATCGCGGATGACCACACCGCACTCCATGAGTTGGGCGGTGTTGCGGGACGTGTTGCAGCGGAGCACGTCCTGGCCCGCAAGGCTCCGCGCCCGCTCCGCGAACTCGCGGTACGGGGCGCCCGGCGCGAAGCCGCGGTACACCGGCGTCGTCGCCGCCGCGGGCTTCCTGGCGGGGGTCGCCTGGGCGAGGCCCGTGGCCGGAGCGAGCAGCGCGACGAGTCCGAGAGGGATCAAGCGCATGGCCCAATATAAGGACCCGAAACGAAACAGGCCCGGGGTGCTCTCCCCCGGGCCTGTTTCTGCCGCGATCGGCGTCGTTCAGACCTTGCGGACGTTCTGCGCCTGCAAGCCCTTGGGACCCTGGGCGACTTCGAATTCCACCGTGTCGCCCTCGGCGAGGCTGCGGAAGCCCTCGGCCTGGATCGCCGTGAAGTGAACGAACACGTCCGGACCCGACTCCTGCGCGATAAAGCCAAAGCCCTTCGCGTCGTTGAACCACTTCACCTTACCCTTTGCCATACCGTTTCAACCTCAGCACTAAGGGGCACTGCCCCGGAGATGTTGCGACCCTGGTCACCGCGACCAGAGACGGGCTCAAACAAAAACCGCGAGACAAGTGGTCCTCGCGGAGCGCAGACAAACCGGTGACGGTGCCACGTATTGCTTGAACCGGGGCCAAAGGTAGGATGCGGTCTGTGCCCTGTCAATACGCCACCATAACGACACCATCGAGCCATTACCCGTCGTTTAGGGCCGCCGTCCCTGCTTCGCCGTGTCGTCTTTCACGGGCAGCCCGACCGCCAGGCGGAAGTCCCGCAACACGGCGTCGTACGTCTTCATGCGCTTCCCGAGGTCGGCCGCGGTCGGCGCCGGGCTCGCCCCGGCGATCTGCTCGCAGGTGGTCGCGTAGGCGATGAGCGAGTCGACCTGGGTGACCAGCCGGCGCGCCATGAGCCGGGCGGAGTCGGCGTACACCGCGGGGCTCAGGTGAGGGCGCCCGCGCTTCAGGAAGCCCCGCGCGCTGCCGCACAGCCCCGCGAGGAAGCGGCCTGCGCGGCGCTGGCCGCTCGAGTCGCTCGTCGCCTGCGCGCGCGTGACGCGGCCCACGCCGTCCTTGAGCTGCGCGATGCCGCGGGTCGCCGTGCGCAGTCCGTCGAGGAAGCGCTCCTGCTCGGGGGTGGGTGGCGCGGGAACGCGCGTCGATTCCGCCGCCGTCGAATCGGGCACGGGCGGCGTGGGTTCCTGCGCCGCGAGCGGCGTCGCGGCGATGCAGCAGAGAAGAGCGGCCAGACAGCGCATCGAAGGTCCTCTATCAGGGTATGGAACCCTGGGTTATAATGGGAGAATGACGGTTCCCGCAACCTCGCGCCAGATCCGCGCCTTCGAAGATCGCGCCGACGCGCTCGCCCATTTCTTCCTGCGCGCCGGCGAGGCGCCGCGCCTGCTCGCCTACGACGACGCCGCCGGGTGCCCGCTCGACCAGGCGCTGGCGGTGATCGAGTGGACGGCGGCGGTCGGGATTCTCGCGCAGGAGGACCTGATCCACGCCGCGCGCCTCACGCCGGACGCCGCGGCCGCCGTGGTCGAACGCAAAGACGGAGACCAACGCGTCTTCGTCTATTTCGGTCCCCGGATGGATGCGCCTCCGGCCGATCCCTACGAAGGCACTCTCCTCTACGACGAGCCGGGGGTGCGGGCCTACATATTCGCCCAACGGGTCCACGCGATCGCCCATTTCCTGCGAGCGACGCACGGCATCGGGGCGGTCATTTCGATGCTCGGCCGGCGCGCTCCGGAGTTGCGTCACATCCGTCGCTGGATCCAGGCGCTGTTCAGCGAGCCGCTCGACGGGTCTCGCTCCACGCAGCTGCTCGCGGGGTGGTTCGCCACCGGCGGCGCCGGCATGCTCTTCGTGCCGCCCCATCCCGACGAAACCTACAGCTACCACGAAGTCGGCATAGACACCTGACGATGGTCACGCCGTTGCTCGCGCTCTGGACGGTGCTCGCCGCCCAGGCGCCACCCCTGCCTCCGCCGGACACCGCCGCGGAGGCCCGATTGGGCGCCGCGGTGCGCGCGTTCGTCGACTCCCTCGGCGCCGTGCAGGCGGCCGCCGCCGCGTTCCGTGCCGACCTCGGCGCGGCGTCGGGCGATCTCGTGCTCGCCCGCGCGCGGCGCCTGCACGTGCGCTGCGCGGCCGCGCGGCGTAGCGCGCGGCCCCTCGCCGCGCTGTTCGAGAGTCGCGCGCGCGAGGGGCGCCCGAGCGCGGCGGAGCGGGACGCGCGCCGCGATCTCGCCGAGCTCGAGCGCGTCCTCGCCCGATGCGAGCGCGACTACGATGTCGCGGCCCCCGCGGCCGACCCGGACACGCTCAAGGCCTGGGGCCCGTACCGGACCGACCTGCTGCAATCGGACCTGCGCCGGCACGCGCACGGCGTCGAAATTTTCGTCAAATCCGCCGGCAAGCGCTGATGTGGGGAGGTGGACGATGTGGATTCACAACTCCACATCGTGTGGACGGTCGGGGCAAGGATCGGTGCAGGCGGGGGTTACGCTCCACATCCGATGCACATGGGTGTTGGCTAACCCGAAGAAACATCGGCACTTGCGCGCTTTTTGGAGGCCCCTATATTGATCCCACGCGGCTTGGAGGGAAGGGTCGGGACCTGGTGTCCCAGCTACGCCTCCAAGACGGGTCCGAGCGGAAATTCCGGGGAGGCCGCCGACGCAAACAAGGGCTCAGGCGGCCGGCGATCCGGGAGCAGGCTCTCCGGCTCGGATAGATAGGGCCAGTCGCGTGTCCTATCCGCGTCGACGTGGTGCCTCGACGTGCAGTGCGGAAGGTCGGTCCGCGACCCGATCTGACCCGTAGCACTCACATCGGTGAACCTTGCGGCCCGGCCAGGCTGCTTGGGGATGGAAGCCGGAGCTCCTGTTCGCCCTACCGAGCGACGCATCAGTCAACCGGCGGCGGCAGGATGAAGAACGGAGGGAGCAATCCCCCGGCTCCGGGTAACCGATGTGCGGAGCCCCCGGGCGGCCCATCGCGCCGTCCCGGGGGCTTCGTGTTTATTTGGCCTTCCCCTTGCGGAACTGGTCTCGTGAGGACGCGCCGCTGGCGCTTGCTGCTGTGGCTGCTCGGGTTGGTGGGCGCCGGGTTCGCGCTCAAGTTCCTGACGGGCTTCCCGTGGCGCGTGACCTTCACCGCGCTGCTCGAGGCGAACCCGTGGCTCCTCGCGATCGCGCTCGTGGCGCACCTCTCGTCGCTCGTCGCCAAGGGTTGGGGGTGGCATCTGATCCTCAGGCCCGTCGCGGCGCACCGATGGCGGGTGGCCCAGGAGGCGAATCTCGTGGGCGCCGCCGTGAATACCCTCTCCGTGGCTGTCGCGGGCGAGGCGGCGCGGGTGCACGTGATTGTGCAGCGCGGCGGCGTGCCGGTCGCTGCGGCGGTCTCGTCGGTGGTGTGGACCCGTGTGGCCGAGGCGCTCGCGCTCGCACTGTTTCTCGTGATGGCGCCCAGCGTGCTCCAGCTCGAACCGTGGCTGCGGGCGGTGCAGGTCGGGGTCGGGTTGACGGTTGTCGTGGTGCTGCTGCTCGCGTGGGCCCGCGGCTGGGCGTGGCTCTGGGCCCAGCTGCCCGCCTCGTTGCAGGCCCGGTTCGCGGTGCTCCGCACGATGGGGCGGGGCGGCCGGTTGTTGTGGCCGACCGTGTTCGCGCTCTACAACTGGGCCGCACAGTGGGCGACCTATCACCTCGTGTTGCGCGCCACGCACGTGCCCGTGCCGTTCGCCGCTTCGTTCACAGCCTTGATCGCCGTCAACCTGAGCGGGTTACTGCGCCCCACCCCGGCGAACGTCGGCGTCACGCAGGCGGCTCTGGTCGTGGGGCTGCTGCCGTTCGGCGTGGCGCCCGAGCGCGCCGTCGCGGCCGGCCTGGCGCTGCAGGGGCTCCAGGTGCTTCCGGTTCTGCTCTTCGGCGCGATGGTGACCGGATGGCGGCTCTCGCGGCTCGAGGCCGAATTGGCTTAGCCCTTCACGACCCCCACGGGCCGGAGTTGCGCCACCTTGCGGCCGATTCCTGCGGCGTGCACCACGTCCACGACGCGGGCCACGTCCTTGTACGCCTCCGGCATCTCCTCGTCGACGGTGGCGCGCGTCGCGGCGCGCACCACAATCCCCTGGGCCTCGAGTTCCTTGAGGATGTTGCGGGGCCGGGCGAGCTCCTTCGCCTTGTGGCGGGACAGCCGGCGGCCGGCGCCGTGGCACGTGGAGCCGAACGTCTCCTGAAAGGCGCCGCTCGTTCCCACGAGCACGTAGGAGTACCGCCCCATGTCGCCCGGGATGAGCACGGGCTGGCCGATGTCCCGGAACTGCGGCGCCAGCTCGGGGTGCCGCGGCGGGAAGGCGCGGGTCGCGCCCTTGCGATGGACGCACAACCGCCGCGGCTGGCCACCCACCGTGTGGGTTTCGTGCTTGGCGATGTTGTGGCACACGTCGTACACGAGGCGCGTGCGCTCCGCGGCGTCGCGGCCGAACACCTTGCCGAGCGCCTGGCGCGCGTAGTGTGCCATCAGCTGGCGGTTGGCGAACGCGTAGTTGGCGGCCGCGTTCATCGCCCCCCAGTAGCTCTTCGCCTCGGGTGAGGACAGCGGCGCGCAGCAGAGCTGGCGGTCGGGGAGGACGATCCCGTACTTCGCCGCTGCGGCGACCATCACGTCGAGCGAATCGTCGCACACCTGATACCCGAGGCCGCGCGAGCCCGAGTGGATGAAAACGGTGAGGCGGCCCGGCTCGAGGCCGAGCCGCTGGGCCACCGCCGGATCGAACGTCTCGGCGACGTAGCCGACCTCGACGAAGTGGTTGCCGCTCCCCACCGTCCCGAGCTGGGCGGTGCCGCGCTGCTTGGCGCGGTCCGAGACGCGATCAGGCTCCGCGTCCGGCAGCTCGCCGTTGGCTTCGATCGCCTCGAGGTCGGCGGCGAAGCCGTACCCCTGCTCCACCGCCCAGCGGGCGCCCTGCCGCAGGACCCGGTCGAGCTCGCGGCGCTGCAGCGTCACGTCGGACCGGGACGCGCCGACCCCGGACGGGATCGTCGCGAACAGCGCGTCCACGAGCTCCTTGAGCCGCGGGCGCGCGTCGGCGACGTCGAGCGGGGCGGCGAGCAGGCGCACGCCGCAGTTGATGTCGTAACCCACGCCGCCGGGCGAGACGACTCCCTCCCGCTCGTCGAACGCGGCCACGCCGCCGATCGGGAAGCCGTAGCCCCAGTGGATATCGGGCATGGCGATCGCCGGTCCCACGATGCCGGGCAGGTGGGCGACGTTGGCGACCTGCTGGAGGCTCTGGTCGCCCCCCCCTTCGAGGTCGCGCATCAGCTCGGCGTCCGCGAAGATGAGCCCGTCGGTGCGCATCCCGCCCTGGCGCGGGACGCGCCACCGATACTCGTCGATTCGCTCGACCCGGAGCATCACACGTCGAAGATGATGGTCGTACGGTACCCGTCCTCCCCCACCCGCACCTCCGCTGCGTGGCGCGTCACGGCCTTCACCTCCCGCTGCGCGTGGTGCTTCGCCGGATCGTACCGCTCGCCGGCGACGCCGCTCGCGGTCACCATGGCAGGCAGGAAGCGCTCCGTGTCCCACAGGTAGAGCACGTCCGCGAGGAAATGGATGAGCCGCTCGGTGGGGTCGGTGCCGCGCGGCTCGATCGCCCGCTCCTCCGCCGGTGCCACCGGGCTCGAGCCGACGAGCAGCTCCCGCAGCGCGTCGACGCCGGCCTGGTAGAGCCCCGGCTCGCTCCCCGCCCAGAGCTCGACGGCCACGTCCGCGGTGTGCGGTAAAAAACGGTAGGGCACGGGAAAAAGGGTGACGGTGCCTGAGCGGACAGGTCTAACTTGGCCCGCGTGACGCCCACCTACAAGATGCCGGAACCGGCCCGCCGCTACAGGGAAGCGACCCTGGCGGAGATCAACAACGCCCTCTGTGCCGCGCGCTGCTCGGCGCAGCTCGCGGGCCTCGACACGAGGGAGTTCGCGGTGCGGGAGCTGCTCCTGACGGTGATCCAGCAGATCGATCGTGCGGCCGCCGGCGTGCGGCGGCTCGATTAACCCTGGCGCCGCAGCCGCGGCAGGCCCGGATCCATCTCGTGCGTCTTGTGAAACGGCACGCGCGGAGGACGGATCGGGAGGAGGTGCGCGATGGAGTTGGCGTAGAACTCGAGCAGGGGCCGCCCTCCCGGCAGCACGACCAGGCTGTCACCGTCCTCCACGACGAGCCGCCGCAGCTTGAGCATGCGCCACGCCCGGTCCCACACGTCGAGGATGCGCGTGCCCCCACGGATCACCTTCGCGTTCACGTCGCGCAGCCGGTCGCGGAGCTGGTCCATCCGGTCGAGGACCGCCCGCCTGGGGATCACCGTCTGCTCGAACGAGAGCAGCGCCGCCGCGGCCAGCGGCACGGGCGTGACCGGGATGATCGCGCCGATCCGCTCCATCAGCAGCGCCGCGAGCCGCTGCAGCTCGGCCAGGCGTCGCTCCTTGGGCAGTTCCAGCACCCCCGGGCCGGGGGGGGCGGTCGCGAGCCATTGCCGCAGCGACAGCGGCGCGCCAAAGTTGACGGCCGCCCGCCCGTATCGCTTGAGACGGCCCGCCGCGAGGCGCAGCAGGTTGCTCCCCAGATACGTCGTTACCGTCCACAGCTGCGACACCCGGCCCGGCCGGTCGCGCTCATCCACCAGCTCGCGGATCAGCGCCCGGTCCTCCAGCACGCGGTCGAAGTTGATGGCGACCGGCACGAACCAGATGTCGCGGTCGAAGCCGGGGTCGAGCAGCGTGCGGGCGAGATAGTCGAGCAGGCCGAGCTTCGGGGGACCCAGCCGGCCGTCGCGGGAGAGACGGCCCTCCGGGAAGAACCCCTGCGTGACGCCGTTCAGCGTGATGAGATGCACGTACCGCTCGAGCACCGCGTGGTACAGCGGCTCGCGGAACCCGCGGCGGATGAAGTAGGACCCGAACGACTTGAACATGTACTCCAGGGGCCACACCCGAGCCCACTCGCCCACCGCGTAGCTGACGTGCGCCCCATAGGCGAGCACGTAGGCCACGACCACGTAGTCCACGTTGGACCGGTGGTTCATCACGTAGACCACGACGTCCTTCTTGGGAATCTGCTCGAGCGCGGCTTCATCCTGGTGGTCGACCGTCACCCGGTAGAGCAGGTTCAGGACGACCTTGGCGAGGTTGTAGCCGATCCGGTAATACGAGAGGACGTTGAGCTGCGGGACGATCTCGTCGACGTAGCGGTCGACCTGACGGCGGACCGCCTCCTCCGGCAGGCCGTGCTCCTGGGCGTGGCGGATGACGGCGGCCCGGACCACGGGATCGGAGGCGAGGGCGGCTTTGGCGACGCGGGCCCGCTGCAGCTGGTAGCGCGCGAGGCGCGCGCGAAACTCGTGGATCGTGCGGAGCGCCCGGCGGCCGAGCCAGCCGGTCACGCGACCGTGCCTCCCTCCTTCTTGAGCTGCGCGTACCCCATGCCGCGGAGGATCGAGATGCGCTTCGCCATGGGCGGGTGCGTCGCGAGCGCGTCGGCGAACAGGCCCTCGCGCGCCGTGAGCCGCCGGCCCAGCGGATCCGCGATGCAGAGGTGGGCGGCGCCGCGTTTGATGGATGCGGTCGGCGCGTCGGCGCGCTCGATCTTCTGGAGTGCGCTCGCGAGCGCAAGCGGATTGCGGGTAAACTGGGCGCTCATCGCGTCGGCGAGGTACTCCCGTTTCCGGCTCACGCCCAGAGCGAGCAGCTGGGTGATGAGCGGGGCCAGGAGCCACGAGATGATCCACACCACCAGTAAGACCAGCAGCAGCGCGCCCGCCCCGCCCTTCTTCCCCCCCCCTCCCCCACCTCCCCCACCTCCACCACCTCCACCGCTCCCACCCAGCCTCCCGCCCCGCAGCACCCGACTGGCACCGTCATGCATCAGCGCCACCGCTCCCACGAGAGCCGCGAGGGTCGTCATCAGTCGCACATCCAGGTTCTTCACGTGGCCGAGCTCGTGCCCGATCACCGCCTGCAGCTCGTCTCGCGTGCACAGGTCGATGAGGCCCCGGGTGGCCGCCACGTGCGCGTGCAGCGGGTCGGTGCCCGTGGCGAACGCGTTCGGGTCGGCGTCGTCCACGATCCAGATGCGCGGCCGGGGCACGCCGGCGGCGATCGCCATCTCCTCGACGACGTTGACCAACTGCTTCTCCTTCGGGTCGGTCAGGTCGACGACCTCCCGTGCTCCGGTGGACCAGAGCACCTTCTCGGGTCCCGTCCGGTAGGCGTACCACGCCATCACGACGGCCGCGAGCGACAGCACGATCCCGAACCACGGGAACGTGTGGTGGTCGGCGGCCCGGGGCGCGTCGAGGGTGTAGAGGTAGTAGATGTAGTCCCCGCCGAACCCCAGCCACGCGAAGAAGACGACGAACCCGATGACCAGGACGGCGGTGCGCCGGCGGTTGGCTTCCTGTTGCTGGAAGAGGTTCAGCGAGGTTTCGTCGCTCACGTCCTGGGCTTCATCGACAGATCGACCTGCGGCACGGCCTTTTCCGCCTGATCCTCGATCTCCCAGAGGTCCGCCGGCTGCGCCTTGGCGAGCCCGGCCACGAGGTTGGTGGGAAACTGCTGTTGCTTCGTGTTGTACTGCGTCGCGGTGTCGTTGTAGAGCTGGCGGGCGAACGCCACCTTGTTCTCGGTCGAGGTCAGCTCCTCCTGCAGCTGGCCGATGTTGCCCGTGGCCTTGAGCTGCGGGTACTGCTCCACCACCACCATCAGCCGCTGCAGCGCCGAGGAGAGCGCGTTCTCGGCCTGGCTGATCTGCTTGATGCCTTCGGGGCCGGACGCGTTCACCTTCACTGCCTGATTGCGCGCCTGGATCACGGCCTCGAGCGTCGATCGCTCGAAGTCCATCGCGCCCTTCACCGCGTTCACGAGGTTCGGAATCAGGTCGTGCCGCCGCTTGAGCTGGACGTCGATCTGCTTGAACGCGTTGAGCGTCTGGTTCTTGAGGGACACCAGCCCGTTGTACGCGCCCACCACCCACAGCACGATCACGACCAGGAGAATCAGGAAGATCACCGGACCCATGTGCGCTCCAGGTTGGAGAGTGTGGTGCTGCGCCCTACGCGCCCGACGGCGGCGTCAGTTTCGCCAGCGCCTGGCGTACCGCCTCCGCGACGGCGGCCTCGTCGGGTCCGAGCCGGGCGAGCGGATGGGCCGTTTCCACGTGCAGCTCGACTCCGCGCCCGACCGGGATACGCCGCCACGAGCTGGGGCTGTCGGGGTCGCGGCCCGCGTCGCGGGCGATCCACGCGGTGAGCGCCCGGCCCGACTTGCCGCGCGGCGGCGCGCCCTTGGTGCGGAGCGGCAGCCGGTCCGGCTCGGGCAAGGAGGCGCCCAACGCCTGGGCCGCGCGCCGCTCGAGGATGTCGCCGGCCTGATCCTGCATCTCCTTGGTGATCACGGCCAGCGTCGCCCCCTCCATTTGCCGCAGCTTGATCCACAGCAACTGCAGGAAGTGACGGTAGGAGTACGTCGCCGCCGTGCCGCGCCCCTCGGGCGGGCTGACCAGCCCCTTGGTCACGTAGAAGCGGATGGTACGCTCGCTCGGTTGCGCCCGCGCGGCGGCGTTGATCGGCGTGATCGCCGAGGCGTCCAGCACCGCGCCCACGAGCGCCGCCAGGTCCCGCAGGTTCCACGGGGCGAGGTTCCGGTATTCCCGCAGGGTGTGCAGTGGGTCCTGCTGTACCGCACCCGTCACGACTCGGCCCCTCCTCCCTCGCGCGCCCGCCCCCGCCCCCGCCCCCGCTCCCGCTGCAGCACCTCGGCCACCCAGCCGGACACGTCCTCAAGGTTGAACGGCTTGCGGATCACCGGGGCGCCGTGCCGCTTGAGCCAGCCCTGCACCTCCTCCGCGTCGGCGTCCCCCGTCATGATGGCGATCCGGCCTTCCAACGCCGGCCAGCGGTGCACGATGGCCAGATACAGCGCCAGGCCGGACATCGTCGGCAGGTGGATGTCGAGCAGCACCGCGTCGGCCGGCTGCGACACGAGCAGCTCGTAGGCGGCCTCCGCGCTACCCACGCTGACCACGCGGTACCCGGACCGGGTGAGCGAGCGTTCCAGCACCCGGCGCAGCGCCGCCTCGTCGTCCACGACCAGGATGGCGGGAAGGGTCGCGGTCACGAGCCGGCGGCCTGGGCGCGGTGCGGCGTCAGGAAGCGTTGCACCACGCGCTCCAATGCCTCCTCGGGGCTGAGCGACAGCCGCATCTCGCCGGCGGTGAGTCCCAGGTAGGCGCGCGCGTGCAGCTGCAGGGTCTTCGCCTGGGCGTAGCCGAGGCGCTTCGCCACGTCCTCGATCGTGAAGCCGGGATCCTGGAGCAATCGGTGGGCGTAGAGCACGCGCGCGGCCGCGAGGAAGTGTCGCGGCGACGGCAGGCCTACGCGCATGAACCAGCGCTCGCAGGTGCGCCGGTCCACCCGGGCGCGCGCGGCCACCTGGGTGACCGTCTGGACGTCGCCCGGCGAGCGCAGCGCTTCCTCGAGCACCCAGCGGAGCTGGCTCGGCAGCGGCGCCAGCGCGCCCGCCAGCTGGTCGAGCAGCTGCCGCGAGGAGGAGTGCGCCTCCTCCTGGCTCAGCACCTCGCGCAGCCGCGCCGGGTGATCGTCGTAGTTGGCAAAGACGACGTGCTGGATGCCGCGCTGGCCGAGCGCGAGCAGCACGCCGGCGGAGCGGGGCGTGAGCGTGGTATAGAGGATCAGGGGCAGGGAGGGGAACAGCACCCGCAGCCGCTCGATCTCCTGCGACCGCGCCTCGCCCGAGAGCAGGGGGTCGACCAGGGCGAGTTCCACGGGGCGACTGCGGATCGCCGTGAGCGCCTCGTCCCAGCGCAGCGCCTGCACCACCGTGAACCGCGCACCGGCGGCGCGGCGCACCTTGTGGTACTGCAGGTCCGAGACGGCGGCTAGGACGAGCATAAATCCCCCAAAACCACCAAATGTCGCAAAATCGCCCTACGATGCCGCAAAAACGCCCTAAGAATCGGACGCTTCCGCACCCAGGTTGTGATGTCCTGTTGCGTCGTTCCCACACCCCGGTTTTCGGAGGTCACATGTCTCGTATTCGCGCCCTATTCGCCCTGCTCGTCGTCGCGTTCGCCCTCTCCACGGCCGCCTGTGCCGACGCCACCGGCCCCCGGCCG
>DASWDP010000141.1:0-6011 GCA_036395195.1 Gemmatimonadales bacterium | reverse complement strand
TGGCGACGGGGTTCTACCGGAACCGCGCGCGCGGGCTGCCGTCGGGAGACGGCATGTTCCTGCTGCTCGACGCCGAGACGGGCGCGCCCGCTCTGCTGCTCGAGGAGCACGGCTACCTCACCGACCTGCGCACCGCGGCGGCCGTCGCGCTCACGCTCAAGTACCTGGCCCCCAAGGACGCGAAGGAGGCGCTGCTGGTCGGAGCGGGCGCGCTCGCGCGGCTCACCGCGCGCGCCATCCTCGCCGAAATGCCGCTCGAGCGGCTCACCTTGTGGAACCGCACGCGCGAGCGCGCCGAGGCGCTCGCCCGGGAGCTCGCGCCGCTGGTCCAGACGCGCGTCGCGCCGGCGCTCGAGAGCGCCGTGCGCGACCACCGCGTGATCGTCACCGCGACGGCGAGCACCACGCCGCTCGTGCCGGCGGCGTGGGTGCGTCCCGGCGCGCACGTCACGTCGGTGGGGACGGGGAGCCCGGAGAAGATCGAGCTCGAGCCCGCGCTGCTGGCGCGCGCGGACAAGCTCGTCGCGGACCGCGTGTTCCAGACCGAGCGGTACGGCAACCTGCGGCACGCGATCGCGGCCGGCGCGGTCACGCGGGACAAGGTGTACGCGGAGCTGGGGGACCTCGCCGCGGGGCGGCGCGCGGGGCGCGAGAGCCCGAGCGAGACGACGGTCGCCGACCTGACCGGGGTCGGCGTCCAGGACGCCGCGATCGCGCAGGCCGTGGTCGAGGTGCTGGGCCTGTGACGCCGCCGCGCGCGCGTCTCCTCCGCTGGCTCGACTTCACTCCGATGGCCCACCGGCCGCCGCTCCCGCCGCGCTGGTGGGCCTACTGCGCCATCGCGTACCTCGCGCCCAGCCTGGTGCTCGCGCTGGTGCCGGCGTCCGAGGTGCCCTACCGCGACCTGGTCTGGTTGCTGACGCTCGTGCCCGCGTACCTGCTGTCGCTGCACTATGGGATGCGCGGCGCCGTGGCCGGCCTTGCGATGGGCACGGTGCTGTTCACGGCGCTCCAGCTGCTGGTGGCGCTCAGCCTCGAGGCGGAAGACTGGCGCATCACCGTCCCGATCTACACCGCCTACGGGGTGATCGCGATTTCGGTCGGCTGGCTGTCGCAGCAGCTGCACCTGTTCTACCAGCGCGCGATCGAAGGCGAGCGGGTGGCGGTGATCAGCCAGGTGGCCGTCGCGATGCGCCACGAGGTGAACAACGCGCTCGCCACGATCCTCGCCGAGGGCCAGCTGCTCGAGCACGACGCCCGCATCACCCATCCCGAAGACCAGCAGTCGTTACAGAACATCCTGGCGATGACGCGGCGCATCCGGGACAGCATCGACAAGCTGGTGAACCTGACGCACGCTCCCGTGACGGAGTACGTCGCGGGCGTGTCGATGATCGACCTGTCGCAGGTGAAGCCGGGAGGGGGAGGGCCTAGCTCACCCGGCTCACCACCACCCGCAGGATGAGGTAGCTGAGCCCCGCGATCCCCGCCGCGGCGGGGATGGTGAGAATCCAGGCCCAGACGATCTGCCCGGCGACCCCCCACCGGACGGCCGACAGCCGGTGGGCCGCGCCCACACCCGCGATCGCGCCAGTGATCGTGTGCGTGGTGCTCACCGGGATGCCGAAGTGTGAGGCGATGAACAGGGTGATCGCCCCGCTCGTCTCGGCGCAAAAGCCGCCGAACGGCGTGAGCTTCGTGATGCGCTGGCCCATCGTTTTCACGATCCGCCACCCGCCGGCCATCGTCCCGAGTGCGATTGCCGCGTGCGCGGCGAGGATCACCCAGACCGGAATGACGTCCGCCGTCGTGAGGTGGAGGGCCCGGATGGGGAAATTCACGAACGCCGCCTGCGCGGTGAACAGCAGTCCGACGATGATCCCCATCGTCTTCTGGGCGTCGTTGGTCCCGTGGCCCAGGGAGTACAGCGCCGCCGAGACGAGTTGCAGCATTCGGAAGGCGCGGTCGACCTTTCGCGGGAGCGCCCGTCGCAGGACCCACGATAGGGCGACGGTCAGCGTCAACGCCAGCACGAGCCCCATCAACGGCGCTACGACGATGAACACCAGCGTCTTGATCCAGCCCTGGGCGAGGATCGCCGCGAATCCCGCCTTGGCGACGGCGGCCCCGGCGTAACCTCCGATCAGCGCATGGGACGACGACGTCGGCAGCCCCCCCCACCACGTGATCAGGTCCCAGACGATCGCGCCGATCAGGCCGCCGAGGATGACGGTCGGGTCCACCACGGAGAGGTCGATCAGGCCCTTGCCGACCGTCTTCGCGATCGCCGTCCCGAACACGAACGCCGCGACGAAGTTCCAGAAGGCCGCCCAGAAGACGGCGGCGAAGGGGGAGAGTACGCGCGTCGAAACGACCGTCGCGATCGAGTTCGCGCTGTCGTGGAACCCGTTGATGAAGTCGAAGACGAGCGCGACCAGGACGATCGCGAGGACGAACCAGACGGCGCCCGACATCAGGCGTGTTTCAGGGTGATGGACTCGAGCACGTTGGCGACGTCTTCACCCTGGTCGAGGGTCATCTCGAGATTGTCGTAGATCTCCTTCCACTTGATGACTTCGAGGGCGTCGCGCTCCTTCTCGAACAGCTGGCCCAGTGACTCCTGGTAGATCGCGTCCCCTTCCTCCTCGAGCTTCTTCGCCTCGATGCAGTACTTCATCACGTCGTCGCCTTTCTTGAGGCGGCCGACGGCCTCGGCGAGCACGCCCACCATCCGCTGGATCACTTCGGTGAGCTGCTTCACGCCCTGCGGCGCCGCGCCGAGGTGGAAGATCTGCGAGCGCCGCGCGGTGCCGTCGATCGCGTCCATCACGTCGTCCAGGTCCGAGGCGAGCTGGTGGATGTCCTCGCGGTCGAGCGGCGTGATGAACGTGCGGTCGAGGCGGTTCACCACCTCGTGCGTGACCTGATCCGCTTCGTGCTCGAGCCGCTTGATCGCCTCGACGTGGGGCGTGCGGCGCTCGGGGGCGGCATCGAACAGCTCGCGCAGGTGCTGCGCGGCTTCCTTGTTGCGGTCGGCGACCGCGACGAACAGATCGAAGAATTCCTCTTCCCGGGGCAGCAGGCGCACGGCGGTCCTCCCGCGAGATGGGTCGAACGTCGCCCGACAACATAGCGGCCCCCGGCGGGAGCCACTAGGTTAGGGCGCCCGCTTCCAGGACCGAGGGGAGGACCACGGGGATGGCAACCACGCAACGGCCGCAGGCCGAGTTCGTCAAGGCGATCTCCCGGCTCGACGCCACGGCACTCGTCGTGGGCTCGATGATCGGCTCGGGCATCTTCATCGTGTCGGCCCAGATCATCCGGGACGTCCACGCCCCGGGCCTCCTGCTGCTCGTGTGGGCGCTCTCCGGCGTCGTCACCCTGATGGGAGCGCTGACCTACGGCGAGCTGGCGGCGATGTTCCCCAACGCGGGCGGGCAGTACGTGTACCTGCGCGAGGGCATGTCCCCCCTGTTCGGCTACCTGTACGGCTGGACGCTGTTCGTCGTGATCCAGACGGGCACCATCGCGGCCGTCGCGGTCGCGTTCGCCCGGTTCACGGCGGTGCTGTTCCCGTCGCTCTCGCCCGAGGTGTTCCTCGGCGGGACGATCGCCTTCCCGCAGCCGATCGGGCCGATTGCCGTGGGGCTGTCGCCGCAGCGCATTCTCGCGATCGCCTCGATCGCCGTGCTGACCTGGATCAACGTGCGCGGCGTCCGCACCGCGGCGGTCATCCAGACCGCGCTGACGACGATCAAGACCGCGGCGCTCGCGGCGCTGATCATCCTGGGCATCACGGTCGGCCGCAACGCCGCGGCGTTGGCCGCGAACTTCGGCGAGCACTTCTGGCCCGCCGGCGGGTTGACGCTGTCGCTGGTGCCGGTGATCGGGGCCGCGATGGTCGGCTCCCTGTTCTCGATGGATGCCTGGAACAACGTCGGTTTCGCCGGAAGCGAGCTGAAGGATCCGAAGAAGGACCTGCCCTTCGCGATGGCGGTCGGCGTGCTCACCGTGACGGCGCTGTACCTGCTCGCGAACGTCTCCTACCTGAACGTCCTTCCCGGCGACGCGATCGCCAACGCGCCGCAGGACCGGGTCGGCACGGCGGCGCTCCAGGCGATCCTCGGCAACGCCGGACTGTACCTGATGGCCATCGCCATCATGATCTCGACGTTCGGCTGCAACAACGGCCTGATCCTGTCGGGCGCGCGCGTGTACTACGCGATGTCCCGGGACGACCTGTTCTTCAAGTCGGCGGGCGTCCTGCACCCGCAGTACAAGACCCCCGCCGTCGCGCTGATCGTGCAGGCGGTGTGGACCAGCGTGTTGTGTCTCTCGGGGACGTACAGCCAGCTGCTCGAGTTCGTCATCTTCGCGGCACTGGTCTTCTACATGCTCACCGCGGCGGGCCTGTTCGCGCTGCGGGCGAAGCGCCCCGAGCTGGAGCGCCCGGTGAGAGTGTTCGGCTATCCCTGGTTTCCCGCGCTGTACGTCGCGCTGACCGGTCTGATCTCGCTGGCGCTGCTGGCCGTCAAGACCACGTACAGCGCGCTGGGTCTCACCTGCGTGCTGCTCGGCGTGCCGGTGTACTTCGGGTGGCGGGCGATGGTCAGGAGGCAGCGGGCGGCCTGAACCGCGCGTAGTCGCCGAGCACCAGCACGACCGCGCCCTGCGCCTCGAGCTCACGGAGCGCCGCCGCCATCGCCTCGTCCGACACCCGCGCCTCGACGTCGAGATAGAAGAGGTACTCCCAGGGCGTCGTCCGGTCGGGGCGGCTCTCGAGCTTCGCGAGGTTGAGCCCCGCCGCCGCGAACGCGGCCAGCGCGCGCGCCAGCGTGCCCGGCCGGTGCGGCAGCTTGAGCCGCAGCGTCGTCTTCGCCGGCACGCCCGCCGGCGGCGGCGTGGGCTCGCGGGCTACGAGCAGGAAGCGCGTCTGGTTGTGCGGCTCGTCTTCCACCCGCTCGGCGAGGATCGCGAGCCCGTAGCGGCGCGCCGCGAGCGCCCCGGCGATCGCGCCGAGCGAGCGGTCCCCGCGGCGCGCCACCTCCGCCGCCGCCCCCGCCGTATCGTAGAACGCCACCACCTCGACCCCGGCCAGCCCGCGGAGAAACCGCTCGCACTGCGCCAGCGCCACCGGGTGCGACAACACGCGCCGCAGGGAGTCGCGCCCCGCCCCCGGCACGCCCAGCAGGCAGTGGTGCACGGCGCTCACCACTTCGCTCACGATCGCGAGCCCCGACTCCGCGATGAGGTCGAAGTTCGTGGCGATCGAGCCGACGAGAGAGTTCTCGATCGGCAGCAGCCCCAGGTCCGCCCGCCGCTCGAGCACCGCCTGCGCCACGTCGCGGAACTCACGATGCGGCTGCGACTCGGCGTCGGGCTCGAGCAGAAACAGCGCCTCTTCCGAATAGGCGCCGGGCTCGCCTTGAAATGCTATCCGCTTGCTCCCCATCGGCTTACACTAACTCGTCCCAGCCCTTGCCGATAGCTCCGCCGAGCGTAATATTCCGCCAGCGAACCCCGAACAAACACCGAATATGCCGGAGCGCGCAATGCAGGTGCCCCTCGAGCTAGCCGCCTCCCAGTCTTCGCGCTGCCCCGACTGCGGTGCCGGCTTGACCCGCCAGTCGGGCTGCCTCGTGTGCGTGCAGTGCGGGTGGGCGAGATGCGGGTGAGGCGGCGGTAAGACGGAAGGGTGGTATGGCGGTAAGCAAGCGGGAACGGAGTTTAGCGAAGCGACCCGAGCAGCTGCGGCTGCTTACCGCCGTTCCACCCTACCGCCCGTCCGCCCTTCCGGTTCTCGACGAGCGCCTGCGCGGCACCAAGTTCGTCGCGCTCGCTCCCAAGTCCCTCCTCAACTCCCCGCAGCAGACCGGCGTGGACTTCTGGTCGCTCAACCCTTACGTCGGCTGCGAATTCGGCTGCACCTACTGCTACGCCCGCTACGCGCATCGCTACGCGGTGGAGCGGGCGCACGACGCGGGCAAGCTGTCCGACGAGGAGTTTCACGA
>DASWDP010000140.1:0-4060 GCA_036395195.1 Gemmatimonadales bacterium | reverse complement strand
GCCCCGAACAGCGCGATCACGATGCACGCGAACGGGACGGACAGCTTCAGCGCCCGCTCCACCCGCAGCTTCTTCGTGTCGGAGCCCGAGCGCGCGAGAGCGTCGATGTAGCGGCCCAGCTCACCGTAGCGCATCTCGTCGGGCGCCTTCGGCTCGGCGAGCAGGTCCGCTGGGGTCTCCCGCAACGCCTGCAGCTGCAGCCCATCGAATGTGAACGTGGACTCCTCGCCCGGGCCGAGGAGGTAACGCACGGCGCCCTTGGTAAGGGTCCACGCGCGCCCGGGCCGAGGGGCGGCGGTGTCGTACGTCGCGCGCTGCGCCGCGATCACGATCGTCGGATAGTCGGCCCCGGCCCCCTCGCGCTCCAGGATCAGGTCCCGCATCTCGCGCGACCCGCTCTCGAGCGAGCGGATCGCGTACACCCATCCGCCGTCCGCTCGATACACGAAGTTGTAGCGGTTGGCGCTGGCGTCGATCGCCTTGTCGCCGAGCAGCTGGGCGCGCCGTGCCGAGGTCACCGGCGCCAGCTCGGTGAGCCAGAGATCGACCACCACGGCGACGAGCGACGCGACGAGCAGCGGACGCACCACCCGATGGAACGAGATGCCCGACGCCTTCGCCGCCGTGAGCTCCGAATGCCGCCCCAGCGCACCCACGGTGAACACCACGGCGAACAGCACGGCGACCGGCAGCACCAGCGAGATCGTCTCGGGGAGGAAATACACGTACGACAACGCGATCCGCCCCTTCGGAATCCCCCGACCCAGATAGGTGTCGAGCCGGTCGGTGAGGTCGATGACCATCACGAGGAACGGGAAGCCCAGCGCCGCGAGCAGGAACACCTTGACCCACTCGCGCAGGACGTAGCGGTCGAGCGTGCTCAACGCGGTCCGCGCCACCGGAGCCGGAGGAAGGAGCCGGGCCAGGCAAACAGCTGTCGTGCGACCTCGATGACGTCGCCCCAGTCACCGCCGTGCGGCGCGTTGCCGGGCCGGCGGATGCGCCACAGGCCGAACAGGCCGGCGAGCCCGAACAGGATGTTCGGGGTCCACATCGCGAGAAACGGGGACACGATCAGCCGATCGCCCAACTCCTCACCGCCGATCAGCCCGATGTAGTACACGGTGAACACGGCGACGCTCATCCCGAGCACGAGCCCCACGCCGCCGCGCTGGAAGCGCAGCGCGACCGGCACGCCGACGAGCGCGAAGACCACGCACGCCGCCGCGATCGCGTACTTCTTGTGGATCTCGACCTCGTACATCGCCTGCCGCTGGCGCGCGGCGCGCCGGCGCTGGTCCTCGCCCGCGCCCGCCCCGGGGGTCAGGGACAGGGGCGGCGGCACGGGAGGGCGTGCGGGCGCGAGCCCGTGGTGGGGAGGGGGAGCGGGCGTGGCACCGGGGTGCTGCAAGGGAGGCGGTCGCCGCCGGGCGGGCCCGGGCTGCGGCGTTTGCGCCGCGGCGGCCTCGCGCGGCATGAGCCATCCCCCGAGGCGCCGCAGCGCGCGGCAGTACAGCCCCGTCGGCGCGGTGTCGACCGACCACGGCCCGGGCGGAGGGAACTGCGGGGCGAGACCGGCGAGCCGGCGCAGGTCGTTCTCGATCGTCCGGCGCCCGTCCCGCGCCGCCCGATCCGCGTCCTGCCGCGCGCTCGTCGCCGCCTGCTGCATCTCGCAGATCGACATCTCTCGGTCGCTCTTGTAGGTGTCGTTAACCGTGCGCTCGAGCGTGTTCCCGACGTTGGCGACGCGCATCCGGTTCGTGCGGAAGAAGGTGCGGTTGAACTGGGTCGGGTCCGTGCGGTTCACTTCCTGGATGTCGCCGTCCTGGAGCGTCAGGTAGAGGTCCCGGCCGCCGGAGCTGTAGGCCATAACCCCCGAGTCCGCGGTGATGATGCGGCGCCGCTCGGCATCGCCCAGATCGTAGAGCGTCACGTCCTTGAGCTTGTTCGACGTGTAGTCGATGCGCGAGGCGCGCAGGAAAAACTGCTGCGACACCACGGGGTTGATGACCTGCTCCTTGAGCGTGAAAGTGGACTTCTTGCGCGAGATGTCGACCTGCAGCGTGCGCAATGTGTGGTTCGAGCGGGGCAGGAGCTGGTCGTTCCACAAGAACGACAGTGCCGCGACGCACGCCGCGCCGCTCAGCACCGGTGCGACGAGCCGCCCGAAGCTCACGCCGCCCGCCTGCATCGCGGTGATCTCGTTGTCCGCCGCGAGACGCGTGAACACGTGCAGCACCGCGACCAGCACCGCCATCGGCAGCGTCACCGCGACGATGAACGGCACCGAGAGGAGGAACACCTCGACGATGACGCCGGTCGGCAGCCCCTTGCCGAGCAACCCGGAGAGCTGCTTCGCGATCTGATTGATGAGCATCAGGGCGGTGAGGGCCGCCAGGGCGAAGCCGAGCGGCGCGACGTGCTGACGCAGGAGGTAGCGGCTGATGGTGCGCACGGTCGGTCGCGCCATTATATTCGGAACTCCAAGTCTCTACAAGGGATGCGGCGCCCCACCCTGGCTGGATTCGTCGCCCTCTCGCTGCTCATACCCCAGGCTCACGCGCAGGATGCGGGCGGTCGCGCCGGCTCCGCACGGCCGCCTGAGTTCGTCGCGGCGTTCCGCTGGGCGCCGCTCGTGCCGCCGCGCAACGCCGCCCTCGCCCCCGGCGGCCGCTTCGGCCCGGTCTCGTCGCCGCCGGTGGTCGCGGCGGCGTGGGAACGCCGGCTGCGCGCCCAGCTGCCGCTCGCGCTCCCGTCGCTGCTCGCGCCCGGCGCGCTCGCCGCGCTCGCGGCGGCGGCCGCTCCGCCCGCGCCACCTCCTCCGCCCCCCGGACCGCTGCCCGGCAGCGGCTTCCTGAACACCAGCATCGGGATGGAGCTGCGGCTGCGGTTCGAGCTGCGGGCCGACCAGTTCAAGAACCTGAAGTGCACGCCCCTCGAGCAGCAATTCGCGCTCTCGGGGTGCCGCACGGGGTTTCCGACCATCACGCCGTCGCCGCAGTACGCGATCCGCACCGCCGGCGTCGTAGGACGCCGGCTCCATTTGAACGTCGATTTCGACAGCGAGCGGGAGTTCGACGCGAACAACAGCCTCCAGGTCTGGTACGAAGGGTTGGAGGACGAGGCGCTGCGGCGGGTCGAGGTGGGGAACGTCACCTTTCAGGCGCCGCCCTCCCGCTTCATCAGCGCCGCCATTCCGGCGAACAACTTCGGCGTGCAGGCGATCGGGCAGCTCGGCCCGCTCGAGCTGCGGGGCATCTTCGCGCAGCAGAAGGGGAACGTCGTCAAGGACCGCATCTACAACATCGGCGAGACTACCTCCCAGCCGCTCGACCGGGTGGCGCGCGACCTCGACTACGAGGCGGGGCGCTTCTTCTTCGCCGTGGACCCCGCGCTCGTCCCGGGGTATCCGGCGGTCGACATCCTGTCGCTCGACCCGGCGGCGCTCCCCGACTCGCTCCGGGTCGCCAGCCTGCACGTGTACCGGGTCCGCTCCCTCTCGCCGGGCTCCGTCAGCAACCAGAACATCGGCGGCGTGCGGGCCGTCGCCTGCGGCCCGGGCCCGGCGCGCGCCGTGGACTGCGGGGTCCAGCGCGCCGGCCCGTTCCAATGGGAGATCCTCCAGGAAGGGAAGGACTACTACGTCGACCCGGGCGGCGCCTGGTTCGCCCTGGCGAGCCGGCTCGACCAGAACGACTACCTCGCCGTGTCCTACGCCCCCGTCGGCGCGCTCGGCTGCCAGGCGGGGCAGCGCTGCGTGGGCACCTTCCCGGTGGGCGCGAATCCCGACACGGCGGTCGTGGACACCTTGCGCCTCGTCTACGACCCCACACTGGGCGTCACCGCCGCCTCGCCCTCGTTCCGCTTCGAGATCCGCAGCGCCTATCGCGTAGGCGGGAGCGAGATCGTGCGCGAGACTGTGCAGCTCACGCTCACCGTGAACCAGCGCGAGCGCACCGTGTTGACCGGAGAGACCTACCTCGCCCGGCTGGGCCTCGCGCTGGAATCCGATCCCGCGACGTTCGACCAGTACAACCGGCTGTTCCCCCGGGCACGCGAC
>DASWDP010000139.1:0-4552 GCA_036395195.1 Gemmatimonadales bacterium | reverse complement strand
CTCGTGAACAACGCCGGGACCACGCGCGACAACCTGCTGTTCCGGATCAGCGAAGACGACTGGGACACCGTGCTCGACACGAACCTGCGGGGCGCGTTTCTCGTCACCAAGCACGCGGCCCGGGGCATGATCAAGCGCCGCTGGGGCCGGATCGTCAATATCACCAGCGTGGTCGGGATCTCGGGCAACAAGGGCCAGGCGAACTACACCGCCTCCAAGGCCGGCCTGATCGGGCTCACCAAGGCTGTGTCGAAGGAACTCGCCTCGCGCAACGTGCTCGTGAACGCTGTAGCGCCGGGCTTTATCGACACCGAGCTCACCCGGACCATCACCGGCGAAGCGCGGGAGGCCCTGCTGCGGGCCATACCCCTGGGACGGCTGGGCCAGGGGACCGACGTCGCCGCCGCCGTGCTCTTTCTCGCCTCCGACTTCGCCAGCTACATTACGGGGCAGGTGCTGGTCGTCGACGGTGGCATGGTACTGTGACCCTTTTCTCACACCTCCATTGAGGACAACCATGGCAATGGACATGAAGCAGCTCGAAGAGAAGGTCAAGGACATCATCGTCGAAGAGCTGGGGGTCGAGCGCGACAAGCTCACGTCCGACGCGAGCTTCATGGAGGACCTGGGCGCGGACAGCCTCGACACGGTCGAGCTGGTGATGGCGTTCGAGAAGGAATTCGACATCGACATCCCGGACGAGGAAGCCGAGAAGCTGCGGACCGTGGGCCAGGCGCTCCAGTACCTGCACGACAAGATGGGGAAGTAGCGGAATGGCGCGCCGGGTCGCGATCACGGGCCTCGGGCTCGTGACGCCGTTGGGAACGGACGTCGCGAGCACGTGGGACGGCCTCCTGGCGGGCCGCTCCGGCGCCGGGCCGATCACGCGGTTCGACCCGGTGCGGAGCCCCGTGAAGTTCGCGTGCGAGGTGAAGGGCTTCGACCCGGCGCAGTTCCTGGACAAGAAGGAGATCCGCCGCTACGACCTGTTCGCGCAGTTCGCGATCGGCGCGGCGGAGGAGGCGGTGCGCGACGCCTGCCTCGCGAACAACTGGGACAAGGTGAGCCTGAAGCGGGTCGGCGCCATCGTCGGCACCGGCACCGGGGGGCTGCAGACGTTCGAGGAGAACGCCCGCGCGCTGTTCGAGAAGGGACCGAGCCGGGTGTCCCCGTTTTTCGTGCCGATGTACATGCCCAACGCCGCCGCCGCGCTCCTGTCGATGCGCTACGGCGCGCAGGGTCCGAACTACTGCATCGTCTCCGCGTGCGCTTCGTCGGCGCACGCGGTCGCCGACGCGGTCGCCCTGATCCGCAAGGACGAGGCCGACATCATGATCGCGGGCGGCGCGGAGGCCGCGATCACCCCGCTCGCCGTCGCGAGCTTCGCCAACATGAAGGCGTTGTCCGAGCGTAACGACGATCCGGCCACGGCGAGCCGCCCGTTCGACAAGGACCGCGACGGATTCGTCATGGCCGACGGCGCGGGCGTGCTGATCCTGGAGGCGTGGGAGCACGCCGAGCGCCGCGGCGCGAAGATCTACGCCGAGGTCGTGGGCTACGGCATGACCGCCGACGCGTATCACATCACGGCGCCCGCGCCCGACGGCTCGGGTGCCCAGGAAGCGATGCGGCTGGCGATGCGGAACGGCGGCATCCGCCCGGAGCAGGTGGGCTACATCAACGCCCACGGCACCTCGACCCCGCACGGCGACGCCGCCGAGACCGCCGCGGTGAAGGCGGTGTTCGGCGACCAGGCGCGCAAGCTCATCTTCGGCTCCACCAAATCGATGACCGGCCATCTGCTCGGCGCCGCCGGCGCCGCCGAGGCGGCGATCTGCGCGCTCGTGGTGCAGCGCGGCGTCATCCCGCCGACCACCAACCAGTTCACCCCCGATCCGGCGTGCGACCTCGACTCGGCGCCCAACAAGGTGGTGAAGCGCCCCGTGGAGGTCGCGCTCTCGAACTCCTTCGGGTTCGGCGGGCACAACGCGACGCTCGCCATCCGGCGGGCGGCATGAAATTGCGGATTGCGAATTGCGAATTGCGGATTCGACGCGCGGCCCTTCCAATCCGCAATCCGAAATCCGCAATCCGCAATCGCCGGCGTCCATGACGGCCCGGGATCCGGCTCTCATCCGCATCGCGGAGAAGGTCGAGCGCGGCGAACGCCTGACGCGCGACGACGCGCTCGCGCTCTTCGGCTCGCCCGACCTCCTGACCATCGGCCGCCTCGCCGACGTCGCCAACCGCCGCAGCAACGGCGACCGGGTCTTCTTCGCCGCGAACCAGCACTTGAACCCGACGAACGTGTGCGTGCTGCGCAACACGTGCGTGTTCTGCTCGTTCGCGCGCATGCCGCGGGAAGAGGGGGCGTACACGCGCAGCCTCGACGACGTGTTCGCCGAGGCGGCCGCGGCGCGCGACAACCCGACCCGCGAGTTTCACATCGTCGGCGGCCTGCACCCCAAGCTCCGGCTCTCCTACTACCTCGACATGTTTCGCGGCCTCAAGCAGCGCCACCCGGGCGTCCAGATCAAAGCCCTCACGGCGGTCGAGGTGGCGCACCTCGCGCGCCTCGAGCGGATGAGCGTGCGCGACGTGCTCGTCGCGATGCGGGAGGCCGGCGTCACGAGCCTCCCGGGCGGCGGCGCCGAAGTGTTCAGCCCCGCAGCCCGCGCGACGATCGCTGACAAGAAGCTCTCCGGTGACGAATGGCTCGCCGTGCACCGCGAGGCCCACGCACTCGGCATCCCGTCGAACTGCACCATGCTGTACGGCCACGTGGAGACCCTGGAAGACCGCGTGGACCACCTGCTGGCGCTCCGGGCCCTGCAGGACGAGACGCGGGGGTTCCTGACCTACATCCCCCTCGCCTACCACCCCGATCACAACGAGCTGGGCGAGGCGCTGGGCCGGACGGGCACCGCCACCTCGGGCTTCGACGACCTGAAGAACATCGCCGTCGGCCGGCTGGTGCTCGACAACGTGCCCCACGTGAAGACGCACTGGCCGATGGTGACGCCGTTCATCTCGCAGGTGGCGCTGAGCTTCGGATGCGACGATCTGGAAGGGACGGTCGTGTTCGAGCGCGTGTACCACGAGGCGGGCGCCGGCACGCCGATGTGGCTCTCCTACGATCAGATCATCGCGCTCATCCGCGGGGCGGGGAAGGAGCCCGTGGAACGGGACTCGCTCTACCAGACGGTTCGCACCTTCGAAGATTGGGCGCCCGGGCACGCCTCAGTCCGACCCGAGGGCCCGGAAGGACCGACGTTCGCAATCGCCCACAGACCCCGGGCGCAGGCCCGGGGTAGCCGCAGGCTGCCCGTGTTGTCGGGCGTCGTGGACAGCGCCGAATGAGAGTCGGCCGGATCGGCTACATCAACTGCTACCCGGTCTACGCCGGGGTGGACCGCGGGGTGACCCCGCTCGCGGCCGAGCTCGTGACGGGCACCCCCTCCGAGCTGAACGACCTGCTCGCGGCGGGCGCGCTCGACCTCTCGGTCGTGAGCGCCGTGGAGTACGCGCGCAACGCGCGGGAGTACGTGTTGCTTCCCGATCTGGCGATCTCGTGCGACGGGCCGGTGCGGAGCGTGGCCCTGTTCAGCCGGCGGCCCGCCGCGGAGCTGGACGGCCGGACGGTGTTGCTCACCGCCTCGTCGCGGACGGCGGTGGCGCTGCTCGAGCTCCTGTGCCGCGACGTGTGGAACGTCCGCCCGCACTTCGCGCACGCCCGGGCGGAGGGCTCCGATCTCGACGGGCTGGCGCTCCTGCCGCACGAGGCGGTGCTGGTGATCGGTGACGCCGCGCTGCTGCTGTCGGCCCGACGGGCCTACGCCCACCGCTACGACCTCGGCGAGGAGTGGAAGCGGTGGACCGGGCTCCCCTTCGTGTTCGCGGTGTGGGCGGCCCGGCGGGACGCGGACCAGCCGGCAGCGCGCCGGGTGCACCGGGCGCTGCTCGCCTCGCGCGACTGGGGGCTCGCCCATCTCGCCCTCCTGGCGGAGGCGGCGTCGCTGGCGACCGGCGTGGACCTCGCCGACTGCCGCCGCTACTTCGCGGGCCTCGACTACGCCCTCGGCGACAAGCATCTGGCCGGCCTCACGGATTTCTTCCACCGGCTGGCGGCGCGCGGCCTCGTCCCCGACGGGTCGCTCCAGTTCCTCCACGTGGCGTGACCATGATCGATCGCACGACGGGCGAGTTCCGCTCCGCTCTCGAGCTCTACGAGAAGGCCCCGCTGCTCGAGCTGGGGATGCTCGCCGACCAGGCGCGCTGGCGCCTGCACCCGGAGAACGCGGTCACCTACATCATCGATCGGAACATCAACTACACGAACGTCTGCGTCGCGGACTGCAAGTTCTGCGCGTTTTACCGGCGGCCGAAGCACGGCGAGGGCTACGTGCTCTCGTTCGAGCAGATCGGGAAGAAGATCGACGAGCTCAAGACGCTGGGCGGCGTCCAGATCCTCATCCAGGGCGGCCACAACCCGTACATCCCGTTCGCGTGGTACCTGGATCTGATGCGCTACATCAAGCGCCACCACCCGATT
>DASWDP010000138.1:0-3700 GCA_036395195.1 Gemmatimonadales bacterium | reverse complement strand
TCTCGAGCATGCTCCGCTCAATGCGGTGAATCTGCTCGCCCGTGCCAGGTCCGCCCTCCGCGCGGCCCGCAGCGAGCCGCTGGGAGACTGGATCCGGCCGTACGAGGAAGAGCCGGTCTGGAGCGCGTGACGGGCGCGGCGCTACTGCGCCGCGCGTTTGGCCGTGGGGGGCAACAGGCCGTTGAGCCGCAGGTAGATCGCGAGCTGGCTGTAATGATCCGCCCAGTCGGCGACGGTGATCAGGAGCGCCGCACCACGCGTGACCTTGCGTCCACCGAAGAACGAGATGGAGTCGCCGAGCTGCGCATCCTGCATCGACGCGAGTGCGGTCGCACAGAACTGGAACGAGTCTTTCAAGCCGGCCACCAACTTGTCCTTCCCATCCGCGCCCGTGAACTTCGCCCGCGCCGGTGCTGTTTGACCGGATGCCGCGCTGCACAGATAGTCGTTCCCATCCGCGATCAGGTGGGCGATCACGTCGCCGAAGCTCATCTGGGCAGGCGTGGGCTTGTATCCGTACTTGTCAGCTGGCATCTCCTCCGCAGCGTCTGTGATGTTCTTCGCCTGGCGCTGTTCCACGCCGCGGAACGCGCTCGAGACGGGATTCTGCGCCTGCGCCGCCATCGCGACGGGGAGAGCGCAAACGGCGAGCGCCGGGAGCGCGAGCGCCAGAGTGCCAAGGTGCGATTTCATCACGGTGCCTCCGGTTCAGGGGATCTCCATTCTGCGCGCCTCCGGCGCCCCTGTCCAGAAGGACGCGTGCCGCTCGAAGTGTGGCTTCTCGACCAGCCGGTAGAAGGCGAGAATGGCGGCCTGGTCGAACAGCGCGGCGCCGAGCCCGAACGGCGACCCGACGAGCAACGCGAGGCCGTACAACGGCAGGTAGCCCACCGTGTACATCGGATTCTTGAGAAACCGGTACGGCCCCCGGGCGGTAGGCGTCACGGGATCCGTGGAAAAGAAGAAATTGCGCCAATAGTAGGCGCCGCCGCCGAGCGTGAGGGCAGCCCACAGCTTGGTGCACACGCCGACGAGCACGAGGACCGCGCCCGCCGCGATCGCGAGACCGCGCGGCAGCTCGAGCGGCAGGGTGTTCCGGGTGGCGAGGCAGAGCACGATGAAGCTCACGGCGTCGTTGTTCATGACCACCGCCGCCGCCCGGCGGAAGCGGCGAAAGCCCTCTTCCGCGCCGTGGCGGAGCGTGAAGTAGCCGCTCTGCTCCTGCCGCTTGAGCGCGATGCCGATGTAGAGCACGTACGCGAGCCGGCTCGCGAGGTGGTAGGCGAGGGCGATCGGGGCCACGCGGGAACATACTCCGGAAGTGGCCCGCCGCGGTAGCGGGCGCTAGTTTGGCGACATGAGAACGCCACCGTTCGCCGCCCTCGCGCTCCCCGGGGTCGCCGCCGCGCTCGCCTGCGGCGGGGGTGGGGCCGCCGGAGGCGCGAGGGCCAGCCGCCCGGCGCCAGCGGCGACGCCGGCCGTGCCCGCGGCGCGGCTCGTGCCGCGCGTCGCCAAGGTGCCCGGGACCGACTTGCGCTTTTTGGACGGCGGCGCCGGCCTGCCCGTGGTGTTCGTGCACGGGAGCCTCGCGACGCTCGACAGCTGGCGGCCGCAGTTCGATGCGTTCGCGACCGGCGTCCGGGTGGTCGCCTACAGCCGCCGCTATCACCCGCCCAACCCGGCGCGACCGGACGGCCAGGCGTACGCGTTGACGCTGCATGCGGACGACCTGATCGGGCTGATCGAGGCGCTCCGCGTCGAGCGCGTGCACCTCGTGGGCTCGTCCTACGGGGCGTACGTCGCGCTGCTCGTGACGCTCAAGCGGCCGGACCTCGTGCGGTCGTTGGTGCTCGAGGAGCCGCTACTCCTCCCCTGGCTCGCCCGTTCGCCGGAGGGCGATTCCCTGCGGCGCGCCTTCGAGGCGAACGTGGAGGAGCCGGCGCGCCGGGCGTTCGCCCGGGGCGACTCGGTGGAGGGGGTGCGGCGACTCCTCGACGGGACGAGCGGGCGCCCCGGCCGCTACGACGCCCTCCCCGAAACAGCGCGCGCGGAGCTGCTCCGCCTCGCCTTCGAGGCGCGCCTCGAGCTGCGCGCCGACCCCGACCTGTACATGCCGATGCTCTCGTGCGCGCAGGTCGGGGGGATCCGTCATCCCGTGCTCCTCGTGGTCGGCGAGCGCAGCCCCCCCCTGTTCCACCTCCTCACCGAGGAGCTGGCCCGCTGCCTCGCGGCGGAGGAGGTCGTCGCCGTGCCCGGCGCGGGGCACGAGCCGCACGCCGACAACCCCGCGTTCTACAACGCCGCGGTGCTGCGATTCCTGCTGAAGAACTGAGCGGCCCCCCTACAGGCTGCGCAGGAACCTCAGCAGGGCGTAGCGCTCGAACGCCGACAGCCGCAGGAACCGGTTGCGGGACGCTGCGCCTTCCCCGCCGTGGAGCGCGATCGCGTCGTCGATCGTCGCCGCCCGGCCGTCGTGCAGGAACGCCGTCGCGAAGCGCAGCCCCATCAACGGCTCGGTGCGGAACTCGGCCGGCCGCGCCCGGCCCAAGCAGATGTCGGCCAGCGCCGGGCCCATGTTGTGGAGCAGCAGGTCGCTGTATACCGGCACCACGCGCAGGCTCAACGCGCCCACGGGATGGGGGCCGGTCACGAGCACCGGCACGTGGCACGAGGCGCACCCGATCCCCAGGAACGTGAACGCGCCCACCTGGCCGATGAGGTCGAGCGGCTGCGGCCGCGGCGGGGCGAGGAACCGCACGAACGCATCCGCCGCATCGAAGTTGTCCTGACTGACCTCCGGCTCGGGAGTGGGATCGACGCCCAGAGGGAGCGGCTCGCGGCCGACCGTCTGCTCCGTTTGCAACCCCGGGTTCGTGATCCCCATCTCCATCACGAAGGCCTCGGTATTGAATTCGCGCAGCGTCGCGACCTGGGCCTTGCGGCCGAAGCGGCCGAGCCGCCCGTCGGGCGTGCGATTCGGACGACCGGAGATGCCGTCCCCATTGAGGTCGAAGGGGTCCGCGAAGGCCAGGATCTCCGCCGCCGGCACCGCGTCCAACAGCCCGAACCCGAGCAGGTCGGGCGTGGTGCGGCGCGCGGTCGCCGTCGCTCCCGCAGGCACGGGCTCCGCCTCGATGCCGCTCGCGTCGCGCAGCGCCGGCGTCACCTGTTGCTGGACGACCGGCCCGCCGGTGGCGCTCAGATTGTCGCACACGCCACCTTCGAACGAGGTGGCGTGGATCTCCACGTCCTCCGCCCCTTCCTCGGCCGGGTCACCGCCTCCGCCGCCGACGACCGGGCTCTCATGGCAGCCGGCGCAGCCGGTGGAATTGAACAGCGGGCCGAGGCCGGTCTCCGGCGTGAACACGGCCTGGAACACGCCGCTGCCCCGCTCGAACAGCACCAGCTGGTCGGCGGTCAGGAGCCGCAACGGCTCGCCGACTGTTCCGATGGTGCTCAGCAGGTCCGCCGTGGGCGGCGGTGCGGTCGAGGACGCGGGTGGAGCGGTGGGTGTGACGTCGTGGCAGGCGACGCCGGCAAGCAGCGTCGCGAGCAGTACCGGACTACCAAACCGACAGAGAAACGTATGGGCGCGGCTGTGCTGGGACATGAGAGTCTCCCGGGCACTTGCAGCGGTGCGACACAGACTCGCGGGTCTCGATTCGGGCGGGAACAGGACCCTAGGGCAGGCGAGCGTGAC
>DASWDP010000137.1:0-1553 GCA_036395195.1 Gemmatimonadales bacterium | reverse complement strand
GTGTACGCGATCCGGCGGAGCAGGAGCACGGCGAGCATGCCGTGCTCGTCGGCCTCGATCCACGGACGGTCGTCCTCGACGAAGGCGGTGTCGAAGGTGTGGTGGTTCTGGTTCTCGACGCCCCAGTGGCTGCGGACGAGGGGCATCCACTCCGCCGTGGTGAGCCGCTTCGGAGGAACGCCTTGGCGTGCGACCAGACCGACTCTCCGGGTGTCTTGCCGTCGCCGTAGGACCAGCTCGGATCGGCGCGGAGCAGCCGGAGCGAGCGGACGACGACGGTCCCGTTGTCGAGCACGTCCTCGGTTCGAGCGATCACCGTCTCGGCGGCGAGCAGCTCGACGGCGAGCCTGCACATCGTCCGGTGCTCGTCCTTGAGCGCGAAGAGGTAGTCCTTGCCCGCGGCCACCACCGCGTCGGCGGCGGGAGAACCCGCCGGCGTCGTAGGTGATGGCGTCGAAGAGCTCGCCGTAGGTCGCAACGAGGCTCTTGAACGCCGTCTGGAAGTGGCCCGCCTCGTTCGTCTCGGCAGGGATCGGGACGGCGTCGATGCACGGCCGCCCCGCTGCGGAGACGAGGGCGCACGTCATCGTCCGGACGATGCCGTACGGCAACCCCTGCTCCGGGTGCTGCGTCTGCGCGAACTCGCCGTTGATGCACGGCAGCGCCGTCGCCTTGCCGTCGAGCGCGACCACGCTCACCGGCAGCCCCACCGGCGCGAGCGCCTTCCGGCGCCACGCGGCGCCACTGCGCGGTGCAGCACCGCCCGGAGCCCGTCGAGCGACACGCCGCAGAGCGCGTCCCGCGCCGTCGTGTCCGCGAGCCGCCGCGGCAGACGAAGCATCCGGCGCGCCGTCATGGAGAGGCTCGGTGAGCCCCTCCGTCTCCGAGAGGCTCCGGCACCCGGCCATGAGCCCGACCAACGTCGCCCGGAGGATCTGCGCCAGCGACTAGCGCCCCTCCCGCGCCCGGACGTCGGGCACCCCTCTAGGGCCAGCTCCGGCAGCCGCGCCCGGAGCAGCCCGGCCATCCAGTGCCGGGCTCCCAAGCCAGCAGCACCCGCGGCGGGCGATCTGTCAGGATCGCCCGCCGCACCTGCTTCGTACCCTGAGTGCGGATCGGCGTGCGAATTTGTGCACGCCAGGTCGCCCGCTGCGGCCGCGCTCCAACCGCGCGATCCCGCACGCGACTACCGGGACGGGGCTCCCCCGTCACCAATCGTGCCTGGCAGAACTGATTGGCGGCCGTAGCCGGCCGGGGCGGTAGGCGCCTGCGGTTTCGCGGGGATGTGCTCGGCGCGCCCGCAGGGCGCCGCCGAGCACTAATTCGCACCCCCATCTCGACTCAGGGTACGAAACAGGTGCGGCGGCGATCCTGACAGATCGCCGCCGCGGGTGCTGCTGGCTTGGGAGCCCGGCACTGCAAACAACCCCGAGATCGTACGCGAGGAGATCGATGAGGGAAAGGACGGTGAGGAGGGTGGCCGGGATGCTGCGGTCGCGGCTGCCGGAGCTGGACCTGGAGGGGGTGCCCGACCCGCGGGCGCGGAAGGGGCG
>DASWDP010000136.1:0-26621 GCA_036395195.1 Gemmatimonadales bacterium | reverse complement strand
GGCACACCTCGCGCGCCTCGGCCATGTCACGCACCACGAGATAGTGCCCGCCGGGATACTTCGTGACCTGGCTCGACGTCGCCTTCGTCTCCTCGTGATAAGACTTGCCGTGGATGATCGCCGTGAAGCCGTCCTTCGCGTAGGACTCGACCCGCTTCCACACGTTCAGCACCGACCCGCAGGTCGTGTCCACCAGCACGCACCCCGCGGCCCGCAGCCGCTCGAAGTCCTTGACCGGGACGCCGAACGCGGGGAGCAGCACGACGTCCTCGGGTGCGACCTCGCCGAAGTCGAATTCTCCGCCGTCGGGGCGATGCAGGAACCGCACGCCCATGGCCTGGAGCTTGGTGTTGACGTGGGGATTGTGGATGATCTCGCCGACCAGGAAGATCCGCTTGTCGGGGAACTTGGTGCGGGTCTCGTAGGCGTACTCGACGGCGCGGTCCACCCCGTAACAAAAGCCGAACTCGCGCGCCAGCCGGAACGTCAGCTCGCCGACCGTGAGCGTGTACCCCTGTTCGCGGATCCGGTCCACCACCCGGCTGTGATAGTCGGCCGCGAGCGCGCCCTCGATGTGCTCCCGGAGCCCGAAGCCGCGACGGAAATAGGTTTGCTCCACCAGGTCAATCTAATCGCCCGTCGCGGCGTACGCGCAGGATGACGGTCACGGCCTCGCCACGCAGGACACGCTGCCGGCCCCGAGCGGAACCGCCTCGAACGACGCGTCCACGGCGACCCACTCCGCGCCCACGACGTCCCGCCCCGAGCCCTGCACCCGGACCGAGAGCACCGGGCTCGCGCGGGTCACCGACACGCCGCCGCTGTCGAGCGGGGCCCCGTGCGCGATGTCGCCCACCATGAAGCGCACGCCCGCCACGGCGCCCCGCCGCGCTGCCGTGTCGGCCCGCTGCAGCAGCGGCCATTCGCCCGGCGCGAGCGAATCGGCGAAACGCAGCCATACGAGGACGCCGTTCCCGCCGCGCGCGCCCTGGAGCACGAGCCCGGCGGGACCCGGAGCGCCGCACCGGTGCGCGCTCGCCGGAGCGTCGAACCGTAGAGTGTCCTTGGAGGGAGGGGGCCGGGTGACGCGCGCGCGGAGCCGCGCCGACGGCTCCGGCGAGCGGCCGCATGCCGCCGCGAGCGCGAGCAGAGCGAGCGGCCGGAGCGTCAGGGAGAGGGCGGGGGCACGACGCCGAGGGACGCGCGCGCGGCTTCGGTGGACAGCGTGTGCGGGCCGAGCGCCGCGACCAGCCCGGAGGGCAGGGGCCGCGGCCTGAGCCGCTCGCGGTCCACGCACACCAGCACCATCCACCCCGCGGCGCCGAGCGAGGTCGTGTCGTCGCGCAGCACGTCGAAGTTCAGCGTCATCGACTTGGTCCCGACCCGCCCCACGTACGTCGCGACGCGCAACCGGTCGTCGAGCCGCGCCGGCCAGTAGAACTCGCTGTGGACGACCTTCCGTGGCAGAAAGATGTCGTAGCGATCGAACACCTGCGCGTACGCCAGCCCGCACGCCCGGAACAGCTCCGTCTCCGCGATCTCGAAGAACCGGACGTACGAGCCGTAAAAAATGATGCCCGCGAAGTCCACGTCGGACCAGCGGACGTATTCCTCGATGATGTAGGGCTTCGCCGGCATGACTTCCCGCGCATCTGACCCGAGCGGGAAGCTAGGCGGCGCGAAACGGCGCCGCCAGGAAGGGCCGACCGCGACGCTAACCGCGGCTCGGCGCCCCGTGCCCTCCCTGCCCGTTCGGCCGCAGGCCGTACGCGCGCAGCCGCCGCCACAATGTGGTGCGGCTGATCCCGAGACGGCGCGCCGTCTCGGCCAGCTTGCCGTGCGTGATCTCGAGCGTGTCCAGAATCGCCTGCCGTTCACGCTCGGCCAGCGTCCGCCCCTGGTCGCCGTCCGGCAGGAACACCGCCTCGCCCAGCTCGGCGGACCCCTGTTTCAGGGGTTGTGCCCGCGCGCCGAACGCGAGCAGCTTCTCCCGCAGGCCGGGACCGAGCTGCCCGCCGCCGTTGCGCTCGAGCGCGTCGAGCACGCGGCGAGCCCGCTGATTGGCGTACACCATGCGGCCGTAGGCATCGAAGATCACGAGACCTTCGCCGAAGGTCTCCATCACCGCCTGACCGAGCGGCGTGAAGGCGAAGGAAGGTGGGGAACTGGGGGCCTTGTCTCTGGCTGTCATCCGCGCTTGCATAGGTCGTTGGTTCCGAGTCTGAGTTTCAGACGGCATCGCCGTCATACAAAGATGACCCGCGCCGAGCTGCAACGTCACAGCGCGCGCCCGCCCGGGCTACAAGACTCTAACCACAAAGGCCCCTCAAAGGTCCGCCTAGCGCCGGCGACCCCGCCCTCCCCGTCCCCCCCGCCCCCCCCGCCTCGCCAGCCGGGTCCGCTCGGAGTGCGTGAGGCCGCTCAGCTGGCGCCGCAGGTCCTCCACAGACTCGGACCGCACCGCCTCGCGCTTCCCGCGCACCACGATGAAGCGCACGGGGCGGTCGAATGCCGGTAGGTCTCCGGCCTGGAGCCTGCGTGCCTGGCCCTCCTTGAGGCGCAGACGCACCACGCCCATGCCCTGCTCCACTTCGTACTCGACCGGCACCCGGTCGCCGTACAGGTGGGCCGACGCAGGGAGGGCCTCAAGCGCGCGGCGCTCCGTCTCGGGAATCGCCTGGTCGACGTCGAGGGTGAGCCGGGTGCCGAGGAACTCTTCCCACGACCCGACATGCTCGAGCTGCGCCGCGAGTCGGGCGGCCACACGCTCGGTCGCCGCCTGCTCGAGCCCGCCGCCCGAACGGCGCCAATAGAACCCGAAGCGCTCGAGCGCGCGTCGCACGCGGGCCTGATCGGGGTGGGGCGTCGCCCCCGCGAGCAGCGCGTCGACCAGGGCGGCGCGCGCGGCCCCGGCGAGCTCGGCGGGAAACGGCTTGGGCAGCGGCTCGACGTCGCGCTCCAGTACGAAGCCGAAGTACGTGACGGTGCGGACCACCATCAGCCCCTCGCGGCGCCGCTGGCGCTCGAACACGACCGTCGGCGCCCCGCGCCGCGCGTAGCGGCGGATGGCGCGCTCGGGCAGTTGCGTGCCCTCGATGCTCGCGCGCGGCACGCCGAAGCGGTCGGCGAAGTACCGCAGGGTGCCGGCGATCGCCCCCCAGCTCCCCGCCACCGATCCGCGGCTCACGCGGGCCTCGCGGCCGTCCGCCGTTTCCTCGTCGATCACCAGGTCGAACGGCATGATCTTGGCCACGAGGTCCGCGAACGCCGCGAGCGTCTTCTCGCCCGCATACGGCAGGCGCTCGGGCAACGGCAGCTCGAGCTGGCGATACACCGACGCCGTGCCGAGCGCCACGTCTTCGATCGCCTTCACGAGGACGCCGCGGCTTTCCGCCCAGCGGTCCACGCTCTCGCGGAACAGGTGCCGCGGCAGGCCGTACACCTCGCCCAGGTAGCCGTGCTTGTTCACCGCCTCGGCGTACACGTTGTACGCCGTGAGATGATCACTCCCCGCCACGATCAATCCCCGCAGGTCCCGTTCCTCGCGCGTCATGCGGTGGAGCGACTCGATGTTCGCCGCCACGGCCACCATGGGGATGAGCTCCGGGTCGGCGTGGTACAAGAGCTCGCCCCACGGCCGCTCCACCGGCATCGCTTCGACCTCGCGGCCGTAGGGGGTGAGCCGGCCGTGCTCGATGAGGCCGCGCTCAGTGAGGAGCTGGACGGCGTCGCGGTAGGCCCGGCGGTCGAGCGGCACCGGGAGGTCGAGCTCGCCCGCGTCCACGCCGAGCGCGGCGCACGTAATCGCCACGCGCTCGGCGTCGCCCGCGAGCTGGAACTCCGGGCCGGTGGGTCGCAGCTCCTCGAAGACGAGGTCCCGATCGCTCAGGACGTACACCTCGCCGCCCTCCACCCGACCGTGCACGCGTCCCGCCATCTGGAGGATCTCGTTGGCGCCGAGGTACAGCCGGGTCAGCACGTTGCGGCCCCGCTCCACCACGTTGGCGTAGCGCGCGTCGTAGATCACGACCGTGTCGAGCCCGCGGATGTTGAGCGCGGACTGGCCCGCCGCCGTCATGGCGAGCAGGAACGGCCGCTTCACGAGCCCGTCGAGGAAGGGGCGGATCACGCGGATCGGCTCGCCGCCGTGATAGAACGCCGTCGGCAGCGCCTGCCAGCGGTCGCCCAGCTCGCGGGCGATCTGCTCCACCTCGGCACGCGTCGGCACGAACACGCCCACGCCCCGCCGCTCGCGCATCACCCGCTTGATGAAGCGGTCGTTCAGGAACTCGAGAGGCTGCTCGGGGAGGACCCGCACGTCGGCGGCCTTCGCCGGGTCGAAGGCTTTCGTCTCGAGCACTTCGACCGAATCGAGGTAGCGCGCGTAGAACGTCGGGTCGACGGTGGCCGAGAGCCAGATGAAGCGGCAGCGCGCCCGCTTGCCGAGGGCGAGGCACAGCTCCAGCTCCGCCGACGTCTGGTGGATCTCGTCCACGATCAGGGTGTCGCGCTCGGTGATGAGCCCGTCCTCGAACCAGCGGCGCGCGATCCCCGTCGTCACGATCACGACGTTCCACGTCGGCGTCTCGGGGGTGGCCTCCCGCTCCCGGTTCACGACCCCGACCTTGAGCGGCGCCCGGAGGATCGTTTCGGCGATCGGCCGGATCGCGAGCGTCTTTCCCGTCCCGGTGCCGGCCACGATCCCGAAGCCACGCCCCGAGGCCGCCAGGCGCTGGATGTCCTCCCCGTGCTCGCGCGCCAGCAGGGTGTCGATGTGCAGCCCCATCGCCAGCTCGATCGTCTCGCACGCGGCGCGGGTGGGGGCGATCACGATCACCCGGCCGGTGGGGGGCTCGGCGGCGAGAAAGGCGCGGGGATCGGGTGGGAGAAAGTGGTCGCGGGAAATTCGCACGGTCGCAATATAGATTAGGCGCTGCGCCCCAGTCGCCCGATCCCCTCTTCCGAGGAGGTGTGGGAATGCTGTCCCGCTCCCTGGCGTGCCTGCTGGCGCTCGCCCTGCTCCCCCCGGCCGCGGCGCCGGCTCAGAAGCTCGAGAAAACCCCCGACAAGCTGACCCCCAAGCAGCTCGAGGCGCAGCTCCGCTACCAGACCGGACGGGTGACCGTGCGGGGCGGCCTCGCGACGCTCGACTTGCCGGCGGCGTTCCGCTATCTCGACGCCCAGCAGACCGAGCTCGTGCTCCAGGCGTGGGGTAACCCGCCCGGCAGCGAGGCCCTCGGCATGCTCGTGCCCGCGGGTGTCGGCCTGTTCACGCATGAGGGGTGGGGGATCATCATCAGCTACGACGAGGACGGCTACGTCAAGGACGACGACGCGGCGCAGATCGACTACGGCGATCTCCTCAAGAAGATGCAGAAGGCCACCCGGCAATCGAACGACGCGCGCGCCAAAGCGGGGTACCCCACGGTGGAGCTCGTCGGGTGGGCGGAGCCGCCGCGCTACGACAGCGCCGCCCACAAGCTCTACTGGGCCAAGGAGCTCGAGTTCAGCGACGACTCCGCCCACACGCTCAACTACAACATCCGCGTGCTCGGGCGGCGCGGCGTGCTGGTGCTCAACGCCGTCGCCTCGATGGACCGGATCGACCCGGTGAAGCGCGACATGGCGCAGGTGATCGGCGCCGTGGAGTTCAACGACGGGCACCGCTACGCCGACTTCGTGCCCGGGAACGACAAGGTCGCCGAGTACGGGATTGCGGCGCTGGTCGCGGGCGGGCTCGCCGCGAAGGCCGGCTTGTTCAAGGTGCTGCTCGGCGCGCTGGTCGCCCTCAAGAAGCTCGTCATCGTCGCGCTGGTTGGGGCCGCGGCCTTTCTGCGCAAGCTGTTCCGGCGGAAGCCGGCCGACGCGGCCGCGAAGTAGGTGCGGGGAAAAGAAAGCGGGAGGCGTGCGTGCGCGCCTCCCGCTTCGCGACCGTACCTGCGGCCCTGCCTAGGGCGTCAGTCGCCGCATCCGGAACCTTCCTACACGCAGCACTCCGGCGGTACGGGCGACGGGGTCTTCAGTAATCAACGTCGTCGTAGCCGTAGTGGTGCCGGTGGTGGGGCCGCACGACGTAGACGCGCCGCACCACGACCAGGGACCGGCGGTGGAAGTGCGGCCGCCGCGCGCGTACCACGACCAGCGCGGGCGCGGGATAGTACACAAACGGCCGGCCGACGACGACCAGGCCCGACACGTACGGGCGCGGGACGCCGAAGCCGACCGCGACGCTCACGCGCGTCTGCGCCCTAACGGGAGCCACCGCGAGCGCGAGCGTCAATCCGACTGCCAGGACGATGCGTTTCATGGGTCACCTCCGGCGCCGTGCTCCTTGAAAGTGCCGTGCCACCACCGGGGACTGCTGGATAACGGCCAGCGGCGGCGGCACTTAGGGGTGCGGAGCGGGAAGCGTGGGCGGGGCGGGAGTGTCACCCGCGGCGGTCACATCTTCAACTCGACGGCGGCGCGTGTTGCTGGATCAGCCGGAGCACCTCCCCCGGCTCGGCGTGGCGGCCGAGGGTCTTCTTCGAGAAGATCCGGCGCCCGTCGACCTCGACTTCGAACGCGCCACCCGACGACTGGATCAACTTCACGTCGGCGTGGGGATAGGTCTTCCGGATTTCGGCCGCCAGACCGGCGGCCCGGGGCTCGTAGTTTCAGACGACGCAGTATTCGATCGTGACGCGCATGCGGTAAACGATAGTCGTGCTTGACACGCCGCGCCAAGGGGCCGAGTTTGCGCGGCATCCGCATGAGTTTCCTCTCCCGCCTCAGGGCGTGGCCGGGCGTGCTGGTGCGGGCGCTCGTGTCGCTGGGCGCCGTGGCCGCGATCGTCGGAGCGGTCGCCGTGTACGCCTCCGGACGGGCGCCGGTCGACGCGGAGCTCGCGCAGGAGGTCGCGGCGCTCGTCGTGATCGGGGCGCTGACGCGACGCTACGGCATCCCCCTCCCCGGCAACGGTTTCTCCTCGTATATCCTCGGCGTCACGGCTTTCGCCGTGCTCGACCGCGGGTGGCCGTTCGCCGTGGTCGCTGCGCCGCTCGCGATGCTCGCCGGTGACCTTGTGCTGCGCCGTGTCCCGGCGGGCGCGGCCCGCGGGAACGCGGCGCATCTCGCTACGGGGACTGCCGTAGCGGGCCTCATGTACGAGCAGCTGGGCGGCGGCACCGGGCCGGCGGCGCTGACGCTGGCGAATCTCGGGGCGCTCGCGCTGTTCCTCGCAGTGCTGCCCGTCATCGTCAACGCGACGTTCTATCTCGAACTGGCCCTCGGCCGCTCCCTCGCGTGGGTCGACGCGCAACTCACGGCGCGCTGGGAGGCGACCGTCTACGGGGTCTCGGCAGGGCTGGCGCTGCTGTGGCTGCAGCTCGCCCACGCCGGCTTGGAAAGCGGTGTGGCAGCGATGCTGGGCGGGGGGCTGGCGGGCGCGACCTGGGTCAGCTGGTCGGTGATCGGCCGCGCGGTGCGTGCGGACGAGCTCGCCCTGATCCAGGGTCTGTCGCAGGCGATCGCCGGCAGCATCAGCCTCGCCAAGAGTTTTCCCCGCATTCAGGCGCTGGCCCGCCGGCTCGTCCCCTGGGAGCAGATGGGATTCGCGCGCTACGACGCCCGCACGAACGAAATGGAGCTGGTCGCGGACACGGCAGCTGACGGGGGATCGGGACCGGCGGGCGGGCAGCCCGTCTTCCGGTTCGACGCGAACGCCGGGCTCACCGGCGAGGCGATCCGGCTGCGGCACCCCGTGGTCGCCCGCGCGCTCGCGCCGGGGCAGGTCGTGGTGCCGGGCCGGGAGAATCCCGGCTCGGAGGTGCTGGTGCCGCTGTATCACGCGGGCCAGCTGGTGGGCTTGTGGAGCGTGCGCCATTCCGACCCGGCGATGTACCGCGACGCCGACGGCGACATGCTCGCGCTGCTCGGGCCGCAGCTCGCCTTGATGCTGGCAATCGAGGGATCGGTGCAGCCGGTGGTCGGCGCCTCCGAGCGCACCAGCGCCTACATCGAGACGCTCACCGCCACCACGCAGGAGATCCACGCCTCGAGCGAGGAGGTCGCCGCCGCAGCCCGGCGCGCGAACCAGGGCGCCGCGCAGGCCGCGGGCCTCGTGGGAGCGGTGGAGCGCCAATGGGACCAGCTCAGGCAGCAGGCCGGAGAAGTGGCCGCGGCCGGCGACGCGACACGCGACGCCGGGGCCCAGATGGAGAAGACCACCGACAAGGTTCGCCTCGCGACCCAGACGGCCGCTCGGCGCCTCACCGACCTGGGGGCGACCGCCGAGGAGAGCGCGCGCGAGGTCCGCCGGCTGCGCGACGTCGCCGAGCAGGTCGAGAAGTTTTCGGAGACGATCGGCTTCGTCGCGAACCAGACCAACCTGCTCGCCCTCAACGCCACGATCGAGGCGGCGCGCGCGGGCGTCCACGGCCGCGGCTTCGCGGTGGTCGCCGACGAGGTCCACAAGCTCGCCGAGGAGAGCGGACGCGAAGCGCGCAACGTTGGGAAGTCCGCCCAGGAAACGCGCCGCGCGCTCGACCGCGCGGTACAGTTTCTCGAAGGCATCCGCTCCGACCTGGCGGAGGTGACGCAGGGTTCGGCGGAGTGGCTCGAAGACCTGAGCCGCATCGCGCAAAGCGCGTCGGGCACCGCCCGTGCGGGCAAGCGCGTGGCGGACCTCGCCCGCGGGATCGCGGACCAGGCCGCGAAGATCGGCCAGGCGCTCGGCCAGGCGAAGAGCGGCGCCCAGGCATCGACGCAGGAAGCGGAAGCTGTCGCGACCGCCGCGGCGGAGCAGCGCAAGGCCATCGAAGGGCTCGCCCGCGGCGCCACGGAGCTCGCGTCGCTCGCCGACAGTCTCGCCAGGGCCGTGCGGTTCGTGCGGGGTGAGAACGGCCGGCAGTAGGCTCGCGCCCGTGCTCGCCGCCGCGTTGCTAGCGTGCGGCGAAACGGCCGGGCCGGGGCTCGCGTCGCCGAGGATCGACTACGTCGACGGCGCGCTCGCGCCGATCCTCGTGCGCGGCCAGGCCGTGGTGATCGAGGGCCTGGGCTTCGGCGCGACCCAGGGCGCCGGCACCGTCACGTTCGCTCGCACCGGTGGCGGCGAGGTGGCGGCGCCCGTCGCCGCGCCCGCCGATTGGAGCGATCTCGCCATCCGCACCGCGGTCCCGGACGCCGCGGCGGCGGGAGCGGGGACGCTCGCCGTCACCACCGCCGCCGGGCGGCGGCTCACCGCGACCGTCCACGTCCTGCCGCACGTCGTGTTCGACACCGCCGCGCTGGCCTGGAGGTCGCGTGGCTCTTTCCCACAGGCGCCGGTCGGTGTCGCGCTGGCGGCGTTGGAGATCCCCTCCGGGAACGGCCTCGCGACGACGCTATATGCGGCGGGCGGCGCCGAGCAGGCAAGCGGCGCGCTCGTGCCGGACAGCGGCGTGTACCTGGCGCGCGCTCAGCCGGAGGGAGCGGTCGGCGCCTGGGTGCGCCAGCGCGACGCGACCGACTTCACCTCGCGCGTCCTCCCCCTCCCGCGGGCGTTCGCGGCCGCCGCGATCGCCACACGGTACAACTCGCGGTTCCCGGGCGCGGCGCTGTACGTGATCGGGGGCGTCGGTTCCGCTGGGCGGGCGCAGGCCTCCGTCCTGGCCGCCGACATCACCGCCGACAGCGTCGTGGCGCGCTTCACGCCCCTCGAGCAGCTGCCCGCGCCGCTCGCCGGCGCAATCGCGGTCGTACGGCGGGGCCGCATTTACGTGATCGGGGGCACGGACTCCCTCGGGCGTCCGCAGCAGGATGTGTTCGTGGGGCGGATCGGGCTCGATGGGCACATCGACGGCTGGTACGTCCAGCCGTCGCTTCCCGCGCCGCGCGCGTACGGCGGCGGTGTCGTGCTCGACGCCCGCGCGGTGGCGTTCGGCGGCCTGGCCGACAGCGTCCCGCCGGGCGGCGGGCTCGATCCCGCGCTGCCGCGGCTCGCGTCGAGCGACACCGCCGCCGTGAGCCTCCTCTCGGGGTTCTTCACGGGCGCGTGGGCGCCGGAGACGGCGCTGCTCCCCGCGGGCCGGTCGCAGTTCGCGACGCTCGATCTCGGCGACGTCATCCTGCTCGTGGGCGGGATGTACGCCGGCGCCGAGACGAACAGCGCCGAAACCATCGCCGCGGCCGTGGCAGGCAACTCGCTCGGTCCGTTCGCCGGACCGGTGGGGACGAGCAGGATCGCCGACCCGCCGAACAACGGCGGTATCCTCGTCGGGCCGAGCGGCGTCACGTGGCGCGAGGCCGACGGATCGCGTCGCGGGCTGGTACTCGGCGGCATCGACTTGAGCACGGGACAGAGGAAAGCGGGCGTCTGGGGTTTCTAATGGGCGACCGCGTTATTACCGTAGTGCCACGCCCTCGGGGGAGGAGTCGCTCCATGCGGACGCTCGTCATCGTGGGACTGGTGCTGACCGGTGGGGCCTCGGGTCTCGCCGCGCAGCACGCACACCAGTTCGAGCTCGGAGCCTTCGGATCGTTCACCCGGTACGACCGGGTCTTCAACCTCGACAACCAGGCCGGCGGCGGCGCTCGCCTCGGCTACTTCTTCGGCGATGTCGTCAGCGCGGAGATCGAGGGCGGCTACCAGAGCCCGAGCCCGAAATCGGGCACCGCATCCCCCACCCTGGCGATCGGCAGCGCGAGCCTGGTGCTCAACTTCGGGAGCGAGAACAACCTCTTCTACATCCTCGGCGGCTACTCGCGGCTCGACTTCGAGAAGAACCCGTCGTACCTCTTCACCGACAACGCCGTGCACGGGGCGCTGGGCGACCGCGTGTTCCTCGGGGGCGGCGCCGCGCTGCGCTTCGAGGTGCGCGCCATCTACGCCCCCAACACCGGGTTCGCGGGCGGAGACTGGGCCGGTCACGTCGTCGGCTCGGTCGGCCTGTCGCTCTTCGCCGGAGGCGGGCGGCCGCCGGATGCGGATCGTGACGGCGTCCCCGACAAGCGGGACGTCTGCCCGAACACCCCGACGAGTGCGAGGGTCGACGCCACCGGCTGTCCGCTCGACTCCGACCGCGACGGCGTGCCCGACGGCCTCGACCAGTGCGCCGGCACGCCGACGGGCGCGACGGTGAACGCGGCGGGGTGCCCGGCCGACTCGGACTCGGATGGCGTCTATGACGGGCTCGACCAGTGCGTCAACACGCCGGCCGGAGCACACGTCGATGCCAAGGGCTGCCCCGCGGACGCGGACGGCGACCACGTCGCGGACGGGATCGACCAGTGCCCGAACACCCCGGCGGGAGCGACCGTCGACGCCGCGGGATGTCCCCTCGACTCGGACAAGGACGGCGTGCCCGACGGGCTGGACAAGTGTCCCAACACGTCGCCGGGCATGGAAGTGGACGACGTCGGGTGCCAGCGCTTCAGGGACGCCGACGGCGACGGCGTGGACGACACCAAGGACAAGTGTCCCGGCACGGCTCCCGACACTCGCGTGGACGCCGTCGGATGTCCGATCCTGTTTACGCCCGAGCGCACACCGGTGATTCTGCGCGGTGTGACGTTCGAGACCGGGAAGTCCGCCCTCAAGCCCGAGTCCTTCACGGTGCTCGACATCGTCGCGCAGTCACTCATCGCGAACCCGGACATCCGGATCGAGATCGCGGGCTACACGGACAACACCGGCTCCTCGGCGACGAACCTCCGGCTCTCGCAGGCGCGGGCGACGGCCGTACGGGCCTACCTGGCGAGCAAGGGCGTCGACCCGGGCCGCATGGTCGCGAAAGGGTACGGCGCGGCCAATCCGATCGCGCCGAACACCACGCGGGAGGGTCGGGCCCAGAACCGCCGCGTGGAGCTGCACCAATTACCGTAGGAGCTCGCATGAGACGGTTGGGGGTGCTGGTGGCCTGGCTCGCGATGCACGGGGGACAACTCGCCGCGCAGCACGCCGGTCAGTTCGAGGTCGGCGCGTTCGGCTCCTACACGCGCTACGACGATGCGTTCGGGCTCGCCAACAAGCTGGGCGGCGGCGCTCGCCTCGGCTACCTGCTCGGCAACGTCGTGGGCATCGAGGGCGACATCCTGTTCCAGCCCGAGTACACGGTCTCGCCCGGCGGCACACCGACCACCCTCCAACCGCTGATCGCCAGCGCGTCGCTGGTGTTCAACGTCGTGCACGCGAGCCGCCTGATGCTGTACGCGCTCGGCGGCTACTCGCTCCTCGACTTCGGAACCCGGGCGCCCTACAGCTTCACCGACAACGCCGCGCACGGCGGCGCCGGCGTGCGCCTGTTTCTCACGAATCGCATCGCGGTGCGCGTCGAGGGCCGCGCGATCTACTCGCCGAGCACGCAGGCGACGTTCGGACCCAAGACGGCGACGCACTACGTGGGGATGGCGGGCCTGTCGGTCTTCCATCTGGGTGGCGCGCCGGGCGCGCCGGGCGACGCGGACAAGGACGGCGTGCCCGACAACAAGGACGCCTGCCCCAACACGCCGCCGGGCGCCACCGTCGACCAGCGCGGCTGCCCGCTCGATTCCGACGGCGACGGCGTCCCCGATGGGCTCGACAAGTGCCCGGACACGCCCGCCGGCGTGCACGTCGACGCGGCCGGCTGCCCGGCCGACGCCGACGCCGACGGGGTGCCGGACGGGATCGACCAGTGCCCGGATACGCCCGCCGGCGTGCACGTCGACCCGAAGGGCTGCCCGATCGACTCGGACGGCGACGGCGTCCCCGACGGCGTGGATCAATGCCCCAACACTCCCGCCGGCGCCGCAGTGGATGTGAAAGGGTGCCCCCCCCCGGCAGACGCGGACGGCGACGGCGTCGCCGACGGGCTCGACAAGTGCCCCGACACACCGACCGGGGCCACGGTGGACGCGAACGGCTGCCCGCTGGACACCGACATCGACGGCGTGCCGGACGGCATCGACAAGTGCCCCAACACGCCGCCCGGGACGAAGGTGGACGCGACCGGCTGTCCGCTGCCGGTGGAGCAGGTCCAGGCCGCGCCCCCGCCGGCTCCCCCGGCGGCGGTCGTGCCGCGCAAGTGCCCGCCCGCGCCGCCTGGAGCCCCGGTGGACGCGAACGGGTGTCTCATCCTGTTCGCGCCCGAGTCCCTGCGGGCGGCGACGCCGGGCGCGCCGCCGCGCCCGACGCTGATCCTGCGCGGCGTCAACTTCCAGAGCGGCAGGTCGGCCCTCACTCGCGACTCCTACACCGTGCTCGACGCCGTCGCGGCCTCGCTGCTCGCGAATCCTGACATCCGGATCGAGATCGCGGGGTACACCGACAGCACCGGCACGCGGTTCGGCAACCTGCGGCTGTCGCAGGCACGCGCCGCGGCGGTGCGCGCGTACCTGGCGCGCAAGGGCGTGTCGCCGGTTCGGATGCTCGCCCGTGGCTTCGGCGCCACGGGATACATCGCGCCCAACGCGACGCCCGAGGGGCGGGCGCTGAACCGCAGGGTGGAGCTGCACAAACTTCCCTGACGGCGGCGGACAGGCGGTCGGGCGGATGGTTGGCGCCGCCCGGCCGCCCGTCGCGTTAGGCGGGCGGGCTCGGTATTTTTCGTGCCCCCGATGGACCACGAGCCGTCTATGACCGTACGCCGCCTGCTGTTCGTCGCGATGGCCGTCCTGGCCGCCCGTCCGCCCGACCGCCTGACCGCCCAGACGTCCCCCCACCCCTTCCAGGCGACCGACTACTACCGCCTGAGCGCGATAGGCGAGCCGCGCCTCGCGCCCGAAGGCCGGCGCGTCGCCTTCACGGTGACGACGGTGGTGGAGGACAAGGACCGGCGGCACACCGAGATCTGGATGGCGCCGACGGACGGCTCCGCCCCGGCGTTCCGGTACACGAGCCCGGCAGCGGAGGCGTCGAGCCCCGTCTGGTCGCCCGACGGGGCGCTGCTCGCCTTCTCGAGCAAGCGCGAGGGCTTCGACGACGACGTCTGGTTCCTGCGCACCGGGGCGCCCGGGGGCGAGGCGTTTCAGATCCGCGGCCTGCACTCGCTGCCGCGGTTTTCGCCCGACGGGAAATGGCTGCTCTACGGCTGGCGCGGCCCGGAGCCCGACAGCCTCAAGCAGCAGCCGTGGCGCACCCGTGTCTCGCCGCTCGCGATCACCCGCGGGCCCGACCCGAAACGTTTCGACGGCCGCGTGTACACCTCGCTGCCCTTCGTCGAGGACGACCGCGGCCTCGTCCCGCCGCGCGAGACCCGGCGACCGCGCCACCTCTACCTCGTGCCGATCGGGGGAAGCGACCCGAAGCCGCTCACCGGCGGCGACTTGAGCCAGAACGACCCGGACTGGTCCCCGGACGGGCGGGCAGTCGTGTTCGTGCAGGACTCGACCGAGACCCGGGAAGTGCGGGACGAGGTGCGCCCGCAGCTGTACGTGCTGACCCTGGCGGATAGCGTCGTGCGTCGGATCGCGACGCCGTACGCGGAGAACCACGATCCCAGCTGGTCGCCGGACGGCAAGTCCATCGCGTTCGTCTGCTCGAAGGGACGGGGCGAGGAGAACGACGTGTGCGTCGTCCCTGCCGCGGGGGGCCCCGTGCTGAATCTCACCACCGCTTGGGATCTGGACCCGGAGGGTCCCTTCTGGGCCCCGGACGGCCGGACGCTCTATTTCGCGGCCGAAACGCGCGGCAACGTCCACCTGTTCGCGGTCCCGACGGCGGGCGGCGCGGTGCGGCAGGTCACGGCCGGCGAGCGCCAGCTCGGCGGCTTCGCACTGAGCCGGGACGGCCGCACGCTGGTCTACACGGCGAGCGACGTCACGCTCCCGCCCGAGCTGTACGTCGCGCCGCTCGCCACCGGGGGCGCGCGCAAGGACCGGCGGCTCACGTCGTTCAACGACTCGCTCGTCGCCGAGCTCGTGACGATCCCGGCGGACACCTTCTGGTTCACCGGCACCGGGGGCCTCAAGATCGAGGCGTGGCTCATGCGTCCCCACGGCTACCGCCCCGGCGGGAGCTACCCGCTGATCCTCTACATCCACGGCGGCCCGCACTGGAACTACGGCAACGTCTTTTTTCCGGAGTTCCAGATGCTCGCCGGGCAGGGCTACTGGGTCCTGCTCGTGAATCCGCGCGGCTCGACCGGGTACGGGCACGCGTTCACCTTCGCCACCCGCGGGCGCTGGGGGATGGAGGACTACGCGGACCTGATGCAGGCGGTGGACGTCGCGATCGCGCGCGGCCGGGGCGGCGTGGACACCACGCGGCTCGGCGTCGCGGGCGGCTCGTACGGCGGGTTCATGACCAACTGGATCGTCGGGCACACCGACCGCTTCGCGGCCGCGGAGACCGATCGGTCGATCTACGACTGGTTCTCGTGGTACGGGTCGTCCGACGCGCAGGGGCTCACCGACTACGAGTTCTCCGGGACGCCGTGGCAGGCGGACTCGCTGTACCGCGCGCTCTCGCCGATGAGCCACGCCGGGCGCGTACGCACGCCGTTGTTGATCGTGCACAGCGACGACGACCGCCGCACGCCGATCACCGACGCGGAGCAGCTGTTCGTGATGCTCCGCAAACGGGGGATTCCGTCGGAGTTCGTGCGCTACCCGCGGTCGTTCCACGGGCTGTCGCGCACGGGGCCGCCGTGGCTGCTGGTCGACCGCCTGGGGCGCATCCGCACGTGGTTCGCCCATTGGCTCGGCAGCGGGGATAGCCCGCCCGCCGCGGGCGCGCTGAAATAGGCCGCGTGGCGCCTCGCGCGCTTGTGTCGCTGCTCGCGGCGGGGATCGTCGCCGCGGCGCCCGCCGGAGCGCAGCAGCCCCGGCGCGCACGCCCGTCCGTCGCGCCCCCCCCCGCCCCGGCGACGCGCATTCCGACGCCCCGCTCGGTGCTGGGCTTCGAGCCCGGCGAGGACCGGAGGCTCGCCGACTGGCCCACCCTGCTGCGCTACTACCAGGCGCTGGCCGCCGCGAGCGACCGCGTGGACTATCGCGAGCTCGGGCATTCGACGCTCGGCGCGCCGCTCGTGGCCCTCGTCATCTCCAGCCCGCGCAACCTCCGGCGCCTCGACCGCTACCGGCAGCTCAACGCGAAGCTCGCCGACCCCCGTACCCTCCAGGGCACCCGCGACACACAGGAGGCGCTGCGCGACGGCAAGACCGTCGTGCTCATCACGTCCGGGGTCCATTCGAACGAGGTCGGCGGGCACTTCACCCCGGCCGTGCTCGCGTATCGGCTCGCGAGCGACACGAGCGCCGCGACCCGCGCGATCCTCGACGACGTGGTGCTGTGGCTGGTCCCGTCGCTCAACCCCGACGGCGTGACCATCGTCGCCCGATGGTACAACCGCACCCTCGGCACGGCGGCCGAGGGAAGCGATCCGCCCGAACTGTACCATCACTACGTCGGACACGACGACAACCGCGACTGGTACGCCTTCACCCAGGTCGAGACGCAGCTCGTCGTGGACTCGCTCCACAACGTGTGGCACCCGCAAATCGTGCACGACATCCACCAGCAGGAGAGCGACGGCTCACGGCTGTTCCTCCCCCCCTACCTCGATCCGATCGAGCCCAACGTGGACCCGCTGCTCGTGGACGGCGTGAACGCCCTCGGGACGGCGATGGCGTGGCAGCTCGCGGGCGAGGGGAAGACCGGGATCGCCATCAACGCGGTCTACGACGCCTGGACGCCGGCGCGCGCATACCAGCACTACCACGGCGGCGTGCGCATCCTGTCCGAGGCCGCGAGCGCCAACCTCGCGTCGCCGGTCGAGATCCCGTTCGACCAGCTCGCCACGCGGGCGCGCGGCTTCGACCCGCGCCAGCGCTCCTGGAACTTCACGAACCCCTGGCCGGGCGGCCGCTGGACGCTGCGCGACATCGTGAGCTATCAGGCCGACGGCGCGTACGCCCTGCTGGAGAACGCGGCGCGCTATCGCAGCCACTGGCTCGCGAACTTCCTGACGGTCGAATGGCGCGCGGTGCGTGGCTGGAAGGGCTGGCCGTACGCCTACGTGATCCCGCGCCAGCACCAGGACACGATCGGCCTCGCCACGCTGCTCGGAATCCTGCACCGCGGCCAGGTGGAGGTCCGCACCACGCTGCATCCCGTCGCGATCGGCAGCCAGCGGTTCCCCGCGGGGAGCTACATCGTGGTGCTGCGGCAACCCTATGCCGCGTTCGCGAAGACCCTGCTCGAGCCCCAGCACTACCCCGATCTCCGGCTCTACCCGGGCGGCCCGCCGCTGCCGCCGTACGACGTCACCGCCAACACGCTGCCGCTGCTCATGGGCGTCACGGCCGTGCCCGCGCGCGATTCCCTGCGGATCGGCCTGTCGGCGCCGGTCGAGCCCCCCGCCGCGACCCCCGGGTATCCCGGCTTCTCGGGACCCGACGCGCCGCACGTGGGCCTGTACCGCTCGTACGAGGCGTCGATGGACGAGGGCTGGACGCGCTGGGTCTTCGACACGTGGAAGGTGCCGTACGTATCGGTCGTGGACTCCGTGGTGCGCGCGGGGAAGCTGCGCGACCGGTTCGACGTGATCGTGCTGCCCGACCAGGCGCCGCAGGAGTTGCTCGAGGGGCTGTCGCGCCGCTATCCCCCCCCCTACGCGGGCGGCCTGGGTGCGGAGGGCGTGAAGGCGGTGCGCCAGTTCGTGAGCGACGGGGGCACGCTCGTCGCCCTGAACGACGCGAGCCGCTTCGCCGTGCAGCAGCTGCTGCTGCCGGTGCGTAACGTGCTCGAAGGCGCGGCGGACGACGAGTTCTACGCACCCGGCTCGATCTTCCGACTCGAGCTCGACACGGACGACCCGGTGGCCCGCGGGATGCCGTCGCAGAGCGTGGCGTGGTACGAGAGCGGCCCCGCCTTCGAAGTGCTCGACTCGAGCGCCGTGCGGGTGATCGGGCGCTACCCTGCGGACCCCGAGCGCGTGCTCCTGTCGGGGTGGGTGTTGCATCCTGAACGGGTGGCGGGCCGGGCGGCCCTGGTGGAGGTCAAGCTCGGGGCCGGGCGCGTGGTGCTGTTCGGCTTCCGGCCCCAGTACCGGGGCCAGAGCATCGCGACTTACCCCTTGCTGTTCAACAGCTTGCAACTGACCCCCCGGTAACGTGATGTAGGAGCTTGTCGGATTTCGAGTCCGTTCCTATCGTGTAGCCCCCTATGAATGTGGTCCGGCAGGCAGGCGCCCTCTTGCTGGCCGCGCTCGTCACGAGTCGCGGCCTTTTTGCGCAGGGTGCCAGCCCCGTTGCCACCACCGCCGCGGACCAGGTGAAGGTGTCCCTGCGTCCCGTCGAGATCCGCTACGTGCAGCAGGAGTCGGTGCTGCTCCCGCCCACGGCGACCATCAAAGGCCTGTACGTCAACGCCTGGGCGTTCGGCTCGCAGAAGCTGTGGCAGCTGGTGCGGCTCGCCGACGAAACCGAGATCAACGCGTTCGTGATCGACGTGAAGGACGACACGGGGTGTCTCCTCTACCCGTCGGCGGTGCCTACCGCCCAGCAGATCGGCGCCAACCAATGCGTGCGCACCAAGGACGTGCGCGCGCGGCTCGATACCCTCGACGCCCACGGCATCTATCCGATCGCGCGCATCGTCGTCGCGAAGGATCCGTTGTTGGCGGAGGGGAAGCCCGGCTGGTCGGTCAAGGACCGCGAGACCGGCGGCCTGTGGCGCGACCGGATCGACATCGCGTGGGTCGACGCGTACAACGACTCGGTGTGGATCTACGCGGCGCACCTCGCCCAGGAAGCGGTGCGGCTGGGGTTCCAGGAGGTGCAGTTCGACTACGTGCGCTTCCCCGACGAGCCGCGCGAGCGCATGGCTACGGCCATCTTCCCAGCGCGCCGCGCGGGCGAAACGCAGCGCGAGGCGGTGCGCGCGCACATCGAGCTGCTCCGCGACCGGCTGAAGCCGCTCGGCGTGCCGGTGACGTTCGACATCTTCGGGCTGACCGCATCGGCGACGGGCGACCTGGGGATCGGGCAAGTGTGGGAGGACTTCGTGAACGTCGCCGACGTGGTCCTGCCGATGGTCTATCCCAGCCACTACTACCGCGGGGCGTTCGGGTTCGCCTGGCCGAACGCGCAACCCTACCGCGTCGTGCGGAGCGCCATGAGCGACGCGCTCCAGCGCTCGCGCCCGCTCCCGGGCTCGGCCGAGATCCGCCCGTTCCTGCAGGCGTTCACGCTCGGCCGCCGGCTGCCCCGCTACACGCCGTTCGAGATCCGCGAGCAGATCCGCGCCGTCGAGGACGCGGGCATCACGTCGTGGGTGCTGTGGAACCCGCGCAGCGTGTACCAGCGGGGGGCCCTGCGGCCGAAGGGCGGTGGAGCCCCACCCCCGCCTGCGGCGCGGGAGCCGGCGACGCCGAGCGGCGGCCAATAGGTACTCGCCCCGCCCGTGAGGGCGGGGTTCTCTAGTCGGTGGGTGCCGCCGCCATCCCCGGCTGCCACTCCGTGATGTAGCCCGCGATGGCGGACGCCGCGACGGTGTAGGGATTCGCGAGATACAGCTGGCCCGGCCCCGAACGGCCCGGGAAATTCCGGTTGATCGCGCTGATCGTCACCTCGTCGCGCGTCTTCGACACCCCCGGGCCCGCGTTGATGCAGGCCCCGCACGACGGCTCGAGGAACGTCGCGCCGACCTTCCGAAACAGCTCCAGATAGCCCCGCTCCTCGCAATACCGTTTTACGTCCTGCGAGCCGCATTGGATGTAGAAGCGCACCCACGGCGCAACCCGCGCGCCGCGCGCCGCCGCCTCCTCGAGCACGCGGGCGTACATATCCATGTCTTCCTTCTTGCCCGCCGTGCAGGAACCCGCGTACGCGATGTCCACGCGGAGCCGGTCTGCCGCGTCCTCGATGTGGAGGCCGTTGCCGGGATCCCCGGGGAGCGCGATCATCGGCCGGATCGCCCCGGCGTCGATCTCGATCACCTCGCAGTAGCGCGCGCCGGGATCGCTCGCGAGCCCCGTGCAGAGGCGCTCGGCGTCGCGCCGCGCCATTCCGCGATACTCCATCAGGTACTCGACCGTCTTCTCATCCGGCGCGACGTACCCAGTGAATCCCCCGACCTCGGCCGTCATGTTCGTCATCGTGGCGCGCTCGTCCACCGACAGCGAGGCGACAGCGTCGCCACAGTATTCGACCAGCTTACCGATCGCCTGGCCGCTCTTCACGTAGGGATGGCGCAGGACTTCGAGCATGAAGTCCTTCGCCGTCACGTTGGTGGGCTTCCGGCCGCGCACCACGACCTTCACCGTCTCGGGGACGGTGATGCGGACGTCCTTCGTGATCCACGAGTTGAAGATCGCGGTCGTGCCGACGCCGAACGCCACGCAGCCGACGGCGCCCGCGTGGGGAGTGTGCGAATCGCTTCCGATGATGATCATCCCCGGCTCGGCGTGCCCCTCGAGGATTTTCGAGTGGCAAATCGCCTCCGAGCCCCCCCCGTGGTGGCCGAGCCGCAGCTCGCCGTACAGGCGGATGCCCTGCCGCTCGGCGAACCGGCGCTGCTTCTTCTCGAGCTCGAGCGCGACGTCGAGCAGCCCCTCCTTCACGCGCTCCGGCGTCATGGCCTCGCCCAGGAAGGTGAGGTGATCGCGGAACATCAGAATCGATGCCGGGTCGTGCACTTTCTCGTCCGGGCCCACGAGCTGCTCGAAGAAGATCGCCGCCATCGGCGTCACGTACTCGTGGCTGAAGCGGACGTCGGTGACGACGAACCCCTCGTCGCCCGGCTGCACCGCTGGGACGCCGACCTTCCCCTTCGCGGGGTCGACGACCCAGTGCCGGGCGATGATCTTCTCGCCCAGCGTCATCGGGCGGGGCGCCGTCGCAGGCGACGTGAGAACGACCTTCCCCTGGAGCCGCGCGACGTTGAAGTTGAACAGCCCGCCGTACTCGATGATGCCGCGGGTGATCTCCCCTTCGCCGGCGGTGAACGCGCTGACGGGGATCGCCTCCCCGCGCCGCACCTTCTCGATGATCGAGAAGTCGGTGGTGGTGAGAATCCCCAGGTTCTGGCAATTCTCGCGGTAGATGCGCTCGATGTTCTCGGCGATCACCAGCTTGATCCCGGCGCACATTTCCGCGTACGGCGATTGCTCACGCGAGGAGCCCTTGCCCCGCCGCTTCCCACTGACCGAGGCCACGAAGCCGCCTCCCCGCACCGAGCCGCGGGTGATGGGGAATTCCTCGCCGCACTTGAGCCCCAGGTAGGGAAAGTCGCCCAGCGTCTCGTCGTAGTAGTAGCAGATGTAGGCCGGGGTGATCTCGTCGGTCGAGATGTTGTCGCGCAGCTTGACGGCCGGACGCCAGTCGAGGTCCTTCCCCTCGAGCTGGTCGCGCACCAGCCGGGGGTCTTCCGCGAGGAACAGGATCCGGCCCTGGAGCCGCACCTCGTTCGGCAGCTTCTCGACGCGACGCGATTGCAACGCCCGGAGCATGGGCGAAAAATGACCCCTTGCTGTAGGTGGAGCAAGCGGATTTTCTTCCCAAACATCATGCGCACCGTCAGACTCCTGCTCCTAGCCTCGTTCTCCGCCGCGTGCGGCCTCGCTCCCCCCGGCCACCCCGTGCCCGCTCCGGAGGACACGGCGATCCCGGCGATCAACACGGGGGCGGCCGACGCGCACCTCAGGTATTTGGCCGACGACCTGCTCGAGGGCCGGGCGCCCGCGACGCGCGGCGGCCGGCTCGCCGTCAAGTACATCGCCGCGCAGTTCGAGGCGCTCGGCCTCGAGCCCGCCGGCCCCAACGGCTCCTACTTCCAGCCGGTGGCGCTCGTGGGCATGACGCCGCACCCGTCGCTCGTCTGGGGCAAAGGCGGCGCGCCGCGCACGCTCCGGTATCTGGACGACTTCGTGGCGTGGGCGGAGCGCGCCGAGGCGGACGTGGCGGCGGACGGGGACGTGGTCTTCGTGGGCTACGGCGTCCAGGCGCCGGCGTGGCGGTGGGACGACTACAAGGACACTGACGTCCGGGGCAAGGTGTTGCTCATGCTCGTGAACGACCCCGGGCTCCAGGACTCCAGCGTCTTCAACGGCCGCGCGCTCACATACTACGGCCGCTGGACCTACAAGCTCGAGGAAGCGGCGCGCCGCGGCGCGCTCGGGGCCATCCTCGTCCATACCACCGAAAGCGCGACGTACGGGTGGGACGTGGTGCGCGGCTCGTGGTCGGTCGAGCAGTTCAAACTCGACCGGCCGGCGGCGCCGAGCCTCGCGTTCGCTGCCTGGGTGACTCACGACGCCGCGCAGGCGGCGCTGCGGCAGGCGGGGCTGAGCCTCGATTCGCTGACCCGGGCCGCCGCCCGCCGCGAGTTCAAGCCGGTCCCGACCGGGCTGCACGTGGCGGTGGACATCACGAGCGACCTGCGGCACGTGAGTTCCGAGAACGTGGTGGCAAGGCTTCCCGGAAGCGATCCGGCGCTGGCGCGCCAGGCCGTGCTCTTCACCGCCCACTGGGACCACAAGGGGATCGGCCCCCCGGTGAATGGAGACTCGATCTACAACGGGGCGGAGGACAATGCATCGGGCGTGGCCGCGCTGCTCGTCGCCGCGCAGGCGCTGGCGCAGGTGCGGCCCGCGCCCAGGCGGACGCTGCTCTTCATCGCGACCACGGCCGAGGAGAGCGGGCTTTTGGGAAGCGAGGCCTACGTGCACGGCCCCCTCGTGCCGCTCGAGCGCACCGCGGCCGTGCTGAACCTCGACGTCACGAACGTGCGGGGCGCGACCCGGGACATCGACGCGCTGGGCGTCGATCGCTCCACGCTCGGACCCGCCTTCGCGGCGGCGGCCCGAACGGAGTCTCTGGCCGTCGTGCACGAGCCCGACGTTCGGGGCTCGTTCTACCGGTCGGATCACTTCCCGTTCGCCAAAGCCGGTGTGCCGGCGCTCTCGATCGAGCCGGGGAAGGATTTCACCGGCCGACCCGCCGGTTGGGGGCAGGAGCAGGACGAGCTCTACAACCGCGAGCGCTATCACCGGCCGAGCGACGAGTACCGCCCGAGCTTCACCTACGAGGGCCTGGCGCAGGAGGTGCGGATCGCGATCCGGGTTGCGCTGGCGATCGCCAACAGCGCGGCGATGCCGCAGTGGCTGCCAAGCTCGGAGTTCCAGCGCCCGACGGGGCGGCCGTCGCCCTGAGTGCAAGTCGTTGCAGAGCAATTAACTCAAACTAAATCAATACCCTATGGCCGCTGCCGAGGACAGGCGCGGTCGCCCCTGGCCTATTCGCAAACCCGCGCATAAGTTTGCGCCCGCTTTTTGACATTCACATCTCCCCGCACTCACCACCGCGGAGCGGGCACCTGGAACTCCCGACATCCCATCGGTTGCCGCTGTCCTGGCTGCTCGAGGCGGCGAGTCCGCCGCTCCAGTATCGGGCGTACGTCGACGTCGTGGCGGAAGGGCAGCGGGATCCCGAGCGACTGGCGGCGCTCCGCCAGGCGGTGCTCGAGTACAAGCCCGCGCAGGCGATCGCGCGCAAGCAGAAATCCAACGGGCTATGGGGCGGGAACCTGCTCGGGCCGACGGCGTCGAAGGCGTACGGCTGGGTCGAGACCGGCACCGTGTACCGGTATCGACACCTCCTCGAGCTGGGGTGGCCGCCGACGGAGCGCCCGTTCCGGATCGCCGACCGGTTCTTGTTCCAGCTGCTGTCGCGCATCGAGCCGAACGACCCCGACAAGGCGGTCGCGCAGCGCGCGCAGGAGCTGCTGGTCGAGTTCCAGAAGCCGGCGAAGACCGATCCAGGGCTGGCGCGCTGGGCCCGGCAGCTGGGGCGGGAGGCGGCGGCGTGCGCCCTCGCCCGGGGGGGTCATCTCGACGACCCGCGCGTTCGGGGCACGGCCCACAACTTCGCGAGCAGCATTTCCCAGTTCCTGCGCAGCGAGCTCGTGGAAAAGCCGTTCAAGAAAGCCCACGGCAAGACGGTCCTGGACCCGGCGGCCAACCCGCCGACGATCTTTGCCGTCGAGGCGCTCGCCTTCCTGCCGCCGGTGCAGCGCGAGCGCGCCGGGTTCATCGAGCGGCTGGGGAGCTACTTCTCGACGCCGGCGCCACGGCGCGCGTTCTTCATCCTCGCGGGCAAGAAGCTCCTGAAGCCGGTGTTCGAGCTCCTCGGCGACCCGTTGCGCTCGGACGCCCAAGGCCATGTGAGCGACGTCCCCTTCGCCCTGTACTGGCTGGAGCTGCTGGCCCGGCTGGGGCTGGCGCGCCAGGTCCCGAGTGCCAGCCGCGTGCTGGCGCGCCTCTACAGCGAGTGCGACGACCAGGGGATCTGGAGCCCGAAGAGCCTTCGCGCCATGCCCAAAGCCACGAGCCCGCTCACCGCGCACTACTTCCCGCTCGAAGGTCCGGGGAAAAGCCCCGCTCAGCGCCAGACGGACGTCACCTTCCGCCTGGCGTTGATCGCGAGGCTGCTGGGCCTCCCCGTGGAGGTGGTCTAGGCGCGAGCAGCTTGCGCCGTTGGTCCTAGAGTAGTAGTCATTGCTACTACTCAATGCCTCCGCCGCTCGATCTCACGCCGTTCGGCTTCACCCCCACCGAGTCCGTGGTGTACGCCGCGTTGCTGCGGCTCGGTCCTGCCACCGGTTACGCCGTCGCCCACGCGACCCGGCGGGCCCGCGCCAACACCTACGGCGCGCTGGAGGGCCTCGTCGGTCGCGGCGCCGCCGTTCGCCTGCCGGGACGCCCGGCCCGCTACCGCCCCGCCGACCCCCAGGCGTTGCTCGCCCAGCTCGCCGCGCGCCAGGGGGAGGCCCTCGAGCGTCTGAGCCGCGCGCTCAAGGACGCCGGCCAGCCGGCCGAGCCCGAGACCCGCAGCCTCGAAGGGGCACGCGCCGTCGCGAATCTCATCATGCAGCTCGTGGCGCGGGCGGAACACCGCGTCGAAGGCGTCATCGCAGCCGATCTGTTGCGGTCCACGCTCCCCGCGTGGCGGCGCGCCACCGGTCGGGCGGAGGTCGACCTGCGGGTGGCGGGCGACGTGCCGGCTGAGGCCGCCTCCCTCGCCGCCGGGAGCGTGGCGGCCGACGTACCGACGGTCCTGCTGATCGACGGCGCCCACACGGTATCGGTGGCAGCCGCCGGCGACACGGTGGCAGGCATCTGGAGCTCCCACCCCGCCGTGGCGGGTCTGGCCCGGACCGCCCTGCGGAGCCTCGCGTGAAGGGCCGGGTTGCCCTGGCCGCCGCACTCGCCGCGGCGTGCCGCGCGGCGCCGATCCCCGCCGACCACCGGTTCCCCGCCGGCACCGAGCTTACCGCCCGTCATGTCGAGATCGACGGCACCCGCGTCCGCTACCTCGACACGGGGACCGGCACACCGGTGATCTTCCTGCACGGTCTGGGGGCCTCGATGTACGCCTGGCGCAAGAACCTCGCTCCTGTGCGGGCGGCTGGGTTCCGGGTGATCGCCTACGACAACCGCGGGTTCGGCTTTTCGGACAAGCCGGCCCACGGCTACGACAACGCCGCCTACGTGCGCCTGCTCGCCGCCCTGATGGACTCGCTGCACCTCCCAGATGCCGTGCTCGTCGGCCATTCGATGGGCGGCGCGATCGCGGCTGAAGCCGCGATCGCGCTGCCCGGCCGGGTGCGCGGTCTCGTCCTGATCGGGTCGGCAGGGCTGGGCGCCCGCGAGCCGCCGCTGTTCCGCGTCGCGCGCTGGCCCCTGGTCGGTCCCGTCGTGCTCGCCTTCCGGGGACGGGGGCTCACGGAGCGTCTCCTCAAGTCCTCGTACGCCGACCCCGCCCGCGTCACGCCGGGAGACGTGGACCAGTATTACGCGCCGGTCGCCGAGCCGGCGTACGGTCGAGCGCTGCGGGCGGTCCTCCGGGAGTTCCGCTTCGACGCGCTGGACGGCCGGCTCGACCGGATCGCGGCGCCGACGCTGGTGCTCTGGGGCGAAGAGGATCGCTGGATCCCCCCCGGCATCGGGCGCGCGATCGCCAGCCAAGTCCCCCGGTCCGCCTTCCTGACCGTCCGGCACGCAGGCCACTCGGTGCAGGAGGAGGTCCCCGATGAGGTCAACCGGCTGATGATCAAGTTCCTCAAGGACGGCCTGCCACGGGTACCGGAGAATCTGGCGGCGGGGCCGAAGGCTAGCGTCCCCAACGGCACTCGTTAGATTTCATCAACCGTACGGTTGATAAATCACCAATTTGCGACCTAAGCTAAGCAATAACAGAGCATTGCGAATCGTCGCCGCGGCGCGGGAGGAATTCGGCCGGCGCGGGTTCGACGGCGCCCGGGTCGATCAGATCGCGCGCCGGGCCGGGGTCAACAAGCAGCTGCTGTTCTACTACTTCCACTCGAAGCGCGGTTTGTTCAACGCCGTGCTCGCGCGCGGCGGGACGGAGCTGGACCAGGCGTTGGCGGGCATCTCGCTCCCGACGGCCGGCGACCGCCCCCTCGACCGCCTCCGTGCCACCCTCGCGGCGCAGTTCGACTTCCTCGCCGCGCATCCCGACCTGGTCACGCTGCTCACCCAGGCCGGCCGGTCCGACGCGCGACCCTTCGCACCCGCGATCAAGCGTCTGGTGGTGCTCCTGGCCGAGGGCCAGGGCCGCGGGCAGGTGCGCGACGATCTGGATCCGCACCTCGCCGCAGCCCAGGCCCTCGTGCTGATGGTCGCCTATCTCGGCCTCGAATCGCTCATCGCGATGAGCGCGGC
>DASWDP010000135.1:0-7603 GCA_036395195.1 Gemmatimonadales bacterium | reverse complement strand
CTTCGCCTCCGGCTTCAACCCGATCCCGGCGAACTTCCAGGACAACGGCACGATCGCGCAGCTCACCGAGAGCTTCGTGTTCTGGCGCATCGCCAAGGGCGGCCCGGGGCTGCCGCGCGAGGGGACGCCGTGGAACTCGGCGATGCCCAAGTGGGAGGATTTTCTCACGGAGCGGGAGATCTGGGCGGTGATCCTGTTCCTGTACGATCAGACGGGGTGGACGCCGAGAACCTGGGAAAAGACGGGGACGGGGGACGAGGGACGGGGGACAGGTCATGAATAGCGCGCTCGTGCTCCTTGCCGTGACGGTCTCGGCCGTACCCGTCCCCCCTCCCCCGTCCCCCGTCCCGATGCAGGACACGACGCACGGCAAGGTGGTGTACGTGAAGTGGTGCACCGGCTGCCACGGCGACGCCGGCGCGGGGGACGGCGCGGGGGCGCGCGAGATGCTCCCGCGGCCGCGCGACTTCACCGGCGCGATCTACAAGATCCGCACGACGGCGAGCGGCCAGCTCCCGACCGACGCGGACTTGCTGCACGCGATCGACGATGGGCTTCCCGGCAGCGCGATGCCGGCGTGGAACGGACGGCTCTCCGACGCCGAACGGCGCGACGTGATGGCATACATCAAGACGTTCTCGTCGTTCTTCGCGGATACGAGCCAGCACGTCGAGGCGCTCCGCTTCTCGAAAGAGCCGGGCGGCGGCTCGGGGGCGGCGGCCCTCAAGACGGGGCGGCTGTTTTACGATTCGATCGGGTGCCGCAAGTGCCACGGCGACCAGGGCCACGGCGACGGCCCCTCGGCGCCGACGCTCAAGGACGACGCGGGATTCCCGATCTACGCCGCCGACCTGCACCAGAACTGGCGGTTCCGCGGGGGCGCCACCACCGCCGACATCTACCGCCGGCTGCGCACCGGCCTCGACGGCACGCCGATGCCGTCGTTCTCCGACCTGATCGATCAGAAGTTCCTCACCGACGAAGAGCTGTGGCGCCTCGCGCAGTACGTGCGCTCGCTCTCTCCCGCCGAGACGCCCCCAGAGGTGCGCGACGTCATCCGCGCCCCGCGGGTCGCCGGCGGGCTGCCGGGCTCGCCCGACGATTCGGCGTGGGGGCGGGTGGACCGCTACTGGTTCCCGCTGGTGGGCCAGGTGATCCACAAGCCGCGCTGGTTCGCGCCCGCGGTCTCGGGGGTGTGGGTGCAGGCGGTGCACGACGACACCGCGCTGGCGCTGCGCGTGAGCTGGGACGACCGCTCGCAGAGCCCGGACTCGGCGTGGCTCGCGTTCGAGCAGCGGGTGCTCGAGACGGTGGCGAGCGACGACTCTGCGGCGTCGCCCCCTCAGGCGCAGCTCTGGCCCGACCAGCTGGCGGTGCAGTTCCCGCGACACATCTCCGGCGGGATGGAGCGGCCGTACTTCCTGATGGGCGCGGCCACCGATCCCGTGTACCAGTGGCGCTGGACGAGCCGGCCCCGGGGTGGGGGGAACGCGGGGGGTGCGGTGGCGGGTCTGGCGCGGGGGATCGACCGGTTCGACACACTCCCGGCCGCGCCCGCCGCGGTGGCGACGTACGATCACGGCGCATGGCGCGTGGTGTTCACGCGCGCTCTTGCGACGCCCGATACCGCTAACGAAGTTCAGCTAGCGACGGGCCTGGCGATTCCGATGGCGTTCTTCGCCTGGGACGGTTCCAACGGGGAACACGGCGCCCGGATGGCCGTCAGCACCTGGTACTTCCTCGCGCTCGACCAGCCCACGCCGCCCAGCGTGTTCGTGTCACCGGTCGTGGCGATGGCGCTCACGCTGGGGCTCGGGCTGGCGGTGGCGGCGCGGGCGCGGCGGCGCGCCGCGCCCCGCGGCTCGGGGGTATAGGGTGCAGGACCTTCATCGAGGAGGCAGGATGCGTAAGCTCGGTTCTCTTGCGGCGGTGGTCGGGGGGCTCTTCGCACTGGGCCTCGCGGCGTGGACGCGCTTCCCCCAGCCGCCAGCGCAAGGAGGCGCCACGATTACGGGGAAGATCAAATTCACCGGCACGAAGCCCGCGAACCCCAAGATCGACATGAGTGAGGAGCCGAAGTGCAAGGCCAAGTACCCGGCGCCGCCCACCGACGAGACGGTCGTGGTGAACCCGAACGGCACGCTCGCGAACGTGTTCGTGTACGTGAAGGCGGGGTTGCCGGCCGGCTACAAGGCGCCGGCCCCGACGGGCCCGGTGACGCTGGACCAGGACGGCTGCCGCTACCATCCGCACGTGCTGGGGATCCTGGTCGGGCAGATGCTCGCGATCAAGAACTCCGACGGCATCCTGCACAACATCAAGGCGAAGGCCACGAAGAACCGCCCGTTCAACATCAGCCAGCCGAGCACGATGACGTCGGAGCGCACGTTCTCCACCCCCGAGATCATGGTGCCGCTCGAGTGCAACGTGCACGGTTGGATGCACGCCTGGCTGGGCGTGCTGCCGCACCCGTTCTTCTCCGTGAGCGGCACGGACGGGAGCTTCATCATCAAGGGTCTGCCGCCGGGGACGTACACGATCGAGGCGTGGCACGAGAAGTACGGCACGCAGACCGCCACCGTGACGGTGACGGGGAGCGAGTCGAAGACGGTGGACTTCAGCTTCGCGGGCAAATGAACTAACCGAGGAGAGCGCCATGTCCTGGTGGCTGCCGCTCAAGGGTTCCACGTTCGCCGGAGCAGTCGACGGGCTGTTCCTGGCGATCCTGATCATCACGGGGATCGCGTTCGTGCTCGTCGAAGTGGGGCTGATCTGGTTCGCGGTGAAGTACCGGCAGCGGCCGGGCCAGAGGGCGTTCTACACGCACGGCAGCACCCGCGCGGAGGTCATCTGGACCGCGATCCCGGCGGTCACGATGGTGGCGCTGGGCCTGATCTCGAACCACTACTGGGTGCGGATCAAGGGCCGGAACAGCGTGCCGCCGAACGCGTACCCGATCGCGATCCACGCCAAGCAGTTCGAGTGGCAGATCACCTATCCGGGCGCCGACGGCGTGCTCGGGTCGACCGACGACTTCACGGTGCGTAACCAGCTGCACGTTCCCGTCGGTCGCCCCGTCGTCGTGCACCTCACCGCCGAGGACGTGATCCATTCCTTCTTCGTCCCGGTGTTCCGCGTGAAGCAAGATGCGGTGCCGGGGATGCAGATCAACGCCTGGTTCCAGGCGACGGTGCCGGGGACCTACGAGCTGGGCTGCGCCGAGCTGTGCGGGCTGGGGCATTACCGCATGCGGGCGCAGGTGTTCGTGCACACCCAGGAAGACTACGACGCCTGGATGAAGCAGGCTGCCCAGGAGGCTTCGCAATGACGACCGTTGCCGCGACGGCGCACGCCAAACCCGCGCATCACGACGACCGGAGCTTCATCCGGAAATACATCTTCTCGACCGATCACAAGATCATCGGGATCCAGTTCCTGTTCGTCAGCCTGTTCTTCCTGCTCGTGGGCGGCGTGCTCGCGATGCAGATGCGCTGGCAACTGGGCTTCCCCGGCAAGCCGATGCCGGGGGGCGGCATCCTCCCCGAGACGATGGCGCCGGGGGGCGTGATCCTGCCGGAGTACTACATCCAGCTCGTGACGATGCACGGCACCTTCATGGTGTTCTTCGCGATCATGCCGCTGCTCGTGGGCGTGTACGCCAACTTCCTGATCCCGCTCAAGATCGGGACGCACGACATGGCGTTTCCGCGCATCAACATGTGGTCGTTCTGGTCGTTCTTCGCGGCCGGGCTCGTGATGCTCGCGAGCCTGTTCGTGCCGGACGGCGCGGCGCGCGCCGGGTGGACGATGTACGTGCCGCTCTCGGCGCGGCACGATCTCTCGGGCGCGTCGCTGGGTCAGGAGCTGTGGTCGGTCTCGATCATCCTGGTCGGCCTGTCGTCGATTCTGGGGTCGTTGAACTACATCACCACGATCATCAACAACCGGGCGCCGGGGATGACGTGGTTCCGGATGCCCCTCTCGGTCTGGTCGCTGTTCATCACGGCGATCCTGGGCCTGCTCGCGCTGCCGGTGCTCTCGGGTGCGGCGATCATGCTGCTGTTCGACCAGACCATCGGGACGCACTTCTTCGATCCCGGCGCCGGGGGCCAGGCGCTCCTGTGGCAGCACCTGTTCTGGTTCTTCGGCCATCCCGAGGTCTACATCCTCATCCTGCCCGCGATGGGGATGGTGTCGGACATCATCGCCAACGGGAGCCGCAAGCCGATCTTCGGCTATCACTCGATGGTGTTCGCGATCGTCGCGATCGCGTTCCTCGGCTGGATCGTGTGGGGCCACCACATGTTCATGAGCGGGATGAATCCGACGCTCGGGTCGTCCTTCATGGTGTCAACGCTCGTGATCGCCGTCCCTTCGGCGGTGAAGACGTTCAACTGGATGGGGACGATGTGGCGCGGCAATATCCGCTTCCACGTGCCGATGCTCAACGCGGTGGCGTTCGTGGCGATGTTCGTGATCGGCGGGTTGTCGGGGATCTACATGGCGGCGACGCCCGTGGACATGTTCATCCACGACACGTACTTCATCGTCGCCCACCTGCACTACGTGCTGTTCGGCGGCAGCCTGTTCGCGCTGTTCGGCGCCATCACGTACTGGTATCCGAAGATGTTCGGCCGGCTGATGAGCGAGCCGTGGGGCAAGGTCCATTTCTGGCTGACCTTCGTCTTCTACAACTGCGTCTTCTTCCCGATGCACATCCTCGGTATGGGCGGGATGATGCGCCGGCTCTACGACCCGACGCAGTACGCGTTCCTGCAGCCCTACCAGCCGATGAACGTGTTCATCTCGATCAGCGCGTTCCTGCTGTTCGCGACCCAGCTCATTTTCTTCGTGAACTTCTGGTGGAGCCTGAAGAAGGGGAAGCCGGCGGGGCTGAACCCCTGGAACGACAACGGGCTCGAGTGGACGCTGCCGGCGCCCGCGCCGCACGGCAACTGGGAGAAGGTGCCCACGGTCTACCGCGGCCCGTACGAGTTCAGCTCGCCGCAGGTGGCGGAGGACTATCTGCCGCAGACGCGCAAGCTTCCGACCGACCGTGAGCCGGCCGCTGCGCCGGTCGCGGGCCACTGACCCGAAAGGGGACGACCCGATGACGCACGCTGCCGCGACCGTCGATCAGATGCGGCCCCCGTACCCGGCCGAGCGGGGGCTCGACGTCTATAACAAGAAGCTCGGGATGTGGGTGTTCCTCGCCTCGGAGGTCATGTTCTTCGCGGCCCTGATCGGGACATACATCATCCTCCGGTTCGGGGCCACGGGCGATTGGGCTAAGCCGGGCATCGTGCTCAACATCAAGATCACCGCGTTCAACACGTTCCTGCTGATCTGCTCGAGCGTGTCGATGGTCAAAGCGTACGCGGCGATCCAGGACGGCGACCCGAAGAAGATGCGCTTCTGGCTGCTGATGACCATTCTGGGCGGCGCCGCGTTCGTCGGCATCCAGGTCTACGAGTACATCCACTTGGTCGAGCACGGCTTCGTGCCGAGCGGCGTGCGCGAAGGCAGCGAGCTGGCGGAGCTCGTGGCGAACGGCACCCTGCCCGCGGCCACGATGGGTCTCTACGGCTCCACGTTCTTCACGATGACGGGGTTCCACGGCTTTCACGTCACGTGCGGCGTGATCTCCATGACCTACCTCTATCTCACGAAGGCGCTGCCAGGCAAGTACTCCAAGCAGGACTATGGGGGCATCGAAACGGTCGGCCTGTACTGGCACTTCGTCGATCTGGTGTGGATCATCCTGTTCACCATCGTCTATCTGATCTGAGGGGCTATGGAGACCGCACACAAGCGTCCCAACTACATCCTGATCTGGGTGTACCTGGCGGTCCTCACGGCCGCCGAGCTGGCGCTCGCGTTCGAGCTGCCGATCTCGCGCAACCTGAAGCTGGTGCTGCTGCTGTTCCTCGCGGTGTGGAAGGCGGCGCTGGTCGGGCTGTTCTTCATGCACCTGAAATTCGAGCGCTGGAACCTGCGGATCCTGGCGATCATTCCGTTGCCGCTCGCCGTGATCTTCATTCTGGCGGGAATGTCGGAGCACATCTGGTAGCGTTTCTCGAGCTCACGAAGCCGCGCATCACGCAGCTGGTGCTGCTCACCGCCGCCGCGGGCTTCTATCTCGGCTCGCAGGGCGGAGTGGACGTGGGCCTGCTGGTGCACACGCTGGTGGGCGTCGCGCTCGTCGCAGCGGGGACCAACGCCTTCAACCAGCTGCGCGAGCGCGACGTGGACGCGCGGATGGAGCGGACGCGGCGCCGCCCGTTGCCGTCGGGGCGCCTCACCCCACGGGCGGCGGGCGTGTTCGCCGGCGTCATCTCCGTCGCCGGCGTGCTGTACCTGGCGCGCGCCGTCAACCTCCTCACCGCTGGACTCGCCGCCCTGACGCTGGCGAGCTACGTGTTGCTGTACACGCCCCTCAAGCGCAAGACGACGCTCAACACACTGATCGGCGCCGTCCCGGGCGCGCTGCCGATCGTGGGCGGGTGGACGGCGGCGGGCGGCGCGCTCGGGCCCGCCGTGGCGGCGCTCTTCTGGATCCTGTTCCTGTGGCAGCTGCCGCACTTTCTCGCCCTCGCCTGGATCTACCGCGACGACTACCGCCGCGGCGGGCTCGCGATGCTGTCGGTCGACGACCCCGACGGGCGCCACACGGGGCGCATGGTGCTGCTCTACGCGACGGCGCTGGTCCCGGTGAGCCTCCTGCCGACGCTGCTCGGCGTCGTGGGGGCCGTGTACTTCTTCGGCGCGCTGCTGCTCGGGCTGGTCTACGCGGGCGCGTCGGTCGCCATGACGGCCGCGGCCACCACGCCGCGTGCGTGGCGCCTGTTCCTCGTCTCCATCGTCTACCTCCCGGCGCTCCTGACGCTGCTGGTGCTGGACAAGCCATGATCCCGTTCCACCGGCTGCTGATCTCGACCGCGATCGTGTTCTGCGTCGGGTTCGCCGGGTGGGCCGGGTGGAGCTGGCGGGAATCGGGCGGCGCGGGGACGCTCGCGATGGCGGTCGCGTTCGCAGTGGCCGCGGCGGCGCTCACGTACTACCTCCGTCACCTGAACCGCTTCCTCGGCCGATGATCCTCGCGGCGCTGCTCTCGCTGGTGCACGGGGACGACACCCGGATGCAGCTCCTGTACTTCTGGGCCGCGGTGCTGCTCGCCCTCACGCCGGTGCTCATCTTCGGGACCATCGGCGTGCTGGTGGTGCGGAAGATCTTGAAGGAGCGGCGCAAAGACGAAGTGCGGAATTAGATTGCTCCCATGAGCCAGAAGCCCTCCGAGAAGCGCCAGGTCGTCCGCTTCGCCTTCTACAAGCTCGATAACGCGTGGCGGCGCCTGTCCGCCGAGCGCCAGGCGAGCTCGAAGATCGAGTTCGGCGAGACGATCGAGCGCTTCGCCGGACACCTGCTGCTCCGCCCGTACGGGCTGGTCGGTATCCGGGGCGATTGCGACTTTCTGCTGTGGCAGGTGGCCGAGGACCTCGATTCGCTCGTGGCGCTGCAGACGGCGCTCAATCGCACGGACCTCGGCGCCTACCTCACGCTCCCGTACAGCTACCTCGCGATGACGCGGCGGTCGATCTACGAG
>DASWDP010000134.1:0-14097 GCA_036395195.1 Gemmatimonadales bacterium | reverse complement strand
GTCTTCGAGGCTCCTGGGCGGACCACGCCCGACGACGCCCGCTCGCCCAGCAGCAGTGCAAGCGCGTCCACGAGCATCGACTTGCCGGCGCCCGTTTCCCCCGTCAGGACGTTGAGTCCGGGGGCGAGCGGGAGCGTGACGTCGGCGATGACGGCGAGGTCGCGAACGCGCAGCTCCGCGAGCACTACTTGCGCTCGCGGTCGGAGAGGTCGCCCCATTGCAGCTTCTTCCGCATGCGCGCGAAGAAGCCTTCGGGGCCGAGCCGCACCAGCAGCACCGGCTGGTCGGCCCGCTTGACGACGAGCCGGTCGCCGGGCTGCATCGTGGTGCCGACCTGGCCGTCGAACGAGACGAGCACCTCTTCCGTCCAGGGGGGGATCGGCTCGACCGCCACGTGCGCGGTGGACGGGACGACGAGGGGACGCACGGCGAGGGTGTGGGGGCAGATGGCGGTCACCACGATCGCGTCCACGCCGGGGACGACGATCGGCCCCCCGGCCGAGAGCGAGTACGCGGTGGAGCCGGTGGGCGTGGCCACGATGATCCCGTCCGCCGAGTACTGCCCCACCTCGTCGCCGTCCACCACGACGCGCAGCCGGATGACGCGGGCCACGCCGCCCTTGTGCACCACGGCGTCGTTCAGCACGACGGGGGGGGGCTCCGCCCGGCTCTTGCCCTGCTTGTCCTCGATGTACGGGGCCAGCGCGAGCCGGGACTCGGTGGCGTAGGCGCCGCGCACCAGTGCGTCGAGCGCCCAGTCGAGCGTCTGGGAGGTGGCGGTCGTGAGGAACCCGACGCGGCCGAGGTTCACGCCGAGGATCGGTGGGGGGCTGCCGGCGCCGTTCATCGTGCGGGCGCCGCGCAGCAGCGTTCCGTCGCCCCCGAGGGTGATGAGGCAATCGAGCCGCGGCGCGCGGTCGAGAAGGGGCGGGCCCGGCTCCGGCCACAGCGCGGCGATCCGCTCTTCGGTGTAGAGGGTGAGCCCGAGGCGCGGCGCGGCCTGGGCGAGGTGCGCGAGGAGGCTCTTCAGGTCGCGGTAGCTCGGGTTGCCGACCACCCCGACGTTCATGAGGGTGTGAGCGATTCCTCCGCGGCGAGCGCGCGCACCCGCGCCGCGATGCCGGCCCCCGTGAGTCCCACGTCCGCGAGCTGTTGGGCGCGCGGCGCGTGCTCGTACGTGCGATCGGGCGCGCCCAGCGGCACCACCCGCACGCCGAGGGGGGGGGCGATCGTCTGCACCAGGCCGGCGAGATAGGCGCCGAACCCGTTTCCGACGGTCCCATCCTCCACGGTCACGAGCAGCCGGTGGTCCCGGACGAGGGCGTCGAGCATCTCGCGGTCGATCGGCTTCAAGAACCGGCAGTTCACGACCGTCAGGTCCATCCCCTCGGCCGCGAGCACCTCGGCCGCGGCGAGCGCGGGCTGGCACATCACGCCGACGGCGAGGAGGGCGCAGTCCTTCTTCCCTCTGCTCGAGCGCAGCACGTCCCAGGTGCCGTAGGGGATCGGCGCCACCTCCGCCGCCGGGGGCGCCTCACCGGGCGCCTTGTCGCGCGGATAGCGCAGCGAGAACGGGCCGTCGGTGTGCTCGAGCGCGCAGCGCAGCAATCCGATCAGCTCCGCTCCGTCCTTCGGCGCGGTCACCGTCATGTGGGGCACCGCGAGCAGGTACGCGATGTCGTACAGCCCCATGTGCGTCTGGCCGTCCTCCCCCACCATGCCGGCGCGGTCGAGGCAGAAGATCACCGGCAGCTGCTGGATCGCGACGTCGTGGATGATGCTGTCGTAGGCGCGCTGCAGAAACGTCGAGTAGATCGCGACCACGGGCCGGACGCCCTGGGTCGCGAGCCCCGCCGCGAAGGTCGTCGCGTGCGCCTCGGCGATCCCGACGTCGAAAAAGCGGTCGGGCCACTTCTTCTGGAAGGTGCTGGTCCCCGTGCCGGACGGCATGGCGGCGGTGATCGCCACGAGGCGCGGGTACTCACCCGCGAGCTGCGTGATCGCTTCGCCGAACACCTTGGTCCACTGCGGCGGCCCGGCCTTCACCGGCCGGAGCTCGCCGGTCACGGGATCGTACGGCGCGCGGGCGTGGTACTTCTCCGTATCCGGCTCGGGCAGCGGGAAGCCCTTGCCCTTCTCCGTGATCACGTGCACCACCCGCGGCCCCTTGAGCGTCTTCACGATCTCGAACGCCTGCACCATCTGGGCGATGTTGTGGCCGTCGATCGGCCCGAAGTACCGGAAGCCCAGCTCCTCGAACAGCATCCCCGGCGACCAGAGGTTCTTGATGCTCTCCTCCATCGTCTTCGCGAAGTCCACGAGCTTCTGCCCGCCGACGATGTGGGAGACCGACTCGATCAGGCCCTTCACCCGCTCGCGGATGCGCACCGTGATCGGGCTGGCGATGATCGAGCCCAGGTACTTGTTGATGGCGCCGACGTTCGGGGCGATCGACATCCCGTTGTCGTTCAGCACCATGATGATGTCGCGGCCGGAATGCCCCGCGTTGTTCATCGCCTCGTAGGGCAGCCCGCAGGTGAGGGCGCCGTCGCCCACCACGGCCACCACCTTGAAACGCTCGCCCATCAGGTCGCGCGCCGCGGCGATGCCGTAGGCGGCGGAGAGCCCCGTCCCCGCGTGGCCGGCGCCGAACTGGTCGTGCCCGCTCTCGCTGCGCCGCAGGAATCCCGACAGCCCGCCCGGCTGGCGCAGCGTGGGGAGCCGGTCGTTCCGCCCCGTGAGAATCTTCCACGGGTACCCCTGGTGGCCGACGTCCCAGACGATCTTGTCGCTGGGCGAATCGAAGCAGTGGCACAGCGCCACCGTCAGCTCGACCACGCCGAGCCCCGCCCCGATGTGCCCGCCGGTCTGGGAGACGACGTCGATCAGCCGCTGCCGCACCTCGTCGGCGAGGAGCGGGAGCTGATCCTTGGAAAGCCGCTTGACGTCCGCGGGACCGGTGATCGAGTCAAGGAGAGACACGGGACCCTTTCATTAGTTCGCCCTCGTCACCACGTAGTGCGCCAGCTCCGCCAGCGTAGGGGAAACTAACCCCGCCTGCCGCAGCCGGTCCACCGCCCGCGCGGCGAGCCGTTCGGCCTCCGCCCGGGCGGCGCCCACGCCGAGCAGCGTCACAAAGGTCGACTTGGCCATGCCGGCGTCCTTCCCGGCGGTCTTGCCGAGCTGCTCGGAAGTGCCGGTGGCGTCCAGCACGTCGTCGTAAACCTGGAAGGCGAGCCCGATGTCGGCGCCGTAGCCGCGTAGCGCCTCACAGGCGCCGGCCGGCGCCCCGGCGGCGAGCCCGCCGATGACGCAGGCGGCGGCGATCAGCGCCCCGGTCTTGCGCCGGTGCACGTCCTCGAGCTCCGGCGCCGGCAGGCGGCCCCCCTCGGCAGCGAGGTCGAGGGCCTGGCCCCCGATCATGCCCCCCGCTCCCGCCGCGCGGAACAGCTCCAGCGCCACCGCGCGCCGGCGCTCCGGGGGGAGCGCCAGCGCCTCCATGCCAGCCGCGAGCACGCGCGCGGCGAGCGCCACCATGTGGTAGCCCGCCACCGTAGCCGTCGCGACGTCGAAGGCGCGGTGCGTGGTGGGCCGGCCGCGTCGCAGGTCGTCGTTGTCCATGCAGGGGAGGTCGTCGTGGACAAGCGAATAGGCGTGCACCACCTCCACCGCGGCGGCGAGGTCCGCGACCCCCTCACCGCTCCCCCCCCCTCCCCCCACCGCCTCGTACGCCGCGAACACGAGCGTCGGGCGCAACCGCTTCCCGGCGGAGAGGAGGCTGTAGCGGACGGCGGCGGATGCGCCGGCGCCCCAGCGCTCCAGGACCCCGTCCACGCGACGCCGGGCGTCCGCGAGGTAGGCCGCAAGCGCCCGGTCAGCCGTCGAAATCTTCAACCCGCAGCTTGCCGGCGTTGTCCGCCAAGACCTGCTTGACCTTCGCCTCGGCGGCGGTCAGCCGCTCGCGCGCCTCGCGCAACCGCTCGACCCCTTCCTCGAACAGCTTCAGCGCCTCGTCCAGGTCCAGCTCCTGACCCTCGAGGCGGCGCACGATCTCCTCGAGGCGCTCGAGCTGCTTGGTGAAGCTCAGGGGCTCGGCCGTCACGATTCGGCCTCGGCCACCTGCGCCGCGATCTCGCCGTCCGTGACGCGCAGCCGGAACGCGACGCCGGGCGAGAGCTGCGCGACGCGCTTCAGCACCCGCCCCTGCGCGTCCCGCGCGAGGGCGTAGCCGCGCTCGAGGATCTTGAGGGGGGACAGGGCGTCGAGCCGGCCGCCGGAGGCGGCGAGCTGGTGGCGGTGGCGCTCGAGCCGCCGCTCCACCGCCCCCGCCAGGCGATCGAGCGTGCGGTCGAGCCGCTCGGCGACGCGGCCCGCGCGACCGGCGAGCCCGCGCGCCAGTCGCGCGCCCAGGTGATCGAGATCCGCCGCGACTTCGCTCCGGTCGGGGGTCGCGGCCTCCGCCGCCGCGGACGGCGTCGCGGCGCGCAGGTCCGCCACCAGGTCGCACAGCGTGACGTCCGTCTCGTGCCCGACGGCGGAGATCACGGGCACCGCCGCGGCGGCGACCGCGCGCGCCACGCGCTCGTGGTTGAACGTCCACAGGTCCTCGCGCGAGCCGCCGCCGCGTCCGATGATCGCGACGTCGAGCCCCTCGATCCGGCCGAGCAGCGCGAGCGCCGCGCAGAGCGCATCCTCCGCGCCCTCACCCTGGACGCGCGTCGGGATCACGAGCAGCTCGGCGCAGGGCCAGCGGCGCCCGGTCACGGCGATGATGTCGCGCAGCGCGGCGCCGTCGGGGCTCGTCACCACCGCGATGCGGCGGGGATAGGGTGGCAGCGGCCGCTTGCGCGCCGGATCGAGCAGGCCGTCTTTCGCGAGCGCGGCCTTGGCCTTCTCGAACGCGAGCTGCCACAGGCCCCCGGCTTCGGTGGAGAGCAGCTCCACCACCGTCAGCCGGAACTCGCCCTTTTCCTCCCACAGCGTGGGCCGCGCGAAGATGAACACCTGCATCCCGTCCTGCGGCGCGGCGGGAAGCCGGCGGTTCTCCTTCTGGAACATCACGCAGCGGATCTGTGCGTTGCGGTCGCGCAGCGCGAAGTACCAGTGGCCACTCTGCCACGCCTTGAACCCGGAGATCTCGCCGCGCACCCACAGCGGCGGCAGCCCGGCTTCGACGACCGCGCGCGCGCGGCGCGTCACCTCGCTGACGCTCCACGCGCCCTCGGGAGCGAGGGCCGAGAAGAGATCTAGGCCGGCGCCCACTGGCGGGCCGCCTGGACGGTGTTGTAGAGCAGCATCGTGATGGTCATGGGGCCAACGCCGCCCGGCACGGGGGTGATCGCGCCCGCCACCTTCTTCGCCTCCTCGAACTTCACGTCGCCCACGAGCCGATAGCCTTTCTTCAGGCTCGGGTCGTCGACCCGGTTCACGCCCACGTCGATCACCACCGCCCCGGGCCGGATCATGTCGCCCGTGACGAACTCGGGCTTGCCGATCGCGACGATCAGGATGTCGGCGAGGCGGGTCACGCTCTTGATGTCGCGGGTGCGCGAATGGCACGTGGTGACGGTGGCGTTGCCGCCGCGCCCGTCCTGGAGCAGGAGCGCCGCCATGGGCCGCCCCACGATGGTCGAGCGGCCCACGATCACCGCGTGCCTGCCGGTCGTTTCCACGTCGCTCCGCAGCAGCAGCTGCTGCACGCCGTACGGGGTGGCGGGCCGGAACCCCGTCGGGTCGCCGATCGAGACCTTGCCCACGTTCTCGGGGTGGAAACCGTCCACGTCCTTCTCCGGGGAGACGCGGTGCAGCACGCGCTGCGTGTTGATCTGCTTGGGGAGCGGCAGCTGGACGAGAATGCCGTGGACCTTGTGGTCCGCGTTGAGCCGCTCGACGAGCGCGAGCAGCTCGGCCTCGGTGGTTTCGGCCGGGAGTCTGATGGTCTCGTGGTAGAGGCCGGCTTCGTCGCACGCCTTGCCCTTCATCCGCACGTACGTGCCGGACGCCGGGTCGTCCCCCACCAGCACCGCCGCGAGCCCCGGCGTCACCCCGCGCGCCTTGAGCGCGCGGATCTCGCCCCGGAGCTCGGCGCGCATCGCCTCGCCCACGGCGGTCCCCTCGATGAGCCTAGCGGGCAAAGTCCACCGCGCGGGTCTCGCGGATCACCACGACCTTGATCTGGCCGGGATACTGGAGCTCGCGCTCGATCTTGCGGGCGATCTGCTCGGAGAGCTGGCTCGCCTTGCGGTCGTCGATGGCGTTGGGGGTCACGACCACGCGCACCTCCCGGCCCGCCTGGATCGCGAACACCTTCTCGACGCCCGGGAACTCGCCCGCGAGCTGCTCGAGCTGGGTGAGCCGCTTCACGTACGTCTCGAACGCCTCGCGCCGAGCGCCCGGACGCGAGCCCGAGACGGCGTCCGCCGCCTGCACGATCACGCTGACAGGCGATTCGTGCGCCACGTCGTCGTGGTGGGCCGCGATGCAGTTGATCACCACGGGATGCTCGCCGTACTTCGTCGCCACTTCCACCCCCAGCTGCACGTGCGTGCCGTCGTGCTCGTGCGTCAGCACCTTCCCGATGTCGTGCAGCAGCGCGCCGCGCTTGGCGAGCTGCGCGTCGAGCTTCAGCTCCGCCGCCATGATGCCGGCGAGCCAGGCCACTTCCTTCGAATGCTCGAGGATGTTCTGCCCGTACGACGTCCGGTACTTCATGCGACCCACGAGCTTGACCAGCTCCGCGTGCATGCCCTTGATGCCCGTCTCGTAGATCGCCTGCTCGCCGGCCTCGACGAGCGACGCCTCGACCTCGGCGCGAGCCTTGTCCACCACCTCCTCGATCCGCCCCGGGTGGATCCGCCCGTCGGCGATCAGCCGCTCGAGGGCGAGCCGGCCGACCTCGCGCCGCACCGGATCGAAGCAGGACACGACCACCGTGTCGGGCGTGTCGTCGATGATGACGTCCACGCCCGTCGCCGCCTCGAACGCCCGGATGTTCCGGCCTTCGCGCCCGATGATGCGGCCCTTCATCTCGTCGGATGGCAGGGCGACGGCGGACACGGTGGACTCGGCGGTATGCTCGGGGGCGAGGCGCTGAATCGCGAGCGCCAGGATCTTCTGCGCTTCTTTGTCGGCGTTCTTCTTCGCCTGCTCCTTCAGATCCCGCGCCAGCGCCGCCGCCTCGCCGCGCGCCTCGTCCTCGAGCCGGCGCAGCAGCTCCTGCTTCGCCTCCTCGGCGGTGAGCCCCGCGATCTGCTCGAGCCGCGCGCGCGCCTCGAGCTCGCGGGCGGCGAGCGACTGGCCCCGCTCGTCGAGGGTGCGGGCCCGGCGCTCCAGGCCGCGCTCGCGTTCCTCCAGCGCCCCGACCCGCTGCTCCAGCGTCTGCTCGCGTCGCTCGAGCTCGTGCCGCCGACGCGCGGCCTCCTCCTCCCAGGCCTCGCGCGCGCCCATCAGCTCCTCTTTCGCCGCCAGCACCATCCGCTGGCGCGCTTCCTCCAGGAGCCGCTCGCCCTCCGCGGCCACCGCACGCGCCGCGCCCTCCGCCGCCCGGCGCTCCACGCGGCGGCCGAAGATATAGAAGACGGCCCCGGCGGCGAGTGCACCACCGAGGACGGCTGAGACGATGGCCAGCCCGTCCGTCATAGGATCTATCTCCAGCACCGCTCCGCGCCCCCCCCGGGGGGGCGGAGCGACAATCTTCACACCTGCCCGATGACCGCCTTGCGCTTGCCGGGCGGCAACAGCTTGGTCAGGTCGTCCGCCAGCGCCGCCAGCCGCGCGGAGACCTCCCGCTCGCCCTTCTTCGCCTGGAACAGCTCGTTCGTGATGTCGAGCGCGGCCAGGATCGCGGCCTTGTGCGTTTCCACGATCGGGCCCTGCGACAGCACCTTCTTCAACGCCTGGTCCACGTACGCCGCCACCTCACGCGTGTATTCGGGCGGCAGGTCAGAGCGCACCGTGTACTCCTCGCCGCCGATCATCACCTTGACCGCGTGCTTCTTGGTGCTCACGTTGCCGCCCCTGCCGCCCCTGCCGCCCCTGTCGGCCCGGCACCCCTGGCCCCGGCCGTGGCACCACCCCCGTCCCCGCTTTGACGCGCCTGCTCCTCGAGGAACGTGAGGCGGCTCAGGAGATCATGCACCCGCACGCGCGCCGCCTCGACCCGCTGGCGCAACACCTTGTTCTCCTGCTCGAGATCAGCGACGCGGTTGCGGATCTCCGGATCGGGGCGCGCGGCACCGCCGGTTCCCCCCCGACCGCCGCTCTCCTTCAGCTCGGCTTCGGCCTTGAGCGCGCGCGCGCGCCACCCGGCCAGCTCGTCCGCCACGTGGCGGAGGATCGTCTCGAGCTGGTCGAGCACCTGCGCTCCCCCATCAGGCCTCTCGCCGTCGTACGCCAAGCTCGTCCTCCAGGGCCTTCAGACCGCGCGCCAGCAACTCGTCCACCTCGCGCTCGCGCAGCGTGCGCTCGGGGTCGCGGAAGGTGCAGTGCCACGCCACGCTGCGCTGCCCCGCCGGGATCCCCCCCGCCCCCCCCGCCCCGCCCCCCGGCCCCCGATACTCGTCGAACACCTCGAGCCGCTCGAGTAGCGGCCCCACCGCCCGCCGCAGCACAGCGGCCACCGCCGCCGCCGTCACCCCAGCGGGGAGGACTAGCGCGAGGTCGCGCTCCACCGGCGGCTGTGCCGGCAGCGGGCGATAGACAGCCGACGGCCGAGCCGCTACGACGAGCCGCACCTCGAACCCGTAGAGCGGAGCGGCCCACACCGGCGCGTCCGCTTCGAGCAGGCCCGACCACCCCACTACCTCCCCACCCCGTTGCACCGCCACCCAGCCCACCGCCCCGCCGGTTGCAGGTTCCACGTTGCACGTCAGCGCGGCGACGTTCACTGCTAACTCAAAGTGGTACTTCAGGTCCCATATGTCCATATCAGGTACTTTCGCACCGTCCGACCAGTGCGGCGGCCGCCGGGCGCCGGTGAGGACACCAGCAACGGACGTCCACTCTTCGGGCGCACCCGTCCCCCGTCCCCCCTCCCCCGTCCCTCTCCGGAAGACCGTTCCCACTTCGAAGAGCCGGATATCCCGGTTCCTATTCGCCCAGTTGTGCTCCACCCGCCGCACCAGGCCCGGGAGCAGGCGGCGGCGCAGGTGCGCCTCATCGGCGGACATCGGGTTCAGGATCGCCACGGCGTCGGGGCCGTCGGCGGGGCCCAGCGGGATGGTGCGGGCTTCGTATAACCCGGCGCGCGCGAGCCGGTCGCGCGCCCGCGCCCGGGCCTGCTCCTCCGGCGCGTCGGGGACGGTGCCGGGGCGGTACGGCCGCAGCTCGTCGGGAAAGGCGTCGTAGCCCTTGAGCCGGGCGACCTCTTCGATCAGGTCCACCTCGCGCGTCACGTCGGGCCGCCACCCGGGCACCTGCACCGCGAGGCGGCCGTCCTTCGGCGCCACGAAGAAGCCGACCGACGTGAGATGGCGCTCGATCTCGGCGCGCTCGATGGGCACGCCGAGCAGATGGGAGACGCGCTCGGGCCGCAGAAAGATGGTCCGCTCCTGGATCGGCTGCGGCCACAGATCGAGCGGCGGCTCCCGCAGCTCGCCCCCCGCCACCGCGACGATCAGCTCGACGGCGCGGCGCAGGGCGTCCGGCATGCCGAGCATGTCGATCCCGCGCTCGAAGCGGTAGCTCGACTCGCTCGACAGCTCGAGCGCACGGCGCGTGCGGCGGATGCGGGTGGGCTGGAAATAGGCGCACTCGAGCACCAGGTCGGTGGTCGCGGCGCCCACCTCGGACTCGGCGCTCCCCATGACGCCCGCGACGATCGTCGGCCGCTCCGCGTCGCAGATCGCCGTCATGTCGGGCGTCAGCGTGCGCGTCACGCCGTCGAGCGTCACGATCTTTTCGCCGGGCGCGGCCCGCCGCACCACCACCGCCGGCCCGCGCAATTTCGCCAGGTCGAAGGCGTGCAGCGGCTGGTTCAGCTCGAACAGGATGTAGTTCGTCGCGTCCACGACGTTGTTGATCGGCCGTTGGCCGACGGCGGCGAGCCGGCCGGCGAGCCAGGCGGGGCTTTTCCCCACCCGCACGCCGCGGATCACGGCGATCATGTAACGCGGGGCGCCTTCGGGGTCTTCGAGGCGAACCTCGACACCGTCCACCACGCCCCGGTTGGAAGGTTGGACGGTTGGACGGGAAGTCACCTTCCCACCTTCCAACCTTCCCCCCGGCATCTCCGGCAGCTTCACCACCGCGCCGAGCGACGCTCCCAGCTCGCGCGCAACGCCTTTGTGACACAGCAGGTCGGGGCGGCTGGCCGGCACGTCGATGACGATCTGATGATCGGCGACGGGAACTGCGTCCACGAAGCGGGTCCCCGGCGGGGCGTCGGCGTCGAGCTCCAGGATGCCGGCGTGGTCCTCGCCGAGCCCGAGCTCCTTGGCTGAGCAGAGCATCCCGTTGGACTCGACGCCGCGGATCTTCTTGCGCTCGAGCTTCAGGCCTCCCGGGAGCACGGCGCCGACGGGGGCGTAGGGGTAGGTCTTCCCCGCCTGCACGTTGGGCGCGCCGCACACGACTTCGACGGGTCGCCCGTCACCCGCATCCACGAGACAGAGCGAGAGGCGGTCGGCGTTCGGGTGCGGCTTCACCTCGAGCACCCGCCCGACCAGGACGTCGCCGAGGTCCTGATGCAGCGGCAGCACGGCGTCGACCGCCGCGGCGTGCTCGGTGAGCTGTTCGGCGACCTCGTGGGCGTCGAGCGGCCGGCCGAGCAGCGCTTCGAGCCAGCGGCGCGAGACGATCATCGCGCGCCCACGTCCAGCGCGAACTGCGCGAGGAACCGCACGTCGCTCTCGTACAACAGGCGGATGTCGGGAATCCCGTGCCGCGTCATTGCGATGCGCGCGGGCCCCATGCCCCACGCGAACCCGGTGTACTTCTCGCTGTCCACGCCGCAGTTCTCGAGCACCGCGGGGTGCACCATGCCGGAGCCGAGGATCTCCATCCAGCCGGTCTGCTTGCAGGTGGGGCAGCCCCCCCCCGTGCCCCGGCAGATCTGGCACTGCACGTCCATTTCGGCCGACGGCTCCGTGAAGGGGAAGAAGGACGGCCGGAAGCGCACCCGCGTGTCCGCCGTGAAGAACTTCCGGGCGAAGGTCGCGAGGGTGGCTTTGAAGTCGACGAAGCTGATCCCCTCGTCCACCGCCAGGCCCTCGATCTGCTCGAACACCGGCGAGTGCGACGCGTCGAAGGGGTCGCGCCGGTACACCTGGCCCGGGATGACGACGCGGATGGGCGGCGGGTAGCGCTCGAGCGTGCGGATCTGGACGGGCGACGTGTGGGTGCGCAGCAGGACGTCCCCGCCCAGGTAGAACGAGTCCTGGGCGTCCAGGGCGGGGTGATCCTTGGGGAAATTCAGCGCGAAGAAGTTGTAGCGCTCGGTCTCCGCCTCGGGCCCGACGGCGCGGGTAAAGCCCAGCTCGCGGAAGATCTCGCAGATCTCGTCCACCACCTGGGTGACGAGGTGCAGGCCGCCCTGCCAGCCGGCGCGGCCGGGCATGGTGAGGTCCACGCCCGCCGCGGCGCCGGCGGCGCGCCCCCCCTTCAGGTCGCGCTCGCGGGCCGCGAACGCGGCCTCGAACTCGCGCTTCAGCGCGTTGGCCGCCGCACCCACCTCCTTGCGGGAGGCAGGCGCGAGCTTGGGCAAGCGCGCGAGGATGGTGGTGAGGAGGCCGGCTTTGCGCCCGAGGATCTCGGTCTTGAGATCCTGGAGCCGGCGCTCGTCCGCCTGCGGAATCTCCTGGAGACGCTCCCGCAGCTCGGCGATCGCTGCCAGGAGGTCGCGCATGGTCAGAGCGCCTGCTTCGCGACCTCCGCCAGCTGCTCGAACGCCGCGGGATCGCGCACGGCGAGGTCGGCGAGCACCTTGCGGTTGATCTCGACGCCGGCCTTGCGGAGCCCGTTCATGAGGCGGCTGTAGGACAGCTGATGCAACCGGGCGGCGGCGTTGATGCGCGTGATCCAGAGCCGCCGGAAGTCGCCCTTTTTGCGGCGGCGGTCGCGGTAGGCGTACTTCTGCGCCCGCTCGACCGATTCCTTCGCCGCCTTCCACAGCTTCGAGCGCCCGCCGAAGTAGCCCTTGGCGAGCTTCATGATCTTGTTCTTGCGCTTCAGGCGCGCGACGTTGCTCTTGACGCGAGGCATGGGGCAGTCGCTCCTTACGCCATCAGCAAACGCTTGAGGCGTCGTTCGTCGGCGTGCGACACCAGCGCCGGTTTCCGCAGGTGACGCTTCCGCTTGGGGTGCTTCTTGGTCAGGATGTGGCTCTTGTAGGCGCGGTGCCGGCGCAGCCGGCCGCTCGCCGTCAGCCTGACGCGTTTCCGGAGCGCGCGTTTGGATTTCTGCTTGGGCATGGGAATCCTCTTAGTCGTCGTCCGTCATCCGTTGTCCGTCGTCCGGTCCTACGGATGACGGATGACGGATGACGTTGTTACTTCGGTGCAAGCACCATCGACATGTTGCGGCCCTCGAGCTTCGGATCCTGCTCGATCTTGGCCACGTCCTTCAGCTCGTTGGCGACCCGGTCGAGCACCTCGCGTCCCAGGTCGATGTGGGCCATCTGCCGGCCCCGGTACATCATCGTCACCTTGACCTTGTTGCCGTCCTGCAGGAACTCGCGCGCGTGCCGCGTCTTGAACTCGAAGTCGTGGTCGTCGATCCCGGGACGGTACTTCACTTCCTTCAGGTGGATGACGTGCTGCTTCTTTTTCGCCGCCCGCGCCGCCTTCGCCTGCTCGAACTTGAACTTCCCGTAATCCATGATCTTCACGACGGGCGGTCGCGCGAGCGGCGCCACCTCGACCAGGTCGAGTCCCCGTTCCTGCGCCGCCGCCAGCGCTTCCTCGACCGTCATCACGCCCAGCTGCGCTCCGTCGGGGGCGATCACCCGGAGGGGACTGATCCGGATCTGCTTGTTCACCCGAATGCGGGGCGCCTTGTTGTTGGTGCTTTCGATCGCCAGGTGCTGGTCTCCTCCTCAAAAGAAAAAGCGGACTCCAGCTGCCCCGGGAGTCCGCTGTGGAGTCGTCAGTCGTCAGCTCTCAGTCATCAGTTGGGTCACTGAGAACTGAGGCCTGATAACTGATGACTCCCTCGGAACCCTAGAGCACTCCCCGACTTGCGGAGAGGCAGCGGGTGAGGCGCGCATGGCGCCCGCTTAGCAAATTGTCGCGCCTAAGTTAGCCCGCCCTCAACTCGTCCACAAGACCGAACCCCTTCTCCTTGCCGCCCGGACGCCCCAGCCGGCCCGCCGCCACCACCGGGTCGTGTTCGAACACCAGCAGCCACCCCTCGGCCTCCGCCCGCGCGTACAGCCGCCGCCGCGACTCGAGCGTGACGAGCGGCTCGAGATCGTAGCCCATGATCCAGGGGAGCGGGAGGTGGGCGCTCGTCGGCACGAGGTCGGCGAGGAAACAGGCCCGCTCCCCCGCGCTCTCGACCAGCACCGACTGGTGGTAGGGCACGTGGCCCGGCGTCGGGAGGCAGCGGATCCCGGGGAGCACCTCCGCCTCGCCCTCGAGCAGCGTGAACGGCACCGTCTCGAAGTTGGGCGGCAGGTAGCTCGCCGCCGTGCGCTCGTTCGTGTGGCGGGCGAAGTCGAGCTCGCGCTTCTGCACCACGTAGCGCGCCCGGGGAAAGGTCAGCGCGACGCCGCCCGCGGCGTCCCGGTAGGTGTTGCCGCCCGCATGATCGAAATGGAGATGGGTGTTGATCACCCAGGTGACGTCGTCGGGCCGGTGACCGAGCTCCGCCAGCGCATCCTCGAGCTGGGTGCGATCGTCCCGCCCCTCGTTCACGACCCCATAGATGTCCTTGAACTTGGCCCCTTCCTTGTTGCCGAGGCCCGTGTCCACGAGCACGAGACCGGCGTCGTGCTCGATCAGGAGACAGCGCAGCGCCAACGGGATGCGGTTCCGCTCGTCGGCCGGGATGCGCCGCTCCCAGAGCGGCTTCGGGACGACGCCGAACATCGCGCCGCCGTCGAGGTGCTGCGCGCCGCCCTCGAGGGCGTGGCAGGTGAGGCGGCCCACCTGGAAGGTGGTG
>DASWDP010000133.1:0-31177 GCA_036395195.1 Gemmatimonadales bacterium | reverse complement strand
CGGCGCGATACCAAGAAGGCGGGGACCGTGGGTCTCCAGATCGACTACGCGCCCCTCCAGGACACCGGCCCCTGCTCGCCGCCCGGCTGCGAGCCGAACGCGATCCTCTTCGCGCCCGGCTACGAAGCGTCGGCCTGGCCGGCCTGGGGACGGCTGTACGGCGAGCTCGGCTTCCTGCTCGCGGGCGTGTACTCGGAGGGCGCCGACCGCGGCGTCGCCCAGGGGGCCCACGGGGGGCTCGGGGTGGACTTGTACAGCGGGCGAGTTATGTGGAACCTCAACGCGCGCCTGCTGTGGCTGCAGCGGAACAGCGGCGAGAACGTGTTCGGAGTGCAGGTCGGGGCGAGCGTGAGCCCGAAATTGGGCGGTAACGGGCGGTAACAGGCGGTATTGGGCGGTACCGCCCGTTACCGCCTTCTACCGCCCTCTACGGCCCATTGAATCCCGAGACCCCCCTTCGCATATTGACCCCATGCGCGTAACCACCTGGGCCGAGTATGGTTTGATCGTTTCCCTGAACCTCGCCAAGCGGGCGGGCCAGGGGCCGGTCGCGGCGCGCGAGCTCGCCGAGCAGGAACGGCTTCCCCACGATTACGTCGAGCAGATCCTCCTCCGCCTGCGGCGCGCCGGCCTGGTCGATTCGGTCCGCGGCGCCAAGGGCGGCTACCACCTCGCGCGTGACCCGCAGGCGATCTCGGTGAAGGACGTCATCGAGGCCTCGGAGCACGTCACCTTCGAAGTCAACTGCGATCTCCATCCCGTCGACCCTCACCGATGTAGTCCGGACACCGCGTGCAGCATCCGGCCGGTCTGGCGCATGCTGGAGCAGCGGATCAACGATCTGCTCGCTGCCATCTCGCTCGCGGACCTGACGCACGACGAGCCGGAACTGTACCACATCGCCGGGGTCCTGGCCGGGAACTAGTCCCGCCATCCCGTTTGTTTTTTTTCAACTGAAACCCGACTGGTACTGTCGGGTTTAGCCCGATTGGAGGAAATCGTGGCATATGCGCATCCCGAGGTGCTCGTTTCCACCGAGTGGGTGGCAGGGCACCTGCACGATCCCGGCATCCGCTTAATCGAAGTGGACGTGGACACGACGGCGTACGACTCCGGGCACTTGAGCGGGGCCGTGGGCTGGAACTGGCAGTCGCAGCTCAACGACCCGGTGCGGCGGGACATCCCGGACGCGAAGGCGTTCGCCAAGCTGCTGGGCGACGCCGGGGTGACGCCCAAGACGACGGTCGTCGTGTACGGCGACAACAACAACTGGTTCGCGGCGTTCGCGTTCTGGCTGTTGCAGCTGTACGGGCACGCGAACGCGAAGCTGATGAACGGCGGCCGCGCCAAGTGGGTCGCCGAGGGCCGCCCCCTCGTGTCCGAGCGTCCGAACGTCCGCCCGGCGACCTATCCGGTGCCGAAGAAGGTGAACGCCGCGATCCGCGCCAAGCGGCCGGACGTGGAGAAGGCGCTCAAGGCGAAGAAGATCGCCCTGGTGGACGTGCGGTCGACGCCGGAGTACGTGGGTGACGTCATCGCCCCGCCCGGCATGACCGAGACGGCGCAGCGCGCCGGTCACATCCCGGGCGCGCGCAACATCCCATGGAGCCAGGCCGTCGCGCCGGACGGGACCTTCAAGCCGCACGAGGAGCTGCTCAAGCTGTACAAGGGCGCGAAGGTGATCGACGGCAAGGACCAGGTGATCGCCTATTGCCGCATCGGCGAGCGCTCCAGCCACACCTGGTTCGCGCTCAAGTACCTGCTCGGCGTGAAGAAGGTGCGGAACTACGACGGCTCCTGGACCGAATGGGGCAACCTCGTGGGAGCGCCGATCGCGAAGGGGAGCGAATGAAGACGGCGGTAGAGGGCGGTCGAGGGCAGCAGAGGGCGGTAGAACCCGCCCTCTGGGGGCTGGTCGGCAACACGCCGCTCATCCCTCTACCGCCTTCTACCGCCCTCGACCGCCCTCTACCGACCGTGTTTCTCAAAGCCGAGTGGCTCAACCCCGGAGGCTCGGTCAAGGATCGCGCGGCGCTCTTCATCCTGCGGGACGGGATCGCGCGGGGCGAGCTGCCGGCCAGGCGGCTGCTCGACGCCTCGAGCGGCAACACCGCCATCGCGTACGCGATGCTCGGGGCCGCAGCGGGTATCGGCGTGACCGTGTGCGTCCCCGCGAACGCGAGCGCGGAGCGGAAGGCGTTGCTCGAGGAGTACGGCGCTGAGGTGGTGTTCACCGACCCGCTCGAGGGCTCGGACGGCGCGATCCGGGAGGCGCGCGCGCTGCTCGCCGCGCGCCCGGACCTCTACTGGTACGCCGACCAGTACAGCCATCCGGCGAACCCGCGGGCGCATGCGCTCACCACGGCGGAGGAGATCTGGCGGCAGACCGGCGGGCGGATCACCCACTTCGTGGCGGGGCTCGGCACCACCGGGACGATGATGGGGACCGGCCGGCGGTTGAAGGAGCTGAACCCGCGGATCGAACTGGTCGCGGTGCAGCCGGACGGCCCGTTTCACGGGCTCGAGGGCCTGAAGCACCTCGACACGGCGATCGTGCCCGGGATCTACGATCCGGCGGTTCCCGATCGCATGGAGTTCGTGGCCACGGAAGAAGCAGACGACGCGGTGCGCCGCCTCGCGAGGGACGCGGGACTCTTCGTAGGCTGGTCCACTGGTGCGGCGGTCGTTGCGGCAGAGCGCACCCTGACCGCCCCCGACCGCCCTCGACCGCCTTCTACCGCCCTGATCGTCGTCATCGCCCCCGACTCTGGCACGCGGTACCTGAGCGAGCACCGGCGGCTGGCGGGAGAGCCCGAATGACGCTCGTACTCGAGGCGCGTCACGCGGCGGCGATGCGCCGCCACGGCGAGGCGGACTACCCCGCGGAGGCGTGCGGGCTGATCGGGGGCGAGGTCGAGGGCGACCGGAAGGTTGCGGTGCAGCTCGTGCCGGTCGCGAACCAGCGGACCGACTCGGCGCGCAACCGGTACCTCATCGATCCAGATGCGTTTCGGCGGGCGCAGGAGAAGCTGGACCGCGACGGCCTGGAAGTGATCGGCGTCTACCACTCGCATCCCGATCACCCGGCGGCGCCGTCCGCGTTCGACCGGGAGCACGCCTGGCCGTGGCTGTCCTACGTGATCGTGGGCGTGGCGCGCGGGCGCGCCGGCGAGATGAAGAGCTGGGTCCTGGCGGACGACCGCGGGCGCTTCGACGAGGAACCGATTACCACCGAGGAACGGAAAGCCGTATGGCAGTGAAGGTCTTGATTCCGACGCCGCTCCGCCCTTATGTGGGTGGACACGACGCGCTCGAGGTCGAAGCCGCGAGCGTGGGGGAGCTGCTCGACGGGCTGACGCGCGCGCACGCCTCCCTCAAGCCCCACCTCTTCGCGGAGGACGGGCGGCTGCGGAGCTTCGTCAACGTCTACGTGAACGACCGGGACATCCGGCAGTTGTCCCAGAAGGACACCCCGGTGACGGCCGGAGACACGGTGTCCATCATCCCCAGCATCGCTGGAGGGGGGGGGACGGCGGTGGCGGACGTGCTGCCGAAGCTGTCGCACGAGGAGATCCTGCGGTACTCGCGGCACCTGATCCTGCCCGACGTCGGGGTCGAGGGGCAGAAGAAGCTCAAGGCCGCGCGCGTGCTGCTGGTGGGCGCCGGCGGCCTCGGCTCGCCCGCCGCCCTCTACCTCGCTGCGGCGGGCGTCGGCACGATCGGGCTCGTGGACTTCGACGTCGTCGACAAGACCAACCTGCAGCGGCAGATCATCCACGGCACCTCCGCCGTGGGGAAGCCGAAGCTCGACTCCGCGATCGAGCGGATCCACGACCTCAACCCGAACGTCCGGGTCGAGCCCTTCGAGACCCGCCTCACCTCCGAGAACGCGCTCGACATCATCCGCGAATTCGACATCGTGGCGGACGGGACGGACAACTTCCCGACCCGCTATCTCGTGAACGACGCGTGCGTGCTGCTCGGCAAGCCGAACGTGTACGGGTCGATCTTCCGCTTCGAAGGTCAGGCGTCGGTGTTCTACGCCAAGGAAGGCCCCTGCTATCGCTGCCTCTACGCCGAGCCGCCGCCGCCGGGACTGGTGCCGTCGTGCGCCGAGGGCGGGGTGCTCGGGGTGCTGCCGGGCATCATCGGCTCGATCCAGGCGATGGAGACGCTGAAGCTGATCCTTGGCGCCGGAGAGCCGCTCATCGGGCGGCTGCTGCTGTTCGATGCCCTGAAGCTCCAGTTCCGCGAGCTGAAGCTCGAGAAGGATCCGGACTGCCCCGTGTGCGGCCGCCACCCGACGGTCACCGCGCTGATCGACTACGAGGCGTTCTGCGGCATCGGCGCGGAGCCGGCCTACGACGGCGCCGAGGTGACGGCGGCGGACGTCAAGCAGGAGCTCGACCAGGGGAAGGCGCTGCTGCTGCTCGACGTGCGCGAGCCGCACGAGTACGAGATCACGCACGTCGACGGCGCGACGTTCATTCCGCTGGGCGAGCTGCCGGCGCGGCTCAAGGAGCTCGACGACCACGCCGACATCGTCACGTACTGCCACCACGGCGCCCGTTCGCTCAAGGCCCTCGAGATCCTCAAGGCGGCGGGCTTCGCGAAAGTGCGGAGCCTGCGCGGCGGCATCGACGCGTGGGCGGTGAACGTGGACCCAGCCTTGCCGCGGTATTGACGTCTGGCACGAAACAGGTAGGGGCACGGCATTGCCGTGCCCCTACGCGTTTTCGGGTTCGCATGCCGAAGGGGGGACTCGAACCCCCACGGGCTTGCGCCCACTGGCTCCTGAAGCCAGCGCGTCTACCAGTTCCACCACTTCGGCGCATTCGCGGAACGGCGAATATAGACGGCGGTATAACCTCAAGTCAACTCTTGGCTTGACCGCTCCAGACCCGGTTTCTATCTTGGCCTTGCCCGGTGGATAAAGTCTCCATCGCTCGCAACCCGCGGGCGCGACATGACTACCATCTCCTGGAGACGTGGGAGGCGGGTCTCGTGCTCACGGGAACGGAGGTCAAGTCGTTGCGCGCGGGGAAAGCCAGCCTGGGCGAGGCGTATGCCCACGTCCGCAACGGCGAGGTGTGGCTCGAAGGTCTCTCGATCTCGGCGTACCTTCCCGGCAGTTACAACAACCCCCCGCCCGCCCGCTCCCGCAAACTGCTGCTGCACGCGCAGGAGATCCGCAAGCTCGTCGGCGGCACGAGCCGCAAGGGACTGACCCTCGTGCCGCTCGAGGTGTACTTCAAGGACGGGATCGCGAAAGTGGCGATCGCGCTCGCCAAGCCGAAGAAGCTGCACGACAAGCGTGAGGAGCTGCGGCGGCGAGTGGCGGAGCGCGAGCTGGCGCGCGGAATCCGGGGAAAGCGCGAATGATCGGGCTGCTCTGGCTCCTCGCCGGGTTCCCGGGGCCTCCCGCGGCCGTGGTGATCGCGACCCCGCGCGGGGAGACGCGGATCCCGATCAGCATGGAGCGCGGCAGCGCGGCGCTGGCGGCGCCGCTGCTCGCGCAGCCGCTCGGCCTCACGATCGCGCTCGACGGATCACGCGCCACAGTGAACCTCGGCGGCACGGCGTTCGTCTTCCAGCTCGGCGCGCCGTTCGTGCGGGCGGGTGACGTGGTGTGCGGCCTGGTGGGCGAACCCTACCGGGCGCGCGACACGCTGTTCCTGCCGCTCAACTGGCTGGCCGATTGCGTGCCGCGCGCGCTGAGGCCGCGGTATCGCTGGGACCCCGGCGCGGTGCGCCTCGAGGAGCTCCCCGTGGCCGGCACGGTCGCCGCCGGGCCCCCCCCCTCCGCCGCGGCGCCCCCGCCCCCCGCGCCCGCGCCGACTCCGCGGGGAGCCACCGCCGCGACGATGGCCATCGCCGTGCCCAACCCCCTCACCGGGCTCCGGCTCCGCCACGCGGTGGTGATCGACCCCGGCCACGGCGGCGTCGACCCCGGGAACCCGGGCCGCTACTTCTCCGGCGGGCTCGTGGAGAAGGACATCACCCTGGCGATCGCGCGCTTGCTCCGTGCCGAGCTGACTCGCCGCGGCATCGTGGCGCGCCTCACGCGCTCGACCGACACGCTGATCGACCTCGCCGATCGCGGCGCGTTTTGCCGGGCGGAGTGCGACCTCTTCGTCAGCATTCACGTGAACGCGATGCCCGCGGGCCGGCGGGCGGAGCGGACGAGCGGCGTCGAGACGTACTTCCTGTCGGATGCGAAGACCGAGGATCAGCAGCGCGTGGCGGAAATGGAAAACGACGCGATCCGGTTCGAGTCGGCGCCGGCGGGCGTGACGCGGGGTCCCCTCGACTTCATCCTGAAGGATCTCCAGTTGAACGAATACCTGCGCGAGTCGGCGCTGCTCGCGGCGTTGGTGCAGGATTCCGTCGCCCGGATCCATCCCGGCGGCGACCGCGGGGTGCAGCAGGCGGGGTTCATGGTGCTCACGACCGCGCGGCGGCCGGCGATCCTCATGGAAGCGGGCTTCGCGACGAATCGCACCGACGGTGCGTTTCTCGCGTCGAGCCTCGGGCAGCACAAGATCGCTTCCGCCGTCGCCGACGGGATCGTGGCCTACCTCCAGGAGTTCGAGCGCAAGCTCGCCGTCGCGGCGCCGTCAGGAGGGGGAGGGGGGGGCCGGTGAGGCGCGCCGCCGCGCTCGCGCTGGCCGCCTGGGGAGTCGCGGCCTGTGCGTACTACAACGGCATGTGGAGCGCCGAGCGCCTCGCCAAGGAGGCGCGCAAGCTGGAGCGCGACGACCGGACCGGCGAGGCGCGGAGCCACTGGGCGCAGGCCGCGGTCAAGGCCGAATCGGTCGTGGCGCGACACCCCCGGAGCCGCTGGGCGGACGACGCGCTGGTGCTGCAGGGGGAGGCGCTGGCTCGGAGCGGCGCTTGCGCGAAGGCGTCGGACGCACTGCGGCGGGCGGTCGCGACGGTGCGAGACGAGGCGTTGCGCGAGCGCGCCGAGCTCGCGACCGCGCAGTGCGCACTCGGCGGCGGTGATGCGGCGGCGGCGGGCCGCGCGCTTGCCCGGGTGACCGCGTCCCGCGACGCCGGCCGGCGCTCCCGTGCGGCGCTGCTCGCCGGCCGGGCGGCCGTGCTGGGAGACGACCCCGCGGGTGCGGCGGAGTGGTTCGGCCGCTCGCACGATCCCGCCGCGGCGCCGGCGCGGGCCCGGGCGCTGCTCGCGGCGGGCCGGGTCCCCGAGGCCCTGGCGCTGACCGACACCGTGGCCCGCATGCGGTTCCAGGAGGCCGAGTGGGCGGCGGTGCTCGGCGAGCTGCGCCGCGCCGCGGGTCCCGACACGGCGAGCCGCACCCTCGACCGAATGCTCGCCCGGCGCCGCCCGCCGGCGGGCGGGCGGGCCCGCTTGCTGGTGGCGGACGGAGACGCATTGCTCGCCGCCGGGCGGGCCGACGCCGCGGCGGCGCGCTACGCCCAGGTCACGGCGCTGGTCCCCGACTCGAGCGAAGGTCAGCTGGCGCGCGTGCACGCGATTCGGGTCCTCGCCGTGCGCGCCGAGAGCCTGGCGCAGCTCGCCCCGGTGGAGCAGCAGCTCCGGCACGTCGTGCAGGGCGGTGCCGCGGGCGCCGCCGCAGCCGAAAGCCGCGCGCTGGCGGAGCTCGTGGCGCAGGTGCGGCGGTACGACGAGCTGCCGGAAAGCGGCCGGTTCCGCGTCGCCGAGCTGGTGCGGGATTCGCTGGGCGCGCCCCGGCTCGCCGGGCGGCTGTTTCTCGAGCTCGCCCGGCGGGCGCCGGCGTCGCTGTTCGCGCCCAAGGCGCTGCTCGCGGCGGCGGCGCTCGCGCCGGAGCGGCAGGATTCGCTGCTGGCGCTGCTCGGCGCGCGGTATGCCGGCTCGCCCTACACGCTGGCGCTGCACGGCGAGCTGAGTCCGGCCTTCGGCGCCGCCGAGGACTCGCTCGCCGGAGCGCTCGGTCTCGCGTTGGCGCCGCCGCGGACGCTGCTCGTCTCGCGCGTGGCGCCTCCCGTGCCGGGGCCGCGCGGGCCGTCGCTCGACGCGCCCCCCCCGCGGCCGGGAGTGCTCCCCGCGGAGACGCCCACCCCGCCGGGGCAGCGCCGGGCGCGGGCGGTGCGCGACGATGACCGGACGCCGCGCCGCGAGCGCCCGACCACCCCGCGGGACTCCTCGTGACGGCGGTCCGGCTCTTCGGCGTTTCGTTTCAAAATCCCGTCCTGCTCGCTTCCGGCACCGCCGGCTTCGGCCGCGAGCTGCGGGAGGTGATCGACCTTGAGGCTCTCGGGGGCATCGTCACCAAGGCCGTCACGCCGGAGCCGCGGCGCGGCCACCCCGCGCCGCGCGTGGCGGAGTTCACCGGCGGCATGCTCAACGCCGTGGGGCTCGCGAACCCGGGACTGGAGGCGGTGCGCGCGCACGAGCTGCCCTGGCTCGCCGTCGGCCTGCGGCGGGCGCGCGTGCTGGTGAACGTCGCGGGGGCCACCGTCGCCGACTACGTGCAGGTGATCCGCGGCCTCACCGACCTCGACGTGATCACCGCCTTCGAGATCAACGCCTCCTGTCCCAACACGAGCGCCGGCGGCCTCGAATTCGGCGCGACGTCCGAGGGCTTGAGCGAGCTGGTGCGGCGCTGCCGCGCGGCGGCGACGCGGCCCATCTCGGTCAAGCTCTCGCCCGTGCTCCCGGACATCGCCGCGATGGCGCAGGTGGCGAAGGACGAAGGGGCGGATGCGGTGACGCTGGTGAACACGATCCCCGGCATGCTCGACCGCCGCCTGGGCAATGGGTCGGGGGGGGTGAGCGGCCCCGCGCTGCTGCCGATCGGCGTGCTGGCGACGCGAACGGTGACCGCGCGGGTGGGCCTGCCCGTGATCGGCGTCGGCGGTATCCGCAGCGCGCGCGACGCGCGCGAGTATCTCGCGGCGGGCGCCACGCTGGTGGCGATCGGCACCGCGGCGCTCGCCGATCCGCGCGTGCCGGAGCGGGTTGCGCGGGAGCTGTCGCGTGGCTGAGCTCGTCGTCGCATTCGATCTGCCGAGCGGGCGCGAGGCGCTGGCCCTGGCCGCGCGGCTGCCGGAACTGCGGTGGGCGAAGATCGGCCCGGTGCTGTACGGGCGCGAAGGGGGGGGGCCGGCGCTGGTGCGCGAGCTCGTGGCGCGCGGCGTGCGCGTGTTCCTGGATCTCAAGTGGCACGACATCCCGAGCGTCGTGGCCGGTGCGGTCGAAGCGGCGCGGGAGCAGGGGGTCGCGATGGCCACCGTCCACACGCTCGGCGGGCCGGCGATGCTCGCGGCGGCGGCGCGGGCGGCGGGCGGGGTGGCGCTCGTCGGCGTCACCGTGCTGACCTCGCACGACGCGGGCGACTTCGAGCGCATCGTGGGCCGCGGCGTCCCCGATCTCGGCTTCGAGGCCGAGCGCCTGGCGCGCCTCGCGCTCGCCGCGGGACTGCGTGGCGTCGTGGCCTCGGGTCACGAGGTCGGCCTGCTGCGCGAGGCGCTCGGCCTCGAGCCGTGGATCGTCGTGCCCGGGATTCGCGAGCCCGGCGACGCCGCCGGGGATCAGGCCCGCACGGTCCCCGCCGCCGAGGCCGTGCGCCGCGGCGCGACGCACCTCGTGGTCGGGCGGCCGATCACCGGGGCCGCCGACCCGGTTGGGGTGTACCAGCGACTGATGGAGAGTCTATGAGATCCTGGCTGCTCGGCTTCGCGCTCCTGGTGAGCCCCGCCCTCGCGGGCGGGGCGATGGCCCAGGGCTCGCTTGCCGAGGCGGCCGAGCGGACGCGCCAGGCGTGGCTGGCGCACGATGCGCAAGGGGTTGTGGGGCACAGTGGTACCGTCGTGCTCCAGATCCCGGGCGCCGATCCCTCCTCGCCGGTGGACCGAGCGCAGGCGGTGGAGCTGCTGCGGCGCCACCTGCGGGCGGCGGCGGAGCGGCGTCTCGTCGTGCGCGCCGTGCGCGAGATGGAGCCGGGGCGCGGCTACGCGGAGCTCGAGCGGCGCTATGTGGTCGCGGGGACGACGGACGTTCGGCGCGAAACCATCTTCCTCACGTTCCGGCAAACGGACGGCGACTGGCTGCTGACGGAGGTGCGGAGCGCGCCCTAATTCGGCCCCTTGCGGGAACTTACGACCCCGTCTATTGTTCAAGACTCAATCGGATTTTTTTCCCGGAGCGGGCATCTTGAAGGTTCGAACCAGCGTCAAACCGATCTGCGAGCATTGCCGCGTGATCAAGCGGCGGGGCGTGATCCGCGTCATCTGCAAGCGCAGTCCCAAGCACAAGCAGCGGCAGGGCTAGGGCATGGCACGGATTGCCGGGGTGGACCTGCCGCGCGACAAAAAAATTCAGTACGCCCTTCCGTACATCTACGGCATCGGCCCGAGCAACGCGAGGAAGATCCTTGCGGAGACGGGCATCAGTCCGGACGCGCGCGTGCGCGACCTCCGGGATGCGGAAGTGGCGCGGCTGCGCCAGGTGATCGAGCGGGACTACAAGGTCGAGGGAGCCCTGCGCACCGAAGTCGCGATGAACATCAAGCGGCTGATGGACATCGGGACATACCGGGGCTCGCGCCATCGCAAGGGACTGCCGGTGCGCGGCCAGCGCACGCACACCAACGCGCGCACCAAGAAGGGGCCGCGGCGCGCGATCGCGGGCAAGAAGAAGCCCCTCTTGAAAAAGTAAATGGCACAAGCCAAGCCGGCGGGCGCGAAGCGCGCCAAGAAAGTGGTGGAGGCGGAGGGGATCGCCCACATCACGGCGACGTTCAACAACACGCTCATCACCATCACGGACATGCAGGGGAACGCCATCACGTGGGGTTCCTCCGGCAAGGCCGGGTTCCAGGGCTCGAAGAAGTCGACGCCGTTCGCGGCCACGGTGGCCGCGGAGCAGGCGGCGCGCGAGGCGCTGAACCTGGGGGTGCGGCGCGTGCACGTGCGCGTGCAGGGGCCCGGCTCGGGCCGCGAGTCGGCGATCCAGGCGCTCGCGACTGCGGGCCTGCAGATCCGCTCGATCCGCGATGTGACGCCGATCCCGCACAACGGCTGCCGGCCTCCCAAGAAACGGCGGGTCTGACCGATGGCGCGCTACACGGGCCCCGCCTGCAAGCTGTGCCGCCGCGAGGGGACGAAGCTCTTCCTCAAGGGGACGCGCTGCCTCACCGAGAAGTGCGCCGTCGAGCGCCGCGCGTACGCCCCGGGGCAGCACGGCCAGTCGTCCGGACGGCGGCGCAAGGCCTCCGAGTACGCGCGGCAGCTGCGCGAGAAACAGAAGGTCAAGCGGATCTACGGGCTGTCCGAGCGCCAGTTCCGCAACATCTTCGACCGCGTGCTGAAGGAGCCCGGCGTCACGGGCGAGGCGTTGCTGATCGCGCTCGAGAGCCGGTTGGACAACCTCGTCTATCGCATGGGCTTCGCGCTGTCGCGCCGGCAGGCGCGCCAGCTCGTGGGACACCGGCACATTCAGGTGAACGGGCGCACGGTGGACGTGCCCTCGTACCGGGTGCGCCCGGGAGACGAGGTGAAGGTGGCCGACGCGAGCCGTGAGCTGGTGCAGGTGCGGCACGCGCTCGAGCAGTTCGGCCGCGGGCAGCCCGTGTCCTGGATTCACGTGGACACCGACAAAGCGCTGGGGAAGATGACGGAGCGGCCCACCCGCGACGCCATTCCGATCGCGGCGCAAGAACAGCTAATCGTCGAGCTCTATTCCAAGTGATGACGACTCTTGATTTGAGCGGGCTCGTCCGGCCGCACCTGGTCGAGATGACCAAGCGCGAGGACAACCCGAACGCCGCCGAGTTCCGCCTCCAGCCGCTCGAGCGGGGCTACGGCTACACCCTCGGCAACTCGCTGCGTCGGATGCTGCTCTCGTCGCTCCGGGGCGCGGCGGTCTGGGCGTTCCGCCTGGACGGCGTCGTGCACGAGCACCAGACCATTCCGGGCGTCGTCGAGGACGTGCACCAGATCATCCAGCGGTTGAAGCAGCTGACGCTCGTGCTCGCGCCCGACGTGGACGAAGCGGTGCTCCACATCAAGCGCGACAAGGCAGGGCCCGTCTACGCCCGCGACATCGAGGCGCACGGCGCGGTGACCGTCGTGAACGCGGACCAGCTGCTCTTCACGCTCCAGGACGACCGCGACGTCGCGGGCGAACTGTACGTGAACAAGGGCCGCGGCTACGTCGAGGCGGAGCAGCATCCGGTCGATCGCACGATGCCCGTGGACGTGGTCCGCATCGACTCGATCTACAATCCGGTGCGGCGCGCCAACTTCACCGTCGCGGAGACCCGCGTCGGGCAGCGCACCGACTACGACCGGCTCACCCTCACGGTCGAGACCAACGGCACGATCTCGCCGGAGGACGCCGTCGCCTACGCCGCGGCGCTGGCGCAGGAGCACTTCCGCTTCTTCGTCGACTTCGGCAAGGTCCCGATGGTCGCGGCGCAGCCCGCGGGCAACGGGGGTGCCGCCGCCGGCCGCCTGCGGGAGGTGCTGGCCCGCTCGATCGACGACGTCGGCCTGTCGGTGCGCTCGGTGAACTCGCTCAAGAACTCGAACATCCGTACCCTCGGGGACCTCGTGCAGTACCGCGAGGAGGATCTCCTCAAGGTGAAGAACGTCGGGGAAAAGGCGCTGGGCGAGATCGCGGACCTGTTGCGCCGCGAGGGCCTGAACTTCGGCATGAAGGTCGAGGACGTCGACGGCGAGCTGAAAGTGCTCGACCAGGGCACGGCGCCCCAGGCGCAGGTCACCGAAGGGGAGCTCGAGTAAATGCGGCACCGCGCCAAAGGGCGGCAGCTCTCGCGCACGGCGAGCCACAAGAAGGCGCTGCTCGCGAACCTGGCCACGAGCCTGTTCCGCCACGACCGGATCGTCACGACCGAGGCGAAGGCCAAAGAGCTGCGGCCGTTCGCCGAGCGGCTGATCACCCTGGCGCGGCGCGGGGATCTGCACGCCCGCCGGCTGGTCGAGCGGCGCCTCAAGGACAAGGCCGTCACCCACCGTCTCTTCAAGGATCTCGGGCCGCGGTTCGCGGCGCGTCCCGGCGGGTACACACGGATCGTCAAGCTGGGCCATCGCGCGGGCGACGGCGCCGAGGTGGCTCGGATCGAACTGCTGGGTGCGTGACGGAGCGGCGGGCGGCGGGGGCGGCGGGGGCGCGGCGACGCGAACAGCGAGGGGGACCGTTGGTCCCCCTTTTCGTTAGGCCGCCTTGGTGACGCGGTTCGATTTGAGGCAGCGGGTGCAGACCCGCAGGCGGCGCGTGACGCCGTTCACCACCGCGCGGACCCGCTGCAGGTTGGGATACCAGCGCCGGTTCGTCTTATTGTTCGCGTGGCTGATGTTGTGCCCCGTCAGGGGGCCTTTGCCACAGATGTCGCACACTCGAGCCATGAGGTCCGTCCGACCGAAACAATGAGCGCCGCGAAGCAGAACCCCGCCCGTGCGGACGGGGGACGGAAACCTAAGCCGGCCCACGGGCTGGGGCAAGATGCCGAAGCGCGCTGACCTGCACCGCATCCTGCTCCTCGGCTCGGGTCCGATCGTGATCGGGCAGGCCGCGGAGTTCGATTACTCCGGCACGCAAGCGGTGAAAGCCCTGAAGGAGGAGGGCTACGCGGTCGTGCTCGTGAACTCGAACCCCGCGACGATCATGACCGACCCCGAGCTCGCCGACCGCACGTACCTCGAGCCGGTGACGCCCGACTGGGTGCGCAAGGTGATCGAGCGCGAGCGGCCCGACGCGCTGCTGCCGACCATGGGCGGCCAGACGGCGCTCAACGTGGCCATGGCGCTGGCGCGCGACGGGACGCTCGAGCGGTTCGGCGTCGAGTTGATCGGGGCGAACGCGCGCGCGATCCAGATGGCGGAGGACCGCGCCGAGTTCGCCGCGGCGATGCGCCGCATCGGCCTGGCCACGCCGGTCGGGAAGACGGTCGCGAGCCTCGCCGAGGCGCTGGACGAGGTGGCGGAGACGGGCTACCCGGCGATCCTGCGGCCCTCGTTCACGCTCGGCGGCACGGGCGGGGGCGTGGCGTACAACCGCGCGGAGCTCGAGGAGCTGGTGGAGCGGGCGCTCGCGGTGTCGCCGGTCCACACGACGCTGATCGAGCGCTCGGTGCTCGGCTGGAAGGAGTTCGAGCTGGAGGTGATGCGCGACCGGCGCGACAACGTGGTGATCGTCTGCTCGATCGAGAACCTGGACCCGATGGGCGTACACACCGGGGACTCGATCACCGTCGCACCCGCCATGACCCTCACCGACCGCGAGTACCAGCGGATGCGCGACGCGGCGATCGCGATCATCCGCGAGATCGGCGTCGAGGCCGGCGGCTGCAACATCCAGTTCGCGGTCAACCCGGCCGACGGCGAGATGCTCGTCATCGAGATGAACCCGCGCGTGTCGCGTTCCTCCGCGCTCGCGTCCAAGGCGACCGGGTTCCCGATCGCCCGCATCGGCGCCAAGCTCGCGGTGGGCTACACCCTCGACGAGCTGCCGAACGACATCACGAAGACCACCCCCGCCTCGTTCGAGCCGGTGCTCGACTACGTCGTGGTGAAGGCGCCGCGCTTCGCGTTCGAGAAGTTCCCCACGGCAGACTACCGCCTGACGACGCAGATGAAATCGGTCGGCGAGGCGATGGCGATCGGCCGCACGTTCAAGGAGGCGTTCCAGAAGGGCCTGCGGGCGCTCGAGGCGGGGCGGCCGGGATGGGCCGTGGGGCAGACGCTCGCCGACGACCGGCTCACGAGCGATTCTCCCGAGGACCTGCGCGTGGCGCTCCGCACGCCCACCCCCGAGCGGATCTTCCAGATCAAGCGCGCGCTCCTGGCGGGGCTCTCGGTGGAGGCCGTCGCGCAGGCGACGGGCATCGACCCCTGGTTCCTCTATCAGATGGAAGAGCTGATCGCGGCCGAGCAGTGGTTCGCGGGGCTCGCGCGGATCGGGGCGGCCGAGCTGCGCCGCGTGAAGCGCCTGGGCTTCTCCGACGCGCAGCTCGCGGCCCTGCGCGGCACGACCGAGGCCGCGATCCGCGAGGAGCGCTGGCGGCTCGGCGTCCACCCCGCCTACAAGACCGTCGACACCTGCGCCGGCGAGTTCCCGTCGGCGACGCCCTACCTCTACAGCTCGTACGACGACGAGAACGAATCGGAGCCGCTCGGCGACCGGGGGGTGGTGATCCTCGGCAGCGGGCCCAACCGCATCGGCCAGGGCGTGGAGTTCGACTACTGCTGCGTGCGCGCGGGGCTCGCGTTCCGGGAGCTCGGGCTCCGGACGATCATGATCAACTCCAACCCGGAGACGGTTTCCACCGACTTCGACATCTCCGACAAGTTGTACTTCGAGCCGCTCACCCTGGAGGACGTGCTCGAGATCGTGCGCTGGGAGCGCCCCAAGGGCGTCGTCGTCCAGTTCGGGGGGCAGACGCCGCTCCGGCTGACCAAGCCGCTCGAGGCCGCGGGGATCCCCATCCTCGGCACCGCGCCCGACTCGATCGACGTCGCGGAGGACCGGGAGCGGTTCGAGGCGCTCGCGCGCCGGCTCGGCGTCCCGCAGCCGGCCAACGGTACGGCCCGCTCGGTGGGCGAAGCGGTGGCCGTGGCGCGGCGCATCGGGTACCCGGTGCTGGTCCGGCCCTCCTATGTGCTGGGGGGGCGCGCGATGGAGATCGTGTACGACGAGGGCTCGCTGCGCGACTACTTCGAGAAGGCCGCCCGCGTCGCCCCGGAGCATCCCGTCCTGATCGATCGCTTCCTCGAGGACGCGTTCGAGGGCGACGTGGACGCGATCGCCGACGGCGGGCGCTGCGTGATCGGCGGGGTGATGCAGCACATCGAAGACGCCGGTGTGCACTCGGGCGACTCGGCGTGCGTGCTGCCGCCCTACCTGATCGGCGACCGCCAGGTCGAGGAGATGCGCCGCTACACCAAGGCGTTCGCCGCGGCCCTCGGCGTCGTGGGGCTGATCAACGTCCAGTACGCCATCAAGGACGGCGTGGTCTACGTGCTCGAGGTGAACCCCCGGGGCTCCCGCACCATCCCCTTCGTGAGCAAGGCGACCGGGGTCTCCCTGGCCAAGCTCGCCGCCGCCGTGATGACCGGGCGCACCCTGGACGAACTGGCCGTTCCCGATGACCTTCCGCTCCCCGGGGTGGCGGTGAAGGAGGCGGTCTTCCCCTTCACGAAGCTGCCCGGGGTCGATACCATCCTGGGCCCGGAGATGCGCTCCACCGGGGAGGTGATGGGGCTGGCGGACAGCTTCGGCATGGCCTTCGCGAAGGCTCAGATCGCCGCCGACGGCAGCCTGCCGCTCGAAGGGGCGATCTTCGTGACGGTGAACGACTCGGACAAGCCGACCGTCGTGCCGATCGTCCGGCGGTTCCACGAACTGGGGTTCCGGATCGTCGCGACCGAGGGCACGCAGAAGTACCTCCGGGCGCGCGGCGTGCCGGCCGAGCGGGTGGCCAAGGTGCACGAAGGGCGGCCCAACGCGATCGACCTGATCGTGTCGGGCGAGGTCCAACTGCTGATCAATACGCCGCTGGGGAAGTTCACCCAGGCGGACGACTACGCGATCCGGCGCGCGGCCCTGATGCACCGCGTGCCGTACACGACGACGATGTCGGCGGCGAGCGCCGCCTGTGACGCGGTTATCGCTCTGCGCAGCCGAACGGGCAGCGTGAGGAGTCTCCAAGAATGGCACGAAAGAACGACCGTCGAAAAGCAGTCGCCGGAGGGCGCAAGGGCGCTGGCGCCAAGCCGCGCGCCGGCCGTCCGGACGTAGCGAAGCGGGCCCCCCCGTCCGCCGTCAAGGCGAAGGCGAAGCCGGCGGCCAAGCCGGCCAGGAAGGCCGCGCGCACGCCGGCGTCGCCGGTCGCGCCGCCCCCGCCCAAGGTGAAGTTCCGCGGCAAGGTGCTCGAAAACGAGCCCCTGGCGCGGTACACGACCTACCGGATCGGTGGCCCCGCCCGCTATCTCGTGCTGCCGGCCGACAACGAAGACGTCGTCAAGGCGCTCCAGCTGGCGGCGGACCGCGGGCTGCCGTGGTTCGTGCTCGGACTGGGATCGAACCTCCTCGTCAAGGACGGCGGGTTCCCCGGCGTCGTGATCAGGCTGGGGAAGGGGATCGACCGGTTCGAGATGAAGGGCGCGACGGCGATCGTGGGGGCGGGCCTCCCGACGCCGCTCCTGGCGCGCCGCACGGCCGAGGCCGGGTTCGCCGGCGTGGAGCGGTTCATCGGGATCCCGGGGACCGTGGGCGGCGGCGTGTACATGAACGCCGGTGCGCACGGCGCCGAGTTCGCGGAAGTCCTCACCGAAGTCACCGTGATGGACGCCAAGGGCAAGGTCCGCCAGATCCTGCGCAAGCAGATCTCGTTCAAGTACCGGTCCTCGAACCTCGGCCAGGTCGTCGTGCTCGAGGCGAAGCTGGCGCTGATCGAGGAGCCCCCGGCGAAGCTCAAGGACCTGCAGGCGCGCCTGCTGCGCTGGCGCAAGGCCGGCACGCCCTTCGACCAGCCGTGCTGCGGCTCGGTCTTCAAGAACCCGGGCGGCCCCCGCACCGCGGGGGCGCTCATCGACGAGTGCGGCCTCAAGGGCTTCACGGTGGGCGGCGCCCAGGTGTCCCCGCTGCACGCGAACTACATCGTCAACACAGGGACCGCGACGGCGAGCGACGTGCTCAAGCTCATCGAGCACGTCCGGAAGACCGTCGCCAAGAAGACCGGCGTCGAGCTGGAGCTCGAGGTCAAGGTGATCGGGGTGTAGATGCCGGACTACTTCGTCCACGAATCGAGCTATGTCGACGACGGCGCGCGCATCGGCAAGGGCACGAAGATCTGGCACTTCTGCCACGTGATGCCCGGCGCCGTGATCGGCGAGCGCTGCAACCTCGGGCAAAACGTGGTGGTGATGCCGGGCACCCGCATCGGCAACAACGTCAAGATCCAGAACAACGTCTCGATCTACGAAGGCGTCACGCTCGAGGACGACGTGTTCTGCGGTCCCTCGTGCGTGTTCACCAACGTCCTGAACCCGCGCAGCCACGTGTCGCGCAAGCACGAGTACCGGCCGACCCTGGTGAAGCGGGGCGGCTCGATCGGCGCGAACGCGACGATCGTATGCGGCGTGACGCTCGGCGAGTACGCGTTCATCGGCGCGGGCGCGGTCGTCACGTCCGACGTGCCGGCCTACGGGCTGATGGTCGGCGTGCCCGCGCGCCGCGTCGGGTGGATGTGCCAGTGCGGCGAGCGGCTCCTGCCGGCCGCGGGCGCGGCGGCGTGCGGCGCATGCGGCGCGACGTACGCCGAGGCGAACGGCAACCTCCGCCCGGTCGCGCCACCCAGGAGGGTCTCGACACCGTGAACGTGCCGCTGCTCGACCTCGTCGCCCAGTACCGGACCATCAAGGACGAGGTCCTCCCCGCCGTGCAGGCGGTCATCGAGTCGCAGCAGTTCGTCATGGGCCCCGCGGTGCCGCGGCTCGAGGCGGCGGTGGCGCGGCTCTCCCACGCGGTGCACGGCATCGCCTGCGCCAGCGGGACGGACGCGCTGCTGCTGCCGTTGAAGGCGCTGCACCTCGAGCCGGGGGACGAGGTCATCACCACCCCGTTCACGTTCTTCGCGACCGCCGGCGCCATCCACAACGCGGGCGGGACGCCGGTGTTCGTGGACATCGACGCGGCCACCTTCAACATCGACCCCGCCGCGGTGGAGCGGGCGATCACGCCGCGCACGCGCGCCGTCCTGCCGGTCCACCTCTACGGCCAGATGGCTGAGATGGAGGCGCTGCTGCGCATCGCGCCGCCCCGCGGCCTGAAGCTCATCGAAGACGCGGCCCAGGCGATCGGCGCGCGGCGCCAGATCGACGGGGAGTGGCGCGTGGCGGGAGAGCTGGGCTGGGCGACCGGCTTTTCCTTCTTCCCGAGCAAGAACCTGGGTGCCTGGGGCGACGGCGGCATGATGGTGACGTCCGACGCGGCGCTCGCCGAACGGCTGCGCAGGCTCCGGTTGCATGGCGGGGCGAAGCAGTACCACCACGACGAAGTGGGCACGAATTCCCGGCTCGACAGCCTGCAGGCCGCCGTCCTGCTCGCCAAGCTGCCGCACCTCGCGTCCTGGTCCGCCCGCCGGCGCGAGCACGCCGCGTACTACGCGCGGGCGCTCGCCGGCATCCCGCAGGTGCGGCCGCCGGCGGTGGACCCCGCTAACGAGCACATCTTCCACCAGTACACGCTGCGCGTCGAGCGGCGCGACGAGCTGCAGGCGCACCTCAGGAGCAAGGGGATCGGCAGCGCGATCTACTATCCGGTGCCGCTCCACCTGCAGCAGTGCTTCGGCCACCTGGGCTACCGGGCGGGCCGGCTCCCTGAGTCGGAGCGGGCCTCCCGCGAGGTGCTGTCGCTCCCCGTCTATCCCGAGCTCAGCCGCGACCAGCTCGATTACGTGGTCGACGCGATCCGCGGATTTTACCGGTGAGCCGCGTGCGGCTCGGGGTGATCGGCGCCGGGGCGTGGGGCCGGAACCACGTCCGCACCGCGGCGGGCCTGGCGGAGGGCGAGCTGGCGGCGGTGTGCGACACCGACCCCAAGGTTCGCGAGCGGGTGGCGCGCCAGTACCCCGGGGTGCACGGCACCGCGGACGTCGCCGACCTGCTCGGCCGCGTGGACGCGGTGATCATCGCGTCCCCGGCGGCGACGCATGCCCGGCTCGCGCTCGCGTGCATCGAGGCGGGGAAAGCGTGCCTCGTGGAGAAGCCCTTCGCCCTGAGCACGCGCGACGCGGAGGCGGTCGCCCGCGCCGCGGCCGATTGCAAGGTGCCGGTCCTGGCGGGCCACCTGCTCCTCTTCCACCCGGCCGTGGAGCGGCTGCGGGCGCTGGTGCAGAACGGGGAGCTGGGGCAGGTCTACTACCTGTACGGGCTGCGCGTGAACCTCGGCCAGGTGCGCGCCGACGAGAACGCGCTCTGGAGCTTCGGACCGCACGACGTCTCCGTCGCCCTGTTCCTGCTGGGCGAGGCGCCGATCCGCATCGCCGCCCAGGGCAAGAGCTACCTCCAGCCAAAGGTCGAGGACGTCGTCTTCCTCACGATGGAGTTCGCGAGCGGCGTGCTCGCGCACGTGCAGCTCTCGTGGCTCGATCCGCACAAGGAACGCAAGCTCACCGTGGTCGGCGCGAAGAAGATGGCCGTCTTCGACGACATGGAGGCGCGCGAGAAGCTCCGGATCTACGACAAGGGCGTGGACCGGCCGCCCGAGTACGGGTCGTACGGAGAAAGCCTGGCGGTGCGCGAGGGCGACATTTTCATCCCCAAGATCCCGAACGTCGAGCCGCTCGCCGCCGAGTTGTCCCACTTCGTGCGCGTGGCGCGCGGCGCCGAGCCGCCGCGCGCCGGCGCGGCGGACGGGGTCCGCGTCGTGCGGGTGCTCGACGCCGCCACCCGCTCCCTCGCGGCCGGCGGCGCGCCGGTGGCGCTGTGAGCCCCCCCTCTGCCCCCTCTCCCAAGACGCCCGCCGACCTGCTCGTCGGCAAGGCGGCGGACCGCTCGGCGCTGATCGGCATCGTCGGGCTGGGATACGTCGGGCTGCCGCTCGCGCTGGAGTTCGCGCGGGCCGGGTTCCGCGTGCTGGGCTTCGACGTGAACGCCAAGGTGGTGGACGAGCTGGCCCGGGGGCACTCGCACGTGCAGGACGTCCCGAGCGCGCAGCTCGCGGGGTTCATCCAGGCGGGCAAGTTCGCCGCCACGACCGACCTGACGCGCCTCAACGAGCCCGACGTCGTCTCGATCTGCGTTCCGACGCCGCTTTCCAAGACCAAGGACCCCGACGTCAGTTACGTCCTCGCCGCCACGAACTCCGTGAAGCAGGCGCTGCGCCGCGGGCAGCTCGTCGTGCTCGAGTCCACCACCTATCCCGGCACGACCCGCGAGCTGATGCTCCCGGCGTTGCAGAGCACCGGCCTGAAGGTCGGTGAGGACTTCTTTCTGGCGTTCTCGCCCGAGCGGGTGGACCCCGGCAACCCGCAGTGGAATACGCGCAACACGCCCAAAGTGGTGGGGGGGATCACCGAGACGTGCCGCCGGGTAACGGTGGCGGTCTATCAGCCGGCGATCGAGCGGCTCGTCTCGGTGTCGTCCACCGAGGCGGCCGAGCTGGTGAAGATCCTCGAGAACACCTTTCGCAGCGTGAACATCGGGCTCGTCAACGAGATGGCGATCGTGTGCGACAAGCTCGGCGTCGATGTGTGGGAGGTGATCGAGGCGGCGGCGACCAAGCCGTTCGGGTTCATGAAATTCACGCCGGGCCCCGGGGTCGGGGGGCATTGCATTCCGCTCGACCCGCACTACCTGGCATGGAAGATGCGCACGCTCAACTACCGCACGCGCTTCATCGAGCTGGCGGGCGAGATCAACGCCGAGATGCCCGAGTACTGGGTGGCGCAGGTGGTGGGCCGCCTCAACGAGCAGGGGAAGGCGGCGCGCGGCAGCACGGTGCTCGTGCTGGGCGTCGCGTACAAGAAGGACATCGACGACGTGCGCGAGAGTCCTGCGCTCGACGTGATCCGGTTGCTCGAGCAGCGCGGCGCGGTCGTGCGCTACCACGATCCGCACGTCCCGCGGCTCGCGGACGATGACGTCGAGCTCCAGTCGGTGCCGCTCACGGCGGAGACGCTCGACAGCGCGGACTGCGTCATCATCGTGACGGACCACTCGGCCGTCGACTACGAGCTCGTGGCGCGACGGGCCAAGGTGGTCGTGGATACTCGGAACGCGCTCGCGCGGGCGCGGGGAAGGGGGAACGCTCGGTGAAAGTGGCGGTCGTCGGAACCGGATACGTGGGGCTCGTGGTCGGCGCCTGTCTCGCCGAAACGGGCAACGACGTGGTCTGCGCGGATCTCGATGCCGCGAAGATCGACGCGCTGAAAAAGAGCCGCCTGCCCATCTACGAGCCGGGGCTCGAGCCGCTCGTGGTGCGCAACCAGCGGGAGGGCCGGCTGCAGTTCACGACGGACGTGGGCGGCGCGATCGAGCGCTCGGACGTCGTGTGCATCGCCGTCGGGACGCCGCCCGATGAGGATGGCTCGGCCGACGTACAGCACGTGCTCGACGCGGCGCGCACGATTGGGCGCCATATGAACGGTCCCAAGCTCGTGGTCACGAAGAGCACCGTGCCCGTGGGGACGGCCGAGCGCGTACGCGCCGAGATCGCCCGCCAGACCAAGACGCCGTTCCACGTCTGCTCCAACCCGGAATTCCTCAAGGAGGGCGCGGCGATCGAGGACTTCATGAAGCCCGACCGTGTGATCGTAGGCGTCGATTCCGAGGAGGCAGCGAAGACGCTTGAAGAGCTCTACGCGCCGTTCGTGCGCACCGGGAATCCCCTGATCTTCATGGACATCCCGTCCGCCGAGATGACCAAGTACGCCGCGAACGCGATGCTGGCGACGCGCATCTCGTTCATGAACCAGATCGCGCGCCTGTGCGAGGTGGTGGGCGCCGACATCTCGCTGGTCCGCAAGGGCCTGGGCACGGACCACCGCATCGGGCCCGCGTTCCTGTTTCCCGGGCCGGGCTACGGCGGCTCGTGCTTCCCGAAGGACGTCAAGGCGCTCATCCGCACCGGCGAGGACCGAAACGTGCCGCTCGACATCCTGAAGGCGGTCGAGGAGGCGAACGAGCGGCAGAAGCGCGTGCTGTTCGAGAAGCTCGCGCGCCATTTCGAGGGCAAGCTCGCGGGCGTGACGGTCGCCGTGTGGGGCCTCGCCTTCAAGGCCGAGACGGACGACGTCCGGGAAAGCCCGGCCCTGGTGGTGGTGGACGAGCTGCTCGCCGCCGGCGCGGCCGTGCGCGTGCACGACCCCGCGGCGCTCGCCACCGCGCGCCGCCACCTGGGCGACCGGGTGTGCTATGCGGCGCACGCGTACGAGGCGCTCGAGGGCGCGGCCGCGCTCGCGGTCGTGACCGAGTGGCTCGAGTACCGCAACCCCGACTTCGACCGGATCAAGCGGCTGCTCACCCGGCCGCTGATCGTGGACGGGCGCAATCTCTACGACCCCGAGCGCCTCGCGCGGCTCGGGTTCACCTACGACAGCATCGGCCGCCGCTTGACATGCGCGTCCTCGTAACGGGGGCCGCGGGATTCCTGGGCTCGCACCTGTGCGACCGGCTGCTCGCGCAGGGGCACCGCGTCGTGGGGATGGACAACTGCCTCACCGGCAACCCCGCGAACATCGCCCACCTCAAGAGCAACCCGAGCTTTCAGTTCGTCCAGCACGACGTCACGAATTTCATCGAGGTCCAGGGGCCGCTCGACGGCGTGCTCCACTTCGCCAGCCCCGCGAGCCCGGTCGACTACCTCGAGTTTCCCATCCAGACCCTCAAGGTCGGCTCGCTCGGCACCCACAAGGCGCTGGGCCTGGCGAAGGCCAAAGGCGCGCGCTTTCTGCTCGCCTCGACGTCCGAGGTGTACGGGGATCCGCTCGTGCACCCGCAGCCCGAGAGCTACTGGGGCAACGTCAACCCCGTGGGCCCGCGCGGCGTGTACGACGAGGCCAAGCGGTTCGCGGAGGCGATGACGACGGCGTATCATCGCTCCCACACGCTGGACACCCGCATCGTGCGGATCTTCAACACCTACGGGCCGCGCATGCGGCCGAACGACGGCCGGGTGGTGTCGAACTTCATCGTGCAGGCGCTGAAGGGCGAGCCGCTCACGGTGTACGGCGACGGCTCGCAGACCCGCTCGTTCTGTTTCGTGGACGACCTGATCGACGGCATCGTGCGGTTGTTCGAGCGCGGGGGGCCGGAGCCCACCAACATCGGCAACCCGAACGAGTTCACCGTGCGCCAGCTGGCCGCCACCGTGCTGCAGCTCACGGGCAGCCGCAGCGCCGTGGTGGAGCGCCCGCTGCCCACGGACGATCCCAAGGTGCGCCAGCCCGACATCACCCGTGCGCGTGAGGTCTTGGGCTGGGAACCGCAGGTCCCCCTCGAAGCGGGCCTGCGCCGCACGATCGAGTACTTCCGCGGGATCCTGCGTTGAGCCCGCGCGTCCTCGTGACGGGCGCAGCCGGCTTCATCGGCTCGCACGTCTGCGAGGCCCTCGTCGCCCGCGGCGACGAGGTGATCGGGGTGGACAACTTCGATCCCTTCTACCCGCGCGCCGTGAAGGAGCATAACCTCGACGGCTTGCGCCGGGCCAAGGGCTTCCGCTTCGTCGAGGCGGACATCGTGCGCGACGCCGTGCCGCTCGACGGCGTGACGGTGGTCGTGCACCTCGCCGCGCGCCCCGGCGTCCGGCCCTCGCTCGAGGACCCCGCCTCCTACGGCGAGACCAACGTGACCGGGACGGTGCGCGTGTTCGAGGCGGCGCGGCGCGCCGGCCTCCGGCGGATCGTGTTCGGCTCTTCATCCTCCGTGTACGGCGACGCCACGCCCGCGCCGTTCGCCGAGGACACGGCGGCCGTCTGGCCGATCTCCCCTTACGCCGCAAGCAAGCGCGCGGGCGAGCTGATGGCGCACGCGTTCGCGCACCTCTACGGCATGCAGATCGCCTGCCTTCGGTTTTTCACGGTGTACGGGCCGCGCCAGCGACCCGACCTCGCGATCCATCGCTTCACGCACCTGATCGCCGCAGGGCAGCCGGTCCGGATGTACGGGGACGGGTCGAGCGAGCGCGACTATACCTATATTACGGATTGCGTGGACGGCGTCCTCGCCGCCGTTGAATGGACGGTGCGGCCGCGGGCCGCCGGGCTGGCCCAGCCGATCAACATCGGCGGTGGGGCGCGCGTGCGGCTCGACCGATTGATCGAGCTGATCGGGCGGACGTTGGGACGCGAGGTCCGGATCGAGCGCCACGCCGACCAGCCGGGAGACGTGCGGCTCACCGCGGCGGACCTGCGTCGCGCCGAGCGCGAGCTCGGGTACCGCCCCACGGTCGGCATCGAGGAGGGGATCCGGCAGTTCGTCCGCTGGTACGAGGCGACCGATGGACGTCAGTCCTGAGCATCTCGTCGAGCAGGCCCGCGAACGGTTTCAACTGCAGGACTACTACGGGGCGATCCACCTCCTCGAGGAAGTGATCGCGACCGGGCGTGCGTTCGCCGACGCGCACCACCTGCTCGGCCTCTCCTACTCGCTGGTGGGGCAGGGGGAGCAGGCCCTGGCGCAGCTCGATCGCGCTCTGGCGTTGAACCCGCACTACGTGGAGGCGCTCGTCCACCGGGCGATCGTCCTCAACGAGCTGGGGCGGGAAGCGGAGGCGGACTCGGCGTTCCGGCGGGCGGCGCAGGTAGGCGGCGAGCCCCGGCAGGGGTTCTCGGCTCACGTGGCCGCGAAGCTCGCCAACCAGCACGCGGCGTTGGGCGAGGCCTACCTCGAGGCGGGCGGCATGGCGCAGGCGATCGAGCAGTACGAGGCGGCGCTCGGGCTCGGACCCGCGTTTCACGACCTGCGGTACAAGCTGGGGCGCATGCTGCTGCAGGCGGGCCGCGCACTCGACGCGCGGGAGCACTTCGAGATCATCGTGCGGGCGCGGCCCAGCTACCTGGACGCGGCCGCCATGCTCGGCCTCGCCTGCTACCTGGCGGGGGACGGGCTCGCGGCGAAGGCGGTGTGGGAGGAGTGCCGGGAGCGGCGGCCGGAGGATCCCCGCGTGGAGGCGTATCTCGCGATGCTGGAGCGGAACGACACCGCCGCCCCCCCCCAGGCGCCCGCGGCGGCCTCGGGCGACACCGGCCGCGGCGCGCGAAAGAAACCGTCGTGAAGCGCTGGGCCTTCGCGTGCCTCGTGCTGGCGCTCGCCTGCCAGCCGAGCGCCGCCGACCACGAGGAGCTGGGCGACCGCGCCTACGCTGCGGCCGCCTACCGCGACGCGCTCGCCGAGTACCTGCTGGGCCTGAAGGCCCACCCGGGGAACACCGACCTGTCCGCCAAGTCGGCCGCCGCCGCGCTGCACGTGGGCGAGTACGAGCTCGCGGTGGACGGGTACGTCGCGCTCGGGGAGAACGACCGCTCCCGCGCCGGCGAGGCCGCCGACGGGCTGGAGCGGGTAGTGCGCGCGGCGCTCGCGGCCAACGACCGCGGCGACGCCATGCGGGGGCTCGCGGGATTGCGCGCGGTCGCGCCCGCGCGGCCGCTCGGCCGCTACGCGCGGCTCGCGGCGCTCGACGCCGCCGACCGCGGCGACACGGCCGGGGCGCTCGCGCTCCTGCCGAGCGCCGCCGCCGCCGCGAGCGACGCCAGGAGCGCGGACTCGCTGCTCTACGTGTACGGGATGGCGGCGGTGCGGGCGCGGGCGTGCAGCACCGCCGTGCCGGTGTTCGAAGGCGTGATCCGGCGGCAGCGGGAGCCCGCCGTCGCGGACGGAGCGCGCGAAGGCCTGGGCTTGTGCGCGCTGGTCGAGGGCCAGCGGCTGCTGGCGGGCGGCAAGCCGGCGGACGCGGAGGACTGGTTCCGGCGCGCCACCGCGCCGGGCGCGCCCGCGGACGTGGTGCGCGGGGCGTTTCTCGGGCTCGGCGACGTGAAGCTCGCCCAGGGCGACCTCGCCGGGGCGCTCGAGAGCTACCAGCAGGCGCTGGCGGGCGGCACGCCCGGGGACACGATCACCCACCGGGCTCAGGAGAAGATCAACGCGCTGGGCAAGGCGGATGCCCCGCCCGCCGGCCCGCCGAACAATCCGTGAGGACGATGCGTCGGTTCTGGTTCATCGCCTGGGCGGCCACCGCGGTGGCGTGCCCTCACCCGCGCCGCGTGGCGCCCGCGCCCGATCCCGCCGCCGAGTTCGCGCGAGCCCGGGCACAATTCCGGGCCGGCGACTGCGGGCGCGCGCTGCGGTCGTTCCGCCGGCTCACCTTCGAGCTGAGCCCGACCCAGCCGGAGATGGCCGAGGCGCAGTACTACCTCGCCGAGTGTGAATTCCAGAGCGGCGACCGCGTGCAGGCGGCGCACGACTTCCGCGAGGTCGCCGATCGCTACCCCGGGAGCCCGTACGCGCCGCTCGCGCTGCTGCGCGCCGGCGATGCCAACCTGCGGCTGTGGCGGCGGCCGGAGCTCGACGCGTCGTACGGCGAGTCGGCGCTGGCGATCTATCAGGAGCTGGCGGGGCGCTACCCCGGCACCGACGCGGCGGTCCGCGCCCAGGCGCACGTGCTGGAGCTGCGGGAGTGGTTCGCCGACAAGGACTACCGGAACGGCATGTTCTACTTCCGGCGGCGCGCGTACGATTCGGCGATCATCTACTTCAAGGACGTCATCGCGACCTTTCCGGGCACCGCGCGCGTCCCCGATGCCCTGCTGCGCCTGGCGGACAGCTACCGCGCCATCGGCTACGCGGAGGAGCTGAAGGAGACGTGCGCGAACCTGCGGCGCTTCTACCCGCAGGCGGACGGGCTCGGCAAGACCTGCCCCGCCGACTCGAGCGCCGCCGCGCCGTCTTGAGCGCGCGTGGACGCCCTGTTCGGCGGCTCGTTCGACCCGGTGCATCTCGGGCATCTGGTCGTGGCGGAGGCGGCGGGCGAGCTGCTCGGCGCGCGGGTGCGGTTCGTGCCCGCCCGCGAGCAGCCGTTCAAGCGGGCCGCGCACGGGGGAGTGGGGGGGGCCACGCCCGAGCAGCGTGCGGAGATGCTCGACCTCGCGGTGGCGGACAATCCTCGGTTCTCCGTCGAGCGGATCGAGCTCGCGCTGCCGCCGCCGTCCTACACCGTGCGCACGCTGCGGGCGCTCGCCGAGCGGGAGCCGGGGAACCGCTTCACGTTACTCCTCGGAGCGGACGCCGCGCGGGACCTGCCCGCGTGGCACGAGGTCGACGCGCTCCCCGACCTCGCCGACGTCGTGGTGTTCGCGCGCCCCGGCGCGTCGCTGCCGTCGCACCGCCTGGTCGGCCGGGTGATCGAGGTGCCGGCGGTCGACATCGCGGCGACCGGGATCCGCGAGCGCGTGCGGCAGGAGCGCTCCATTCGCTATCTGGTGCCCGACGCGGTGCGCGAGTACATCGCGGCCCACGGGCTGTATCGGTAGAGGGCTGATGGTCAAGACCTGGTTCACGAAGATCTTCGGGACCCGCTTCAAGCGCGAGCTGAAGCGGCTGCGTCCCATCGTGGACGCGATCCAGCGCCACGAGGAGCGCCTCAAGGACGTGCCCGACGAGGGAGTCCAGGCGCAGACCGGGAAGCTTCGCGCGCTGATCGCGGAGCGGACGGGGCCCCTGGCCGCCGAGGTGGAGCGCCTGAAGCGCGAGAAGCACGACTGCCCGGACGCCGAGCAGCGCGCCGTGCTCAGCGACAAACTCGCCGGGGCCGAAGCGGCCTACGTGAAAGCGCTCCAGGCGACGCTCAACGAGCTGCTCCCCGAAGCGTTCGCGACGGTGCGGGAGGCGTGCCGCCGGCTGCTGGGGAGCGAGGTCGTCGTCACCGGCCACGCCCTCAAGTGGGATATGGTGCCGTACGACGTCCAGCTGATCGGCGGGATCGTGCTGCACCAGGGGAGGATCGCCGAGATGGCGACGGGCGAGGGGAAGACGCTCGTGGCCACGCTGCCGCTGTACCTGAACGCCCTGGCGGGCCGCGGGGCGCACCTCGTGACCGTGAACAACTACCTGGCCCGCCGCGACTCGCAGTGGATGGGCCACCTGTTCCGGTGGCTGGGGCTGACGGTCGGCTGCATCGACGACACCGAGCCCTCGACGCCGGAGCGCCGCGCGGCGTACCTCTGCGACATCACGTACGGCACGAACAACGAGTTCGGCTTCGACTACCTGCGCGACAACATGGTGTTCTCGCTGGAGCAGCGCGTCCAGCGGGGCCACGCCTACGCCATCATCGACGAGGTGGACTCGATCCTCATCGACGAGGCGCGCACGCCGCTGATCATTTCTGGTCCCGTGGGGACCGAGTCGGACGAGAAGTACGCGCAATTCAACGCGCAGGTCATCCAGCTGGTGCGCAAGCAGACGGCGGTGGTGAACGACCTGCTCGCGAAGGCCGAGCCGTTGATCGCGGACGAGAAGACCGTGTACGAAGGGGCGACGCTGCTCTACCAGGGGCAGCTCGGGATGCCGAAGAACAAGAAGCTCCTGAAGCTGCTCCAGGAGCCGGGCGTCAAGTCGCTGGTGCAGCGCGTGGAGCTCGACGTCCTGGCCGATCGCAAGCTCCCGGCGCGCGAGCAGAAGATGCGGCACCTGGAAGAGGAGCTGTACTTCGTCCTCGACGAGCGGGGCCACTCGGTGCACCTCACCGACAAGGGCGTCGAGACGATGTCCCCGCAGGACCCGAACCTGTTCGTCGTCCCGGACATCTCGCACGCCGTGCACGAGATCGACCACGACGAGAGCTTGTCGGCCAAGGAGAAGGTGGAGCGCCGCCGCGCGGTCGAGGCCGAGTACGCGCTGAAGAGCGAGACGCTCCACATCATTCACAAGTTGCTCCAGGCCCACGCCCTCTACGAGAAGGACGTGGACTACGTCGTGCAGGACGGCAAGGTCTTGATCGTCGACGAGTTCACGGGGCGCCTGATGCACGGCCGCCGCTGGTCGGAGGGGCTCCATCAGGCCGTGGAAGCGAAGGAGGGCGTCGCGGTCCAGGAGGAGACGCAGACGCTCGCCACCATCACGATCCAGAACTACTTCCGGATGTACGACAAGCTCGCCGGCATGACCGGCACGGCGGAGACGGAAGAGACCGAGTTCTACCAGATCTACAAGCTCGACGTGATGGTGATTCCCACGAACCGTGCCGTGCGGCGCGTGGACAAGCACGACCTCATCTACAAGACGCGACGCGAGAAGTACAACGCCATCCTGGACGAGCTCGAGCGGCAGCACCAGCGCGGGCTGCCGGTGCTCGTGGGCACCGTGAACGTGGACGTCTCGGAGACGCTGTCGCGCATGCTCAAGCGCCGCGGCTTGAGGCACGAGGTGCTGAACGCCAAGTACCACGAGCGCGAGGCCGAGATCGTCGCGCAGGCGGGCCAGCCCGGCGCGATCACGATCGCGACCAACATGGCGGGCCGGGGCACCGACATCAAACTCGGTCCCGGCGTCAAGAAGTGTCAGGTGTGCGGCATCCGTGCCCGGGGCGAAGCCGCGTTCGGCCAGGTGGTGGAGCGGCCCGACCTGTCCCCCGAGGAGATCGAGCGGCTCGGCTGCGACGAGGACCCGCCGTGCGGGCTCGTGATCATCGGCACCGAGCGCCACGAGGCGCGCCGCATCGACCGCCAGCTGCGCGGCCGCTCCGGCCGCCAGGGCGACCCGGGCCAGAGCGTATTCTACCTGTCCCTCGAGGACGACTTGATGCGGCTGTTCGGCTCGGACCGCATCGCCCGCTGGATGGACCGCAGCGGCGCCGAGGAAGGCGAAGTCATCACCCATCCCTGGGTGACGAGCGCGATCGGCCAGGCGCAGAAGCGTGTCGAGCTGCAGAACTTCCAGGCCCGCAAGAAGCTGCTCGAGTACGACGACGTGATGAACCAGCAGCGCGAGGTGATCTACTCGCTGCGGCTGTTCGCCCTCGAGGGCGGCGAGGAGCTCAGGGCCGAGGCGCAGCGGATGGTGGAGCAGGCGGTGGAGACGCTCGCCGACGAGCTGATCGGCGATGCCGACGACCCGTACCAGTGGGACCGGGCGTTGATGGAGACCGAGTTCCTGGTGAAGTTCCTGCTCTCCGTGCCCGGCCTCACCGATCCCGCCAAGCTGCGGAGCCGCGACGAGCTGGTGCACGCCGCGCAGCAGGCGGGCCGCGCCGCGTTCCAGGCGAAGCTCGACTACTTCAAGGAGATCGAGTCCAGGGTCGGCGCGGTGAACCTGGGCGGGCAGGCGCTGTCGCACATCATGCTGACGGTGATCGACGAGAAGTGGAAGGATCACCTGTACGATCTCGACCAGCTGCGGGCGGCGATCCAGTACCGCGCCTGGGGCCAGAAGGACCCGCTCATCGAGTACAAACAGGAGGCCTACGAGATGTTCGTGGGCCTGATGCGCGACCTGCGCGCGACGTTCGCCGAGCGCTGGCTCAAGCTGCAGATCGAGGTTGGGCCGCCGCCTTCGTCTCCGTCGCCGGGCCAACCGGGCCGCACTCCCGGCCGCACCGTCACCGGCCCCGCCGGGGGTCTCCCCGCGCGGCGGGCGACCCCGATGGTCGCGAGCAAGCCGACGGCAGACGGCCTGGTGAGCGGGGCGGGCGAGCCCGGCGTGGGGCGGGGGGGGG
>DASWDP010000132.1:0-10929 GCA_036395195.1 Gemmatimonadales bacterium | reverse complement strand
CCCGGCCGTGCGGCGTTTGCTTGTCGGAGCTCGGTTCGGCCCCCCCCTCACAGTGATCGAGTGCCGCACCCCTTCCTCCCTCCACACCCTGGTCGAGGGGCTCGCGGCGGTCCCGCCGGGGCCCGTGTTCTGCAGCATGGTGGATACCGTGATGCGGCAGGAGGACTGGCGGGCGGCCTACCGGGAAACGGAAGTGCGACTCGAGCGGGGTGCGGACGCCGTGTTGGTTGTGACGCCGTACGTGGACGACGAGTCTCCTCTGTACGTGACGCGGCAGGGGGAGGGAGGAGGCGACGTTCGGGCGTTGACCGACGAGCCCTCCCAGCCCCCCTGCGTCACCGGCGGGGTGTACGGCCTGAGCGCTGAGGCCCGCCGCGCCGCCGCGGATGCCGCCGGCCGCGGCGTGCACAGGATGCGCGGCTTCCTGAAGTCGCTGGTCGCGGCAGGGCGACAAGTCGGGGCGGTGGAAGTGCCGCGCATCATCGACATCGATCGACCATCGGATCTCCAGACCGCAAACGCGTGGCTCGCCGCACGTGAGGGCTAAGACGTGTCGCACCTGGTCGCGATCTACCGCAGCCCGTCGTATTCGCCGCTCCAGCATCGCGTGAACGACACTGCCATTTTGGACGCCACGGTGTCCCGGCTCGAGCGGCAGGGGTGGTGGGTCACGAAGACGACCGAGCTGGAGGTGGAGCGGGGGCTGCTCCCGGCCGCCGAGCTGTATCTCAACATGTGCCAGGGCTCGCTCGCCGCCGAGCAGCTCATGCCGCTCGAGTCCGACGGCGCGGTCGTGGTGAACCGGCCCTCGAGCGCGCTCACCTGTCACCGCTACCGGCTGGTGAAGCGGCTCGGTGAGAGCACGCTGCCCTTCCCGCGCACGCTGATTCTCGCCACGGCGGCGCCGCTGCCGCCCCCTCCGCAGCTCGCGGATCTGAGCCCCCATCATCAGGACGTGTGGGTCAAGCGCGGCGACGTGCACGCCGAGCGGTCCGAGGACGTGGTCGCGGCGCCGCTCGGGCGGCTGGCGTCCACGCTGCATGCGTTCCGGGGGCGCGGCATTCGGTGGGTCGCGCTACAGGAGCACATCCCCGGGCCGGTGGTGAAGTTCTACGGGGTGACCGACGGCCGCTTCTTCCGCTGGTACGGCGCGGACGCCGGGTTCGCTGGCGCGCGGCCCGAGGTGGATGAAACGCGGCTCCGGGCGCTCGTGTTCGAGGCGGCGTCGCTTCTCGGGCTCGAGGTGTTCGGGGGGGACGTCGCGTTTCCGGAGCCCGACCGCCCCGTGCTGATCGACATCAACGACTGGCCAAGCTTCGCGCCATTCCGCGAGGAGGCCGCGCAGGCGATCGCCGACTACATCACGCATCGCTGCGTCCGCCGGAAACACACGTGACGCACACCCTGCACAGGGTTCAGGTCCCGGGCCCGACGTCGAAAGCCCTGTTCGACGCCGAGGCGCGCTATCTCGCGCCGGGCACGCAGAGCGTGGCGCTCTTCAGCCAGCTCGCGATCGACCGGGGCGAGGGGGCGGTGTTGTACGACGTGGACGGGAACTGCTACATCGACCTCCTCGCCGGGGTCGGGGTAGCGAGCCTCGGCTACGCGCACCCCAAGTACGTGGCGGCGATGCAGCGGCAGGTGGCCCGCGTGCACGTGGGGAGCTTCACGTCGGAGCACCGGGCGGCGCTGGTACGGCTGATCGCGGAGGTGACGCCCGGCGACCTGAACCGCACGCAGTTCTATTCGAGCGGTGCCGAAGCGGTGGAGGCGGCGCTGCGGCTCGCTAAGTCGCGCACCGGGCACACGGAAGTGATCGGGTTCTGGGGCGGGTTCCACGGCAAGACCGGCGGCGTGCTCCCGCTGCTCGGCTCGAGCTTCAAGCACGCCCTCGGACCGCTGCTGCCGGGCGCGTACCTGTCACCCTACGCCGCGTGCGCGCGCTGTGCGTTCGACAAGACCTTCCCGTCGTGCGAGTGGCGCTGCGTCGAGTTTCTGCGGCAGAAGATCGAGCTCGAGACCACCAGGGACGTGGCCGCGATCATCGTGGAGCCGATCCAGGGCACCGTCGGCAACGTGGTGCCGCCGCCGGGCTACCTGCGGGTGCTCCGGAAGCTCGCCGACGAGCTGGGTGCGCTGCTGATCTGCGACGAGATGATCACGGGCTTCGGGCGCACCGGGAAGATGTTCGCGATCGAGCACGAGGGCGTGCTGCCGGACATCCTCACGGTGGGGAAGGGCTTCGGCGGGGGGTTCCCCATGAGCGGCGTGATCGCGCGCGAGGAGATCGCCTTCTCCAAGCCGTGGGCCAACCCGAGCGGCAGCTCCTCGAGCTACGGGGGAAACCCGCTCGCGGCGGCCGCGGCTCGCGTCACGCTCGAGACGATCGTGGAGGACAACCTGGTCGAGCACGCGCGGCGGCTCGGCGACCGGATGCTCGCCGAGATGAAACGCTGGGAGGCGGAGCTGCCGATCGTGTCCGACGTGCGCGGCCGGGGTCTCCTGATCGGGATGGATCTCGTCGTCCCCGGCACGCGTACGCTGCTCGACAAGAAGACGACCCGCTGGATCTTCGACACGCTGCTGTCGCGCGGCGTGCTCGCGATGATCTACAATCCCGAGGTCCGCATCAATCCGCCGCTCGTCATCGAAGAAGACCAGGCGATGAGCGCCCTCGCCACGCTGAAGGACGTGCTCGGTGAAGCCGCAGAACGACTTGTCGCATAAGGGGCAGGCGGTGGAGGAGTGGGCCGACCTCCACTTCTTCCGGCCCATCGGCATCCGCATCGCGCGGGCGCTCCTGCCGACCGGGATCTCGGCGGACCAGGTCACCCTCTGGTCGCTCTTGATAGGGCTGGTCGCGGGGCACCTGTTCGCCTACACCGACCACTGGACCAACCTCATCGGGTTCGCACTGTTCATCGTGTCGGACATCTTCGACTCAGCCGACGGGCAACTGGCTCGGCTGCGCGGCACGTCCACCCGGTTCGGGCGCGCGCTCGACGGCATCAGCGACAACCTGCGGTTCGTCAACCTCTACTTTCACTTGATCTACCGTCTGATCCACGCGGGTTGGTGGCCGGGCGCCCTGCTGGTGGCGGCCGCGGGACTGGCGCACACGTATCAGAGCGCCGCCGTGGATTTCGTGCGCAACGCGTTTCTCTACATCGGCGTGGGCAACGGGGGCGAGCTGGATCTCCCGGAAGACTTGGCGGGCGCTGCCGGCGGCTCGCTGCTCGAGCGCTTCGGGGCCCGCGTGTACCGCGATTACGTGCTGCGCCAGTCGCATCTGTTTCCGCGCTCGGTCAAGCTGATCCGGCTGCTGCGGCAGACGAGCGTCTCCGAAGCGTTCCGCGCCGAGTACCGCGCGCGGCAGGCGGTGGTGCTCCCGCTGTGCACGTGGCTCGGGCAGAACATCCGCTTCGTGCTGCTCGGTGCCGCCGGGGTCGCCGGGCACATCGCCGCGTTCCTGTGGGCCGAGGCGGTCTGGATGAGCCTGCTGCTCCTCGTGCTGCTGTGGATCCACGAGTGGAACGCCACGGCGCTCGGCGGCATGCTCACCACCGAGCGCGATGCCTACGCCCGCGTCACCTGAGGTGCGGCGGTACCGCGGCGCCGTCATCGGGGCGGGCGGCATCGCGCGCCAGTCGCACCTGCCCGCGCTGCGCACCGCCCCCGCGGTGCGGGCGCGCGTCGATGTCGTCGCCGTCGTGGACAGCGCGCCCGACGCGCCGCCGGTGGACGGGATCCCGCTGCTCCGCAGCCGCCGGCAGCTCCACGACCTCGGCCCCATCGACTTCATCGACGTGTGCACGCCGACGGCGTCGCATCTCGAGCTCACGCTGTGGGGGCTCGAGCAGGGCTACCACGTGGTGTGTGAGAAGCCGGTCGCGCTCACGCGGGCCGAGGCCGACCGCATCGCCGCCGCGGCGCGCGCGAACGGCCGGCTGGTCGTCCCCTGCCACCAATACCGCTACAACCCGGTGTGGGTGCGGGTAAAGGAGTGGCTGCGGTCCGGCGCCATCGGGCGCTGGCACCTCGCCGAGTTCTCGGTCTACCGGCTCTCGGCTGACCCCGGCCGCGAGGCCGGGGATACGCCGTGGCGTGCCACGAGCGCCGCGGGGCGGGGCGGCGTGCTGCTCGATCACGGGACGCACCTCGTCTACCAGCTGCTCGACGTGGCGGGGCCGCCCGCCGCGGTGAGCGCCTGGACCGGCCGGCTGCGCCACCGGGAGTACGAGGTGGAGGACACGGCGTCGCTCCACTTCGAATACCCGAACCGCCTCGCCACGATGTTCTTCACCTGGGCGGCACGCGCGCGCGACAACCGCATCCGCTTCATCGGGGACGACGGCACGATCGAGTGGGCGGGCGGGGAGCTGCGGCTCGAGCGCGGCGGGGCGGTGGAACGCCACGACTGCTCCGCCGAGCTCGAGAAGTCGGCGTACCACCGCTGGTTCGCCGGCCTGTTCGAGTCGTTCGTGGCCGCCCTCGATCGCGCGGATGCGGGCGCCGCCGCCGAGCCGCACCTGGACGACATCCGCCGGGTGGCGTCGGTGGTGGAACACGCCTATGAGGCAGCCCGCTCCGGCTGCCGGGTCCCGCTCCCGGACGACGCGTGAGCCGCAGGCTCCGGCTGGGGCTGTTCGTCGCCGGCTGCGCGGTGTTCGCGTATTTGGTGACGCACATCGGCGTGAGGACGCTCCTCGCCGACGCGGCGGACACGGGGTGGTTGTTCGTGCCGATCCTCCTGCTGTACGGGCTGGTGTACCTGTGCAACGCCGCCGCGTGGTGGCTGATCATGGCGGACGAGCCGAGCCGGCCCCCCTTCTGGCGCGCGTACGCGATCACCGTCGCGAGCTTCTCGCTCAACTTCATGACGCCGATCATCAACGTCGGCGGCGAGCCGTTCAAGATCGCGGCGGCGGCGCCGTGGCTGGGGGTGCGGCGGGCCGCCGGCTCGGTGGTGATCTATCAGATGCTCCACACGTTCGGCATGCTGCTCAGCTTCGTCACCGCGGTGGTCCTCGGGGCGCTGTTCCTGCCCTCGACTCCCGTCGTCATCGTGGCGCTCGCCGTGGCTGGCGTCGTGCTGCTCGGGCTCGTGCTGCTGCTGTTGAGCGGCCACCGCCGGGGCGTCCTCGAGCACGCGCTCAACGTGTTGCACCGCCTGCCGCTGCTCGACGGGATCGCGCGGCGCCTCGAGCCGCGGCGCGCCACCCTCGCGCGCATGGACGAGCAGATCACCGCGTTCTACCACCGGGCGCCGCGCCGCTTCGCGCAGGCGCTGGCGCTAGAGTACCTGAGCCGCTGCCTCTTCATGGCCGAGTACCTGCTGATCGCGCTGTCGGTGGGGCTGCATATCGGCTACGGGAAGGCTTACGTGATCGGCGGGCTGACGCAGCTCGTCCAGAACGTGATCTTCTTCGTGCCGTTCGAGGTGGGCACGAAAGAAGGCACGCTCTACCTGCTGTTCCGTTCGCTCGGGCTCGACCCTGCACTGGGCGTCTACACCGCCATCGTGAGCCGGCTGCGCGATCTCGTCTGGATCGGCGCGGGGGTCGGCCTCGTCTGGTTGTCCTCCCCCCCGTTCCCCCTCTCCGCCGCGCGGAGAGGGGGTCAGGGGGTGAGGACATGACGATCTTCACGCACGTCCTCGCGACCACCCTCGGCGCACAGGCGATGGAGCTGCGCGGCGGTGAGCTGGCGCTCGCCTACGCGTTCGGCGTGGGCGTGGACGTGGATCACGCCGTGAAGGCGCCGTTCTATCTGAAGCACGTGGGCCTGCGCGACCGCCGCGGCTACTACTGGCGCTCCTCCCTCCAGGAGCCGGTCGCGCTGCTCTGGATCGTGCCCCTGTGCCTCTTTCTCGGCACCGTCGTGCCGCTGGTGTTCTTCGCGATCCACGTGGCGTTGGACTACAGCGTGCGCTACGAGAAGATGCCGTTCTACCCCTACTCGCCCTGGGTCACCCGCGGCTGGCTCACCCGGATTCCGGACAGGGTGAAGGAAGGGGTCGTGCTCACGGCGCTGCTCGCCGGGAACGCGCTGCTCTTCTGGTACCGGCGCCATGTATGACTTCGCGCCGGGGGTCGGCCGGGCCCTCGACCGCGCGCTCCGGCCGGTGCTGCGGCTCTGCCACGTGACGCTGGGGCTCTCGCCCGCGCACGTGACGTGGGCGGCGTTCGGCGCGAGCGTCGCCGCCGGGATCGCGCTCGCGGTGGGGGGGAGAGGGCTCGGCTGGGGCCTCGCCCTCATGGCGCTCGGTCAGGTGCTCGACGGGATCGACGGCGGGATCGCGCGGGAGTACGGTCTCGGCTCGGAGGCGGGGCGGCGGCTCGACACGCGCCTCGACCGGGCGTCCGAGGCGGCGATCTTCGCCGGCCTCGGCTGGGCAGGGCTCGCATCGTGGAAGCTCGTGCTGCTCGCGCTCGTGGCGATCCTGCTGATGACGAGCATCGCCGACCGCTCACGGCTCGACCCCGGGGTGAAGCGGTTCGCGCTGTACTTCGGGCTTTGGGTTCCCTACCCGCTGATCTTCACGATCATCTTCGCCGTGAACCTCGCGGCCTACGTCGTGGGGCTGCTGATCGTCGACTGCAGGTTCCAGTTGAAGATGGACGCGCTCGGGGGCGACCTGGACACCGTCGCGTCGCGCGCGGCGGCCCGCGAGGCCTAGGCCCGGCCCGTCTCGAGCTCGCGCTGGGGCAAGGCCGCGCCGGCGGCGGCGGGCTGCGACGCGTAGATGTACTGCGACGCGAACACCGCGAGCGCGACCAGCAATCCCGCCACCGCGTCCACCGCGTAATGGAACTGCCCGTACACGACCGACAGCACGAGCCCGATCGTCGGCAGCATGAGCACGAGCCCCAGCGGCCGCCAGAAGCGGAGCGCGCACAGGGCGGCGACGACGGCGGCCGCCACGTGCGACGACGGAAACGCCGCGCCCCACGAATCCCCCCGGTCGAGCAGCCATTGCGCCGCGCGCGCCGGCCAGACTTCGGTCGCGGCGTTGTGGGCGAGATCGAAGGTGTAGCGCGGTCCGGCCACGGGGAAGAACAGGAACATCACGTAGCAGAGGTAGAACGTCACCATCACCGCGAAGATGGTGCGCCGCGCCGCGTCGCGCCGGCCGGTGAACCAGAGCCCCAGCGGGGAGGCGTACAGGATGGCGTAGTAGGCGAGGTAACAGCCGTGCAGCGCCCACGAGAGCAGCGGATTCGGCATCTCGCGGATCCAGCGGTACGAGAGCTGGGAGCCGAACACCCACAGCTCGAGCCGCTGGATCACGAAGTCGTGCTGGTAGCCGAGGTCGACATTCAGGATCCCGACCTCCGCGTACAGGGCGCCGAGCAGCACCATCGGGTACCAGTCGCCGACGAACCGGCCGACGGCGCCGGCCTCGCGAGCGGCGGGGGCGACCAGCACGAGCGCGACGAGCAGGGCGTGCGCCGTGAGCAGCCAATCCCAGCCCGCGTGGTCGTCGTCCGAGAAGGCGAGGACCGCGGCCGTCGCGACGGCGACGTAGAGGAGCGTGACGAGGTCGACGGCGGTGAAGCGTTGCACGACGCCGCGGCGCCACGTGGCCCAGGACGTGCCGCTCACAACCACCCCACCTGTCGGTACCACTGTGCGGTGCGGCGCAAGCCCGTCTCCAGGTCGGTGTCCGCCCGCCACCCCGTGTCGCGCATCAACGCGTCGGGGCGGCAGGTCCACGCCGGCGCCAGGAACTCGGGCGCCTTGTCTCCCGACAGCACCGTCGCCCGGCCCGCGAGGTGCGCGAGCGACCCGATCGTCCACAGCAGGGCCCGTGCGAGCCAGCGGGGCAGCGGCACGAGGCGCGGCTCGCCTCCGACGGCGCGCCCGATCGCCCGCGCCAGCGCGCCGCTCGTCGTCACCGCCGGGTGGGCGGCGTAGTACAACCGGTTCGCGGCGCCCGGGGCCGTCGCGGCGGCGACGAGCGCGTCCGCCAGGTCCCCTCCGTAGATGACCGACAGCTGCTGTGATCCGTCACCGAACACGGGCACGACCCCGGTGCGCGCCAGCTTGAACACCTTCAGGACCTCGCGGTCCCACTCGCCGTAGACGGCGGGCGGCCGTACGATGGTCCACGGGTACGGCATCGCCCGCACGAGCAGCTCGGCCGCGAGCTTGCTTTGCCCATAGGGCGTGACGGGTGACGGGGGACGGGTCTCGTCCACCGGTCGCCCGGGCACCGTGGGACCTCCGGCCGCAAGCGACGACACCAGCACGAAGCGCCGGGGCGGGTGCTCCGCGGCGGCTTCGAGCACGTTGGCCGTGCCGTCGCGGTTCGCGCGCATGAACTCATCCAGCGAGCGCGCGCTGATCCGCCCGGCGACGTGAAAGATCACGTCCGCGCCGGCGCAGCCCGCGCGCAGCGCGCCGGCGTCGTCCAGGTCGCCGCGCACCAGGCGCACGTCGGTCCACCCCAGGGCCGCCGCTTTCGCGGGGCTGCGCACGAGGCACGTGACCGCGGCGCCGCGCGCGCGCAGAGCCTGGACGAGGTGTGCACCGACGAACCCGGTGCCGCCCGTGACGAACGCCCTCACAGTGGTTTGTCGTAGATCCGGTACGTCTTGTAGGGGCGGAAGCCGAGCTGTATCGCGGCGTTCACGATCGGCATGTTGTCCTCGAGTATCCAGCCGCCCTCCCCCCAGGTGATACCGTGCGCGACACCCTTGGTCCAGATCCAGTGGTACATCAGCGCGTCCACCCCCGTCATCCGGTATTCCTTCAGCGTGCCGAGCAGCAGGATGCGGCACCGACGGATCCGGCGCGCGTGCCACAGGATCTTCGGGAGCCCGTAGATGCGGCCCGACGGGTTGTGCTTCAGGGCGACGTTGAAGTCTGGGAGGGCGACGGCGAACCCGATGACGCCGCCCTGGCGCTCGGCGAAACAGACCAGGTCGGGGACGGCGATCGGCTTGAGCTGCTTGGCGAGGTGGTCGATCTCCGCATCGGTGAGCGGGACGAACCCCCAGTTCTTCTCCCACGCCTGGTTGTAGAGCGCCTTGACGAGCTCGACCTCTTCCCGGAAGCGCTTCATGTCGAGCGCGCGCAGGGTGATCCTCTTGCGCTCCGCGATCACCGTCGCCGCGCGCGCGATCCGCTCGGGCACTTGTAAGTGGGTGCTTTGGAAGGCGAGCAGATCCTTTGCCTTGGTGAAGCCGTAGCGGTCGTGCAGCGGGACGTAGTACGCGGGGTTGTGGGCCATCATCAGGGTGGGGGGCGTATCGAAGCCCTCCACGAGGAGCCCGCACTCGTCGTTGATCGACGGGCTCATCGGCCCCCGCATGACGGCGAACCCTTTGCCCGTGAGCCACGCCGCGGCGGCGTCGAACAGGGCGTTCGCCACCCGCTGGTCGTCCACGCACTCGAAGAAGCCGTAGAACCCCACCCGGTCGCCGTGCTCCCGGTTGTGCGCATCGTTTTTGATCGCCGCGATCCGTCCGACCGTCCGGCCGTCCGACCGTGCGACGAAATACCGCGCCTCGGCGTGCTCGAAGAAGGGGTTCTTCCCGGGCGTGAGCAGCGTGCGGATGTCCATCCGCAGGGGCGGGACCCAGAGGGAGTCGCCGCGGTAGTGGTCGTAGGGAAAAGCGATGAAGCGATTGAGACCGTGCCCGTCGGTGACGGGCACGATCTCCACAGCGCTCAGACGACCCCCAGCTCTTTGCCGAGCCGGGCAAAGACCTCCAGCGCGTGATCGATCTGCTGCGGCGTGTGCGTCGCCATCAGGCTCGTGCGGAGCCGGCACTGCGACGGCGGGACCGCCGGCGGGACCACGGGGTTCGTGAACACGCCGGCCTCGAACAGCTGGCGCCAGAAGAGGAAGGTTTTCTCGAGCGGACCGATCAGGACGGGCACGATGGGGGTCTCGCTCGGGCCGATCTCGAAGCCGACGGACCGGAGCCCGTCCTGGAACCGGCGCGTGTTCGCCCACAGGCGCTCGCGCCGCTCCGGCTCGCGCTGCAGGACGTGCAGCGCGGCGAGCACGCCCGCCGTGTTGGCCGGGGGCAGCGCGGCGGTGAAGATCATCGGCCGCGAGTTGTGCTTGAGGAAGTGGATGATGCTCTCCGACGCCGCCGCGAAGCCGCCGATCGACGCGAGCGACTTCGAGAAGGTGCCCACGATGAGGTCCACGTCGTCGGTCAGGCCGAAGTGCGCCGCCGTGCCGTCGCCCCGGGGGCCGAGCACCCCGACCGCGTGGGCGTCGTCGAGCGCGAGCGCGGCGCCGTACCTCTGGGCGATCTTGAGGAGGGCCGGGACGTCGGCGATGTCGCCCTCCATCGAGTACACGCCGTCCACGATGATCATCACGCCCGTGCCCGCGGGCACCTGCTGCAGCTTGCGCTCGAGCCCGGCCAGGTCGCCGTGGTTGAACCGCACCGTCTCGCCGTAGGACATCTTGGCGCCGTCCACGATCGAGGCGTGGTCGAGCTTGTCGAGAAACACGAGGTCGCCCCGCCCCACCAGCCCCGAAACGACGCCCAGATTGGCCTGATACCCGGTCGAGAAGACGAGGCAGGCTTCCTTGCCGAAGAACTGCGCCAGCTCGTGCTCCAGCCGCTCGTGCAGATCGAGCGTCCCGTTCAGCAGCCGGCTTCCCGTGCACCCCGAGCCGTAGCGCTCGAGCGCCTGCTTCGCCGCCGCCAGCACCTCGGGATGATGCGTGAGCCCCAGGTAGTTGTTGGAGCCCATCATGATCCGCTCTTTGCCCTCGATGACGACGACGGTGTCTTCGGAGTGGGTGATGGGGCGGTAATACGGGTACAAGCCGACGGCTTGCAGCTCCCGCGCCTTCGTGAAGGTCTTGCACTTGTCGAGCAATGCAACGTGCTGCAGGGTCTCGGTGTTCAGGGGGCCCCCGGGGCGGTGATGGGAAATAAACAGCCTACAGGTTAGCGG
>DASWDP010000131.1:0-38221 GCA_036395195.1 Gemmatimonadales bacterium | reverse complement strand
CTCGATTCTGCTGGGCTACGTCGCCGAGGATACCGTGGCGCAGCTGTTCCGCGACTGGTTCGCCGCGTTGCCGCCCGCCCTCGAGTTCCTCGCGCGCGGCGGCATAGCCTCCACGGTCGCGGTGGCGCTGGTCTCCTTCCTGCACGTCGTGTTCGGCGAGCAGGCGCCCAAGGCGTGGGCGATCGCCTACCCCGAGCGGACCAGCCGCTGGATCGCGGCCCCCCTGATCCTGTTCTCCTGGATCACCCGGCCGTTCACCGAGCTGCTCAACTGGAGCGCCAACCGCGTGGTGCGGCTGCTCGGGCTCCGGGGCACGACCGCCGAGCTCGACCGGATCCATTCCCCCGAGGAGATCCGGATGCTGGTCGAACAGAGCCGCAAGCGCGGCAAGCTCGCCCCGGCGGACGCCAGGCTGCTCGAGGGCGTGTTCGAGTTCAGCGAGAAGACCGCGCGCGAGGTGATGACGCCGCGCACCGAAATGGTGGCGCTGCCGGCGGATCTGTCGCTCGAGGAGGCGGCGGACCAGGTGGCCGTCGCGGGGCGCTCCCGCTATCCCGTGTACGGCGAATCGCTCGACGACATCGTCGGCGTCGTGCACGCCAAGGACATCCTCGCCGGCGTGCGCTCGGCGAAGGGAGGCGGCCTGCGCGAGGTCCTGCGGCCCGCCGTGTTCGTGCCGGGCACGCGCGAGGTCGAAGACGTGCTCGCCGACATGAAGCGCCAGAAGATCCATCTCGCGATCGTGCTGGACGAATTCGGGGGGACCGCCGGCCTCGTCACCATGGAGGACCTGCTCGAGGAAATCGTCGGCCAGATCTACGACGAGTACGACCGGCCCACCGGCGAGCCGCGCGCCGCCGCCGCGGGCGGCGTCACGCAGCTCTCGGGCGCGACGCCGCTCCGCGACGTGAACAGCGCCCTCGGCCTCGACCTCGACGAGCAGGATTACACGACCATCGGGGGTTACCTGTTCGGCGCGCTGGGGCGTCTCCCCAAGGTCGGGGATCAAGTGGCGGTGAAGGGAGCCGTGTTCGAGATCGTCGAAATGGACGGCCGCCGCGTCGGCGCGGTGCAGGTGCGGCGGTGAGGCCGCGCTCCTCGATCGCGCCCATTCCCCCGGGGGCGCTCGACCTCGCGGGCGAGGCCGTGCGGCGGCGCCGCCAGCTTCAGGCGCGGATGCTCGAGCGGCTCGAGGCCAAGGGCTACGAGGAGATCATCCCGCCCACGTTCGAGTACGCCGAGGTGTTCGTGCGCGCGGGGGGGGGCGGCGCGGCGTCGGACGTCGCCGACCGGCTGATCCGCTTTCTCGATCTCGACGGCAAGCTCCTGGCCCTGCGCTACGACTTCACCGCGAGCGTCGCGCGCCTCGCGGCGACCAAGCTCGCCGACCGCCCCACACCCCTCCGCCTGTCGTACGCGGGCAAGGTGTTCCGCCAGGACCCCGAGCGCGAAGGGCGCCGCCCGCGCGAGATCCTCCAGGTCGGCGGCGAGCTGCTCGGCGAGCCGGGCCCCGCGGCCGATGTCGAGGTGCTGCGGCTCGCCCTGGACCTGGCGCGCGTGTCGGGGATCGCGGAGTTCCAGATCAATCTGGGCCACGCCGGCGCGCTCGCCCCGGCGCTCGGCGCGCTCGCGCCCGAGGCGCGGGCGGCGGTGCGCCGGCTGATCGACCGCAAGGACGCCGCGGGCCTCGCGGCCGCGGCCCCGGGCGTCCTCACCGAGCTGCCGTTCGTGATCGGCCGGCGCGACGCGCTCGAACGCGCGGCCCGCGTCGCGGGGGACGCCCCCGTCGCACGCCAGGCGATCGAGCGGCTGCGCGCGATCGACCTTGCCCTGAGCGACGACGAGCGACGCCACGTCGTGTACGACTTCGGCGAAGTGCGCGGGCTCGACTACTACACGGGGATCCACTTCGAGATCTTCGTCGCCGGCGCCGGGGCCGCCGTCGGCGCGGGCGGCCGCTACGACGATCTGATGGGCCGCTTCGGCCGGGCGCTCCCCGCCGTGGGGCTCGCGCTCGACCTCGACGCGCTGGCGGAGGCCGCCCCCCCCTCGTGAACGCCGCGCTCAAGGTCGCCCTCGCGAAAGGCCGGCTCCTCGAGCCCGCCCTCGCGCTGTTCAAGCGGATCGGCACGCCGGTCCCCGAGGACGCGAACAGCCGGAAGCTCGTGGTGCCGTCGGCCGACGGGGCGCTCGCGTTCCTGTTCGTGAAGCCCGCCGACGTGCCGGTCTACGTCGAATCGGGCGCGGCGGACCTGGGGATCACGGGCACGGACGTACTGCGCGAGACGGAAGCCGACGTGCTCGAGCCGCTGGCCCTCGGCTTCGGCGCCTGCCGCCTGGTCGTCGCCAGCCCCACCGCGGTCCCCTTTCCCTCGCTGCCGGGCGGCGTGACACCGCGCGTCGCGACCAAGTACCCGCGCCTCACCCGGCGCTTCTTCGCCGAATCGGGCCTGGGCGTCGAGGTCGTCACGGTGTCGGGCTCCGTCGAGGTGGCCCCGCTGCTCGGGCTCGCGCACTGGATCGTCGATCTCGTAGACACGGGGCGCACGCTGCGCGACAACGGGCTCGTGCAGCGGGCGAAGATCCTGGAGGTGGGCGCGGTGGTAGTGGTGAATCGGGCGAGTCAGAAGCTCAAGCTGGAGCGGCACCAGGAGCTCCTGGAAAGGATCCGGAGGGCCGTCCGGGTAGACTAACCCCGGGGCCATGCCCCGGGGTTAGCGGGCGCTGCGTTTTGCCAGCTCCACCGCCAGCTCCAGCGCCACCCGCATCGACCCCGGATCGGCGACGTCCTTCCCCGCGATGTCGAGCGCCGTGCCGTGGTCGGGCGCGACGCGCGGGAACGGCAGGCCGAGCGTCACATTCACGCCGGTCCCGAACCCCGCCACCTTCACCGCCGTCATCCCCACGTCGTGGTACGGCGTGAGGACGGCGTCGAATTCCCCCCGCAGCGCGCGCACGAACACCGTATCCGCAGGCAGGGGGCCCGCGGCGCCGAGCTCTTGCGCCGCCGGACGCAGCACCCGGTCGTCCTCGTCGCCGAACAGTCCCGACTCCCCGGCATGCGGGTTGAGGGCGCACACCGCGAGCCGCGGATGCAGGATGCCCCACCATTCCCGCAGCGCCCGCCCAGCGATGCGCCCGCAGCGCACGGTGCGCTCCCGCGTCACCTGCGTCGGCACGTCCTTGAGGGCGACGTGCGTGGTTACGAGCACGACGCGCAGCTTACCCGTCGCAAGCATCATGGCGACCTCCACGTCGCCCGCGAGATGGGACAGAAACTCGGTGAGGCCGGGATACCGGAAGCCCGCAAGGTGCAGGGCGTGCTTGTGGACGGGGCCGGTGACGATCGCGTCGACCTTCCCCTCCCGTGCCAGCCGCACCGCTGCTTCGACCTCCTGGCCCGCAAGCCGCCCCGCTTCCTCAGGGAGCAGGGAGCGGGGAGGGGTACCTTGTGGTGCGACGGAGGGTACCGCTCCCTGCTCCCCACTCCCGAGAAAAATGAGATCGGCATCCAGGGGACCGAGGGCGACGGCCTTCGCCACCACCTCCGGCCCGATCCCCCGCGGGTCGCCGAGCGTGACGGCGAGACGGGGACGTCGGGTCACGGTGTTAGAAGCGAACGTCGACGTACGTCGCGCGGCGCAGCGTGTCGAGGTAGTGCTGGATCGCGAGCTGCTGGCTCAGCGCCTCGCGGATGCGGTCCTTGACGTCCTCGAAGGCGAGCTCGCCCTCCGGCAGCCGCTTCACGAGATCGAAGACGACGAAGCGGGGCCGCGGCGTGTCGCTGCCGGCCTGGAACACCGGCTTGAGACCCGGCACGGTGTCGTCGCCCACGGCCTTGGCGTAATCGGGCGGCAGCTGCGACACCGGCAGGGCGTCGGCGAGCTTCGGCTCGCTGGGGTCGGAGTAGGCCTTGGCCAGCGCGTCGAACGACGACCCTCCGCCCGCCGCGAGGGCGTCGTGCGCCGAATCGGCCTGGCGTTTCGCGATCGCGACCTGCGCCGGCGAGATCACCGGCTGGATCAGCACGTGGCGGGCGAGGATCTCCGCCGGCTGCACGCGCTCCACCTGGATGACGTGGTAGCCGAACTCCGTCTCGACGGCGTCGGAGATCGCGCCCGGCTTGAGCCGAAACGCGACGTCCTCGAACTCCTTCACCATCACGCCGCGCCGGAACCAGCCGAGCTCTCCGCCCTGCTCGCGCGAGGCGCTGTCGGCGGAGTATTTCTTCGCCACGTCGGCGAAGTTGGCGCCGTGCCGCAGCGCAACGACCAGCGACTCCGCGACCTGCCGGGCGCGGGCCTTCGACGTCGAGTCGGGCTTCGGGACGATCACGATCTGGCGGAACGAGATCGCCGCCGGCCGCTTCGGCTGCTGCGCCTTGTTCGCCTCCCAGAACTGCCGCATCTGCGCCTCGGTGGGCGGGATCGGCCGGAGCTTGCCCTTGCCCTTGAGCGCGTCGATCAGCCGCTGCTGCAGGATCGAGCGGCGCTGCTGGTCCGCGAGCCAGCGCCGCCACTCCTCCTCGGACACGAAGCCCGCCGCCCGGAGCTGGGTCTGGAACTCGGGGGTCGAGGCGAACTGCTTCCGCACGTTCTGGACCGTCTGCTCCACCGCGTCCTGGACTTCCTGGTCTGCCACCTTGATGGTCGTGTCCCGCTCCGCTTGCTGCACCATCAGCTCTTCGTCCACCATCTGGGAGAGGATCTGGCGCCGCGCGGCGTCCCGCCCCGCCGAGTCTTCGGGGATTTTCGTGCCCTGCGACTGGACGAGCACGAGCTGCTCTTCGACCTGCGACGCGAGGACCGGTCGCGAGCCGACGATCGCCACGACGCGGTCCACCGGACGGGGGGGGGCGGTGGCCGCCTCGCCCTGCGCCGCCGCGTCCCGCAGCAGACCGGCGGCGAGACAGCCGACGAGGGGGAGCGTCCACCGGATCGCGCGCATGCTAGCGCGGCGCCCCCGTGGCGCTGTCGGTCGGGATCGGCGGCGGCCCCGGGGCCGGTTTGAGGCCGGTCGGGGGTGCGGCGTGCCCGCTCGAGTCCGCGGCGCGGATGGCCTGCGCCCGTTCGAGGGCGCGCGCGATCCCGGCGTCGTTCAGGGAGAACGGCTGGCCCTGGCGCAGCGCGCCCGCCAGGAACGGCGGCACCGGAAAGAACTGCGCCTTGCCCTCCTTGACTGCGCGGTCCAGGTAGGCGTTCACCCGCGCCATGGCGAGCTCGATCCGCGCCTGTTCGGAGGAGGCGGAGTCCTTGAGCAGCTCGGGCGAGAGGGCGGTCAGGCGCTCCAGGATCGCGATCATGGAGTCGTGGTCGGCCCGGACCTGCTGCCAGTCGTCCGGCGTCAGCCCCACCCCCGCGGAGTCGACCTGCGCCAGCAGGATGTCCTGCTCCGCGAGCCGCTTCACGAACTGCTGCAGATCCCGGTCGCTCGCCCGCGCGATGCCGCGGACGTCTTCGGGATTGAGCGCCATCAGCCACCGCGCCAGGTCGCTGATCCGCAAGGCCCCGCCGCGGTAGGTCGCGAGCGTCCGCCGGTCGGTGCGCGCGGCGACGATCTCGGGGACGGCCTGCCGCACGAGCGCCGGGGCCCCGGCCTTCACCCGCACATCGCGCAGGATCGCGAGGCTGTCGATGTACAGCGAGTCGAAGTGGATCGTCCGCCCGTTCTCCAGGTCCGCCTGGAACGAATCGCGCACCTCGCTGAGCGGGGGCCGCCGGATGATGTGGAACCCGAACGGGGAGCGGATCACGCCGCTGATCGCGCCCGGCTCGAGGTTCCACGCGACGCTGTCGAACGCCGGGACGAACTGGCCGCGCGCGGCGGCCGGCAGGAAGCCGCCGCGCACCTTCGAGCCGGGATCGTCCGAATAGCGCTGCGCGAGATGGGCGAAGTTGGTTCCGTGCTGCGCGGCGGTCTGGCGCAGCAGTGCTTCCGCCTGCCGGCGCTTCTCCTGCTCCACCGGCGGCGCCGCGCTCGGCGGGACGCGCAGGAGGATGTGCTGGAACAGCCGGACCCCGCCCGCCCGGTAGGCCGAGTCGGTCTCTTGCGGACTCACCGCGGCGCGCGCCGCGACCAGCCGGTCATGAAAATGCTCCCACTTGAGCTGGGACACCTTCGGCCATTGCGCCGCGAGCACCAGCGCCGAGTCGTGCAGGTCGCGGCCGCGCGCCAGCGACACCGCGAACATGGCGTAATCCAGGTACACGTTGCCGACGCCGGTGAACACGTCGGGGCGCAGCGGTACCCGTTTGGCGTGCCCCAGCAGGTCGGCCAGCCGCTCGACGGTGAGAACCTGGCCCGCGGCGGCCCCCACGACCTCGGGATGCGCGGAGAACGCATCCCGCAGGGCGGCGCATCCCGCCAGCGTCAGCACCAGGAGCATCAGACCCAACCGTCGCATGCCGTCTCCTTACGCGTGAGGGTCCTGCAGGACCGCGGTGAGGGCGCGGACCAGCCCCGGGCCAATCGCCTCGCCCCCGAGCCGCCGCAGCCGCAGCGAGAGCGGCGCCGCGCGCCGCACGTCGGCTTCGAACTGCACGGCGTCGAGCGCCGCCGTCAGCCCCGCGAGTCGGGGGCGCGCGTCCCGCCGAAACGTGAGCCGCGCCTCGTCACCCTTGATCAGGACGGTCTCCAGTCCCAGGGGGGCGCCGAGCGCGCGGAGCTCGGACACGAGGAGGAGTCGCTGCGCGGCGTCCGGCAGCGGCCCGAACCGGTCACGCAGCTCTTCGCGGACCGCCTGAATCTCGCCAGGCTCGTCCGCCCGCGCCAGCCGCCGGTACAGCTCGAGCTTCGCCGCCTCGTCGGGCACGTAGTCGTCGGACAGGTGCGCCGCCTGGTCGAGGATGACCTCGGGTGGCGGACCCTTCCCCTTGCCCCCTCCCCCGTTCCCCGACTTCAGGGCCTCGACGGTTTCCTGCAGCCAGCGGAGATACGTATCGAACCCGACTGCCTGCGCGTAGCCCGACTGCTCCGCGCCAAGCAGATTCCCCGCGCCGCGCAGCTCGAGATCGCGCAGTGCGATGCGGTAGCCCGACCCCAGATCCGTGTGGTGCTCGAGCACACGGAGCCGCTCCTCGGCGTCGGGGTCGACGTGGTCGGGCACGAGCAGGTAGCAGTAGGCGCGGCGATGGCTCCGCCCCACGCGGCCGCGCAGCTGGTAGAGCTGCGCCAGGCCGAGCTGGTCGGCGCGGCTCACGAGCATGGTGTTCGCGTTCGGCACGTCGAGCCCGGACTCGACGATCATCGTGGACACGAGGACGTCCACCTCGCCCTGCACGAAGCGCCCCATGACGGCGTCGAGCGTCGCCTCCTTCATCTGGCCGTGCGCCACCGCGATCCGCGCCCGCGGCGGCGCCAGCGCGCGCACCCGCTCCGCGATCGTGTCGATCGTCTCGATCCGGTTGTGCACGAAGTACACCTGCCCGGCCCGGTCCAGCTCCCGCGCCAGCGCCTCCTCGATCAGCGCGTCGTCCCACGGCTCGATGAACGTCAGCACCGGGGAGCGATCCTTGGGCGGCGTCTCCAGCAGCGTCAGGTCGCGCAGGCCGGCGAGCGACAGGTGCAGCGTTCGCGGGATCGGCGTCGCGGTGAGCGTCAGCACGTCCACGGCGAGCTTCAAGGCCTTGAGCCGCTCCTTGTGCCGCACGCCGAAGCGGTGCTCCTCGTCCACGATCAGGAGCCCGAGATCGTGGAACGTCACGTCGCGGGACAGCAGCCGGTGTGTGCCGATCACGACATCGACCTCGCCCTGCGCCATCCGCGTGGTCGCCTGCTTCGCCTCCTTCGCGCTCCGGAAGCGCGAGAGCACTTCGATCCGCACGGGATAATCCGCGAGCCGCTCCCGGAACGTCCGGCCGTGCTGCTCGGCGAGAATCGTCGTCGGCACGAGCACCACCACCTGCTTCCCGGCCTGCACCGCCTTGAACGCGGCCCGCAGCGCCACCTCTGTCTTCCCGTACCCCACATCCCCCACGAGCAGCCGGTCCATGGGACGCGCCCGCTCCATGTCGCGCTTCACCTCCTCGGACGCGCGCCGCTGGTCGGGGGTGTCCTCGTACAGGAAGGCCGACTCGAGCTCCCGCTGCCACGGCGTATCGGGCGGGAAGGCGAAGCCCGGCGCGAGCTCCCGGCGGGCGTACAGATCGAGCAGCTCGGCCGCCATCCGTTGGATCGCGGCGCGCGCCTTCTCCCGCTGCCGCTGCCAAGTGGTGGCGCCGAGGTGGTGCAGCCGCGGCGGTGGGGCGTCGCCGTTCTCGGCCGCGCGATACGGTTCGAGCTGGTCGAGCCGGTACAGCGGCACGTTGAGCCGATCGCCCCCCTCGTACTCGACCACCGCGACCTCGAGGGCTCCGCCTTCCGCGCCCACCGCGATCGTCTGGATCCCCCGGTAGATCCCGATGCCGTGCTCGAGGTGCACCACGTAGTCGCCGGCCTTGAGCGCCCGCGTCGCCGCCGTGGGCGCGGCCTCGCGGTAGCGGCGCGGCCGCCGCAGCCGGCGTGCCCGCCGGAAGATCTCGTGGTCCGTGAGCACGCGGAGCCCGGGCAGCACGAAGCCGCCGTCGAGCGCACCCACCGCGAGCGTCGCGCGCTCCGTGCCGAGCAGCTCCTCGAGCCGCTCGAGCTGGCCCTCGTTGTCGCACAGGATGACCGTCGGCGGCTCGCCCGCCACGATCTGCCGCAACCGCTTGATGTCGCGGTCCACCGCCTCCGGCGGCGCGACCGGGAACCGCTGCGCGACGTCCGCCGCGTCGAGCGCCAGACGGGCGAACCCGCCGAGCCGCTCCCGCCACTCCGGGGGGGCGACGAAGAGCTGCTCGCGCGCCGGCGGCTCCTCGCCGCCCCCCAGCCGCCGCGCCACGTCGAGATGGTGCGCCGCCTCCGCCCAGGCGCGCTCCACCTCGCGCTCCAACGCCGCCTCCTGCGCCAGTACGACCACGGCGTCGCTCGGCAGGAGGTCGAGGAGCGAGTGACGGTGTAGGGGCGCAGCATGCTGCGCCCCTACAGGACCCGTCCCCTGTCCCTCGGTTCTCACCGGCAGAATCGTCACCCGCTCGATCGCGTCACCGGACCGCTGCGAGTCGAGATCGAAGCTCCGCAGCGAGACGATTTCGTCGCCCCACCATTCCAGACGCGCCGGGGCCGCCATCCCGAAGCCGTACACGTCGAGGATGCCGCCGCGCACGCTGAACTGCGCGACTTCCGTCACGGTGGGCACGCGGCTGTATCCCATGGCCTCGAGGCGCCGGACGGTGTCGCTGAGCGTACCGCTCCCCGCTCCCTGCTCCCCCGCCGCCAGCACAAGCCGCATGGTTGCGAGCGCCGCCGGCACGCCGGTGCGCTCCGCCGTGGCGCGGGCCGTCGTGACCAGCAGGCGGATCCCGCCGGAGAGCAACCCCTCGAGGGTCTCGATCCGCTCCCCCGCGATCTCGAAGTGCGGCTCCGCGGCGCCCAGCGCCTCGCGCTGCGGGTACAGCGCCGCCGCCTCCCCCACCAGCGCCTGCGCGTCGGCCAGCCACCGCTCCGCGTCGGTCGGCGTCGGCGCGACCACGACGAACACCCGCTGCGGCAGCCGGCGGGCCAGCGCCGCGAGCAGGACGGCCGGGCTCGAGCCCGGGAGCCCCGCGACGCCCAGCCGGGCGCCGGGCGCGGGCAGCCCCCCTCCCGCCGCCAGCACGCCCGTCGCCGGCAGCTCGTCGAAGCGGTCGATGAGGAAGTCGAGCGGCATCACCGGGTGAGCGTCGCGACCCCCAGCTCCACCGCGGCGAGCAGCAGCGCCAGCGCCAGCAGTAGCCCGCTCACGTCGGCGCGCCGCGTGCCGGCGAAGCGTGCCGCAGCGAACGCGACGTCGTCGAGCACCTGGGCGGCGAGCACGCGCCGGGCCAGCTCGGGCGCCGCCGCCGTCAGGTCCGATTCGCGCGCGTCGATTCCGTACACCGTCACCCCCACCGTATCCGCACCGCGCGTGTGAAACTCTACGCGCGGCGCGCCTTCGGCGTCGGCGACCGCCCCCTCCCCGCGCGCCAGCCGGTTCACAAGCGCGTCCATGAAGGGCACGAACGCGGGCGTCGCGGGCAGGGCGGTCCACGCCGTATCAAGCCGGCTCCCCAGCAGCAGGATCCCGTCGTCTCGCACCAGCCACGGCTCCCCATTCACGGTCGTGATCACAGTGCGGTCATCACCCCTCCCCCTTGCCCCGTCACCCGTCCCCTCAATTCGGTACCGCCGCGTGACCTGGATCCCCGGAATCCCCGCGACCTCCCCGACGCCGATTGGCCCCGGCGTCCCGAGGGGGCCGAAGCGCCAGCGCGCGCCGCGCGCCTCGAGCGCCCGGTTGATCTGGCCCACCAGGGCCGGGTCCGACGGCGGGAAGACGATGCTCTCGCGCGCCCCGCCCCCGGCCTCCGGGCGGTCGCCGATCGACACGTCGGGCGGCCCCCCTCCTCCCGTCTGGCGCACCTTCTGACCCTCCTCGAGCACGGCGAGCGCCGCGGCCACGAACGGTCCGGCGCCGGCTTGCGCTGTCACCCGCGCCGGCGGCGCCACCCGCCAGGCGAACAACCGGCGATCGTCCGCCCGCAGCTCGTCCGGATCGAGCGCCGCCTCCCCCATCCACCACCCCGGCGCGAGCGACGGCAGGCTGATCGACGCGGTCGCGCCCGGGGCCGCGAGCGCCCGGCCCGCCTCCCGCCCCCGCAACCGTATCGTCACCGGGACGGAAGCCCCGCCCCCGCCCACTCCCGGTGTGCCGACCACGTCGACCGCCACCATGCCGTCCGACACACGAGCCGCGCCGACGCCCCGATTCTCGGGCCGCTGCTCGGGCGGCGCGAGCGCCAGCACCCGCACGCCGGGCGGCGCGTCGGCGCGGCCCTCCCCGAGCGCCGTGCGCTGCAGATCGCTCACGACGTGCACCTCCCGCGCGGGGAGCGGTTCGGCGCCCACGAGCCGAGTCGCCCCCTCCACCGCTGCGGTGAGGTCCAGACGCCGGGACGAAACGCTCGCGCTGTCCACCACCGCCAGCAGCCCCTCGCGCGTGCCGGCGCGCGCGACCCCGTCCGCCAGCACCAGCCACAGCCGGTCTCCCGACGCCGTGCGCGCGAGCGAGCCGCGAGCCATCGCCCTGAGCCGATCGAGCAGCGGCCGCCCGTCCACCACGACACCCGACGATGGCGAGTTGTCGAGGATGACGGCCAGAGCCGTCGGCTCGTGCACCGACGCATCGCCGCCGCCGCTGGTCGGGACGAGTGGCCGCGCCGCCGCCAGCACGATCACCGCGATCAGCGCCGTGCGCAGCACGAGCAACAGCAGGTGGCGCAGCCTCAGGCGGCGGGCGCTTTGGCGCTCCGCCTCGGTCAAGTAGCGGAGCGGGGGAAACTCGGCTTCCGGCGGCACGCGGCGCTCGAGCAGGTGCAGCAGCGCGGGGATCGCCGCGGCGGCGAGCCCCAGGAGCGCCAGCGGATGCAGGAACGTCACGCGAGCAGCCGCAGCGCCATGCCGAAGGGCATGTCGGTGAGGACGTGATGGTACGCGATCCCGTGGCGCCGGCACGCGGTCCGCCACGCGGCGACCTCGCGCCGCACCGTTTCGCGGTACACCCGGCTCAGCTCGCGCGGCCGGACCACGACGCTCGCCGTCGACTCGGGATCGCGGAATCGCACCTCGGGCGGACCCGAGAGCTCGGCCTCCGCCGGATCCATCAGGTGCATCACGATCACCTGATGACCGCGGTGGCGCAGGTAGCGCAGCGCCGTGAGCGCGAGCTCCCGGTCGAACAGGAGGTCCGAGACGAGGATCACCAGCCCGCGCCGGGCCAGCAGCGAGGTGAGCCGCGCCAACGCCGCCTGAGCAGCGGTCCCTCGCCCGTCGGGCGTGCGCACGAGGCCGCGCACCAGGCGCGCCCACTGCCCCGACTTCACGCGCGCCGGCACGACCTCGCGCACGGCCTCGTCGAAGGTGATGAGACCCGTCGCGTCACGCTGGCGCAGCAGGATCAACGCCAGCGCGGCCGCCAGCCGATCGGCGTAAGCACGCTTCGTGAGCCGCGCCGGCGCGCCCCGCCACGCCATCGAGCGGCTCGCGTCCACCAGGATCATCGCCCGCAGGTTGGTTTCTTCCTCGAATTGCTTCACGAACAGGCGGTCGGCACGGGCGAGGATCTTCCAGTCGAGGTAGCGCAGCTCGTCGCCCGGCTGGTACGCGCGGTGCTCCGTGAATTCCACCGAGAAGCCGCGGAACGGCGAGCGGTGGATCCCTGAGAGAAACCCCTCCACCACCCCCTGCGCCACGATCTCGATCCCGCCCAAGCGAGCCACCTCGGCGGGATCCAGCAGATCGACGCGCGGTGCATCAGTCATCGGTCGCGGAAGGTAACGGGCCGCCGTTTGTCCGGGGTAGAGGACACCGCGTGCAGGGTGATCCCGATCGCATGGAACCAACTTCCACCTCTACAACAACTTAGCACCTCAGGCGCCAGGCGTCGACCCTGGCATGCAACCTGCCCCCCCAACCGCCGATGTCCGGAGGGACCATGCTCACGACTCTGAGTTTACTCAGCTTGCTGACCGTTGCCGGCCGGGCGCACACGCCCCAGCCGGCGGCGCTGTATTACCGCCCTCGCGTCGAGGTCTGGACCAACCGGGGCGACGATCCTTATGCGAAGGGCCAGGCCGTTCGGGTCTCCTTCCGGGCAGAGCAGGATGCCTACGTCACGATCCTCCGCGTCGACACGGACGGGCGAGTGCGCGTGCTGTTCCCGCGCGAGCCCTGGGAAGACAACTTCGCGCGCGGCGGCCGCGAGTACGAAGTGCGGAGCGGTTCCGACCGGGATGCGTTCTACGTCGACGACTACCCCGGCGTCGGCTACATCTTCGCGGTCATCGCCGCCGATCCCTTCGTGTACGACCCTATCGAAACCAGCGACCACTGGGATTACCGGGTGATCGCCGACGGGCGCGTGCGCGGAGATCCCTACGTCGCGCTCACCGACCTGGCCCAGCGCATCGTCCCGGACGGCTACACCGATTGGGACTACGACCTCGTCCCGTATTACGTCCAGCAGCACTACGACTACCCGCGGTTCCTGTGCTACGATTGCCACACGTACGTGAGCTATCCGTACTGGAGCCCCTACGACTACACCTGCATCCGCTTCCGGATCGTCGTGTTCGACGATCCATACTACTACCCGTATCGGTACTACGGCGGCACGCGCGTGGTGTTCACCCGGCCGTTGCGGCCCGAGCCGCGCTTCATCTTCAAGGATCGCCGGGGCTCGAGCGATTTCATCACACGCGTGCGCGAGCGGCCGGTGAACGGCGAGCAGCGGCGTGACGTCGGCGTGCGGGGCCGGGATCTCGGCGGCATCGGCGTTATTCCGCCGCCCAACGTGCGACCGCCGCGCCAGCGGCCGATCACTGGCGACCAGGGCGGTGGCGACGGTGGCCACGGCCAGCGTCGCGAGCACCCCGAGCGGCCGGACCGGCCCGAGCGGCCGGACCGGCCGGATCGACCGGATCGCCCTGATCGGCCGGAGCGGCCCGACAACCCGAACAACCCCGATCGCCCCGACCGGCCGGAGCGTCGCGATCGTCCTGATCGTCCCGATCGTCCCGACCGCCCCGACCGCCCCGACCGCGCTGACCGCCCGGCGCGCGACGTGGCACCGGCGCCGGAGCGGCGCGCCGAGCCGCCCGCTCTGCAGCGGGAGCGGCCGCGGGCCGAGCCGCCGCGCGAGCCGACCCGGTCCGCCCCACCTCCGCCACCGCGTGCGCAGGCGCCGGCGCCGGCCGCGCAACCACGCAGTGAGCCGCGCGGCGAAGCGAAGCGCGACGCACCGCGCGAGAAGCGGGAGACCGAGCCCGAGCTCAAGCGGCGCAAACCCTGACGGGTTCCGGAAACCAGAAGCGCGCGCCCGGCCGTAGTCCCCCACGACCGGGCGCATTAGCTTTCCGTCCCCCTTCCTCGAGGTCTCCGCACCGTGCGCTTCCTGTCCGGGTTGTGGCTGCTGCTCGTTCCCGCCGCGCTCGCGGCACAGAGTCCCGCAACGGTCAAACGGGCGGTGGGTTCGATCACACCCGAAGACGTGCGGCGCCGTATCGGCATCCTCGCCGACGACTCGATGCGCGGCCGCGATACGCCGAGCCCCGAGATCGAGAAGGTTGCGAACTACATCGCGGGCGAATTCCGCCGCTTCGGCCTGAAGCCGGGAGGGGACGGCGGGACCTACTTCCAGCGCTACGGCATCCTGCGCCAGCAGGTGGACACGAGCATGAGCTTCCTCCTCGTCGGCGGGCCGAAGTCCGTCACCCTCAAGCCGGGCGCGGACGTGAACCTGATCCGCGTCGGCCAGCCGCTGCCGGTGCGCGACGTGACCGGTCCCGTCGTGCTCTTCACGGGGCCCGCCGACTCGACCGACCCGCTGGGTGGAGCGGACGTGAAGGGTACGTGGGTGGCGCGGTTCGCGACGGCGACGCCGGAGGGGGTCCCGGTGGACGTGCCCTTCCTTCGGGCCGCGGTCCAGGCGGGAGCGGTCGGCATGCTGATCATCTCCGACCGGCCCGACGCCCAGTGGCAGAACCGCCTGGGCCGGGTCCTCACGCCGGGCCTGGTACTCGAGAGCGACACGCCGTCCGACACGGCCACGATCCCGGGCCTGGTCGAGGTCCGCGACGGCACTGCCGCGAGCGCGCTCGGGATCGAGCCGCCCACCCTCCGCGCGGCGCCTGCGCACGGCGTGCGCCGGCTCGAGGGCGTGACGCTCACGCTCCGCGTCAGACAACGCGTCCTGTCACAGGCGACGGCGCCGAACGTGATCGGCATCCTCGAGGGCAGCGACCCCAAGCTCAAGCACGAGTACATCTTCTTCACCGCCCACATGGACCACGTCGGCGTGGCCGGTCCGAACGGCACGGGTGGCTGCCGGGCGCAGGGCGCGGACTCGATCTGCAACGGCGCGGACGACGACGCGTCGGGCACGGTCGCGGTCATCGAGAATGCGGAAGCGTTCTCGCGGCTGTCGCCCCGGCCCAAGCGGTCCCTCGTGTTCATGACCGTCAGCGGCGAAGAGAAGGGGCTCTGGGGGAGCCAGTTCTTCTCGGATCACCCTACGCTGCCGCTGGCGGACATCGTGGCCGACTTGAACGCCGACATGGTGGGGCGGAACTGGACCGACACGATCGCCGTCATCGGCAAAGAGCACTCGGACCTCGGGGCGACGCTCAACCGGGTGAGCGCGGCGCACCCCGAGCTGCGCATGTCCCCGATCGACGACATCTGGCCCCAGGAGAACTTCTACTTCCGCTCGGATCATTACAACTTCGCCCGCAAAGGCGTGCCGATCCTGTTCTTCTTCAACGGCACGCACCCCGACTATCATCAGGTGGGCGATTCGCCCGACAAGATCGACGCGGAGAAGGAGTCCCGGATCATCAAGCTGGTGTTCTACCTCGGCCTCGACGTCGCGAACGCGGCCGTGCGGCCGCAATGGAACGAAGACAGCTACAGACGCGTCGTGCAGGCGGCCCGCTAGGGCGCTGGTCCCCTTTCCGAGGAGCCGATTCATGCGGTACCGCGTCTCCCTGCTACTCGCCGTCCTTCCCGGCGTCGCGGCCGCCCAGCGGCAGCAGCCGGCCGCCCGCGGAGCGGCGTCGATCACTGCCGAGGACGTGCGGCGCCGCATCGGCATCATCGCGGCCGACTCGATGCTCGGCCGCGCCACCCCGAGCCCCCAGCTCGACAAGGTGGCGGCCTACGTCGCAGCCGAGTTCCGGCGCGCCGGTCTAAAGCCGGGGGGCGACAGCGGGACCTACCTGCAGCACTACCCGCTCGACGTGCTCCGCTTCGAGCCGGAGAGCTCGAGCCTCCAGGTCGCCGGCGGGTCCCCGGGCACCTGGCGCGTGGGTCAGGACGTCCTGCTGGTCGAGGGTGAAGCGCCCGCCGGAGCGGCCGCGGGCGCGGCGGTCCTCGTCACCGGCACGCCCCAGGCGGGCGGCGAGCTGGACTCCGCCGCCGTGACCGGGAAGGCGGTGTTCCTCGCCTTCGGCCCCAACCTCAACGCGATCGCGGTGAAGCTGTTGCCGCTACGGCCGCTCGCGGTGCTGCTCGTCGCCGCGTTCCCGGATTCCATCTGGCAGAAACTCCCCGGTCGCGAAGCGACGACCCGGGTGCGCAATCCGAGCGAGGGAGGGATGTCGGTCCCCGCGGTGCTCGCGGTGCGCGCCGCGACGGTCGGCCCCCTGTTCGCTCACGCCGGTGTCAGCCTCGACTCCCTCCCCGCCTGGGCGTCGCAGCCGCTCACGGCGCGCCCCCTGGGCGACGCCGCGCTGCGCCTGGACCTCCGCCAACGGATCCTCGATCGCGCATCGGCGCCCAACGTGGTCGGCATCCTCGAGGGCGGCGACGCGACCTTGAAGAAGGAATACGTGTTCTTCACGGCGCACATGGATCACATCGGGACCCCGGGATCGGGCGAAGGGTGCACCGCACGCGGCGGCGACTCGATCTGCAATGGCGCGGACGACGACGGGTCGGGCACGGCCGCGGTGCTGGAGCTGGCGCAGGCGTTCGCGACCGCGCGCGTGCGGCCGAAGCGGTCGCTCGTGTTCATGACGGTGAGCGGCGAGGAGCGCGGCCTGTGGGGCAGCGAGTACTTCGCCGAGCACCCGACCGTGCCGCTCGCGAGCGTGATCGCGGACCTGAACAGCGACATGGTGGGCCGGAACTGGAAGGACACGATGGCGGTGATCGGCCGGGAGCACTCGAACCTCGGGACCCTGCTGGACAGCGTGGCGGCGGCGCACCCCGAGCTGAAGATGAGGCCGGTCGGCGACCTGTGGCCGCAGGAAGGGCTCTTTTTCCGGTCGGACCATTACAACTTCGCGAAAAAGGGCGTGCCGATCCTGTTCTTCACGAGCGGGCTGCACGCCGACTACCACCAGGTGAGCGACTCCCCCGACAAGATCGACGCCGAGAAGGAGGCGCGGTTCGCGCAGCTCGTGTACCACCTCGGGCTCGCGATCGCGAACGCGCCCGAGCGGCCGCAATGGAATCCTGAGAGCTACAAGCAGATCGTGGAGGGGGCGGGGGAGCGCGCCCACTGACGGCTACTTGATCGCGGCCAGCAGCTCCGCGTTGGTCTTCGCGCGCCGCAACTGCGCCAGCAGCGCTTCCATCCCCCGCTCCGGCGGCAGTCCCACGAGGCCCCGCCGGAGCTTCTGTTTCGCCTCGACCGTGGCGGGGTCGGCGAGCAGCTCCTCACGCCGGGTGCCGCTCGCCGCGATGTCCACGGCGGGGTAGATCCGCCGGTCGGCGAGGGCGCGGGACAGCCGCAGCTCCGCGTTGCCCGTGCCCTTGAACTCCTCGAAGATCACGTCGTCCATGCGGCTCTCGGTCTCGATGAGCGCCGTTGCGATGACCGTGAGCGAGCCCCCCGACGGCACCGCCCGCGCCGCTCCGAACAGCGCCTTGGGCTTGGCGAGCGCGGTGGCGTCGAGCCCGCCCGACATGGTGCGGCCGCTGCCCCGCCCCGCCGTGTTGTGCGAGCGCGCGAGGCGCGTGAGCGAGTCGAGGACGATCACCACGTCCCCGCCCAGCTCGACCCGCCGCCGCGCGTGCTCGAACACCATGTCGGCGACGGCGACGTGGCGCTCGTGCGGCAGGTCGAAGCTCGAGGCGATCACTTCGCCCCGGCCCCAGTCGACCATTTCGCTCACCTCCTCGGGCCGTTCGTCGACCAGCAGAATCAGCAGGGTCGCCGTGGGATGGTTGAGGGCGACCGCCTCGGCGACGGCCTGGAGCATCACGGTCTTCCCCGCCTTGGGCGGGGAAACGATGAGGGCCCGCTGGCCGAAGCCCAGCGGACAGATGAGATCCACGACGCGCTGGATCTCCGCCGTGCGCGGGCCCGACGCCTGGGCGCTCTCGAGCAGCAGCGGGCGTGACGGGTGCACCGCGCCGAGCGTGGCGAACTCCGGGCGCTCGCCGAGCCGGGCGAGCGGCGCGCCGTTCACGCTCGCGACCCGGCCGTTGTCGAGCGCCACCAGGTCGCCGCGCCGCAGGCCCGGCAGCCGCACCGTCGCGTCGCCCTTCGCGGGCAGATAACTGTGGGCCGCCAGCCGCAGGGCGCCGCCGTTGGGCGTCGGATCGAACCAGCCCGTGATGGGAGGCAAGAGACCTTTCAGAGTCGGGGCGAAACAACGGATGACTATATTCTAGCGCACATGCGTCAAGATCACATCCGCAATTTCTGCATCGTGGCCCACATCGACCACGGGAAGTCCACCCTGGCCGACCGGCTGATCGAGCTGACGGGCACGCTCGACAAGCGCCTGATGCGGGAGCAGGTGCTCGACACGATGGATCTCGAGCGCGAGCGCGGCATCACGATCAAGCTCAACGCCGTCCGGATGAACTACCACGCCCGGGACGGGGGCCTCTACGAGCTGAACCTGATCGACACGCCGGGGCACGTCGACTTCACCTACGAGGTATCGCGCTCGCTCGCGGCGTGCGAAGGGGCGATCCTGGTGGTGGACGCGTCCCAGGGGATCCAGGCCCAGACGATCTCGAACCTGTTCCTCGCGCTCGATGCGGGGCTCGAGATCATCCCGGTCCTCAACAAGATCGACCTGCCCGGCGCCGAGCCCGACCGCCGGGCGGCGGAAATCCACGAGCTGATCGGGGCGAAGCCGGACGAGATCCTCCGCATCTCGGCGAAGGAAGGCACGAACGTCCCCGAGCTGCTGGAAACCGTCGTGCGGCGCGTGCCGCCCCCGCGCGGGGCGCGCGACGCGCCGCTGCGCGCCCTGATCTTCGACTCCTATTACGACCGCTACCGCGGCGCGATCCCGAGCATCCGGGTCGTGGACGGCGTGATCCGACCGGGCATGAAGATCGCCTTCGGGGCGCACAAGGAGGACGTGTACGAGGTCGACGAGGTCGGCTACCTCCAGCTCGGCCACAAGCCGACCGAGCAGGTCGAGGCGGGCGAGGTCGGCTACTTCGTCGCGAACGTCCGGGGCGTCCGCGAGACCCGCCCGGGCGACACCGTGCTCGACGCGGAGCACCGCGACGTGGCGCTGCTCCCCGGCTATCGCGACGTCAAGTCGATGGTGTTCGCCGGGCTGTACCCCACCAACGCCGAGCAGTTCGAGGAGCTGCGCGACGCGCTCGCGAAGCTGCAGCTGAACGACGCCTCACTCCACTACGAGCCCGAGTCCTCGGTGGCGCTCGGCTTCGGGTTCCGCTGCGGCTTCCTGGGGCTGCTCCACATGGAGATCGTGCGGGAGCGGCTCGAGCGCGAGTTCAATCTCGACCTGATCAGCACCGTGCCGAACGTGGAGTACCACGTCCACAAGACCGACGGCACGGTCGACGTGGTGGAAAACCCGAGCCTCATGCCCCACGGCTCCGCCGTGGACCACATCGAGGAGCCGTACGTCAAGGCGCGCGTCCTCGCGCCGGCCGAATACATCGGCGCGATCATGAAGCTCGGCCAGGAGCGCCGCGGCGTCTACCGGGGCATGCATTACGTGGACCCGACGCGCGTCGAGTTCAGCTGGGAGTTCCCGCTCGCCGAGATCATCCTCGACTTCCACGACAAGCTGAAGACGATCTCACGGGGCTACGCGTCGCTCGACTACGAGTTCCTCGAGTACCGGCCGGCCGACCTGGTGAAGCTCGACATGCTCCTGAACGGCGAGGCGGTGGACGCGTTCTCCGTGATCATCCACCGTGACAAGGCCTACGAATGGGGGAAGAAGATCGCCGAGAAGCTGAAGGAGCTGATCCCGCGCCAGCTGTTCGAGGTCGTGATTCAGGCGGCCATCGGCACCAAGGTGATCGCCCGCGAGACGGTTCGGCCGTTGCGCAAGAACGTGACCGCCAAGTGCTACGGCGGCGACGTGACGCGCAAGCGGAAGCTCCTGGAGAAGCAAAAGGAAGGGAAGAAGCGGATGAAGCAGGTGGGGACGGTGGAGATCCCGCAGGAAGCCTTCCTGGCGGTGCTGCAGGTTGACTAGTCTGGTCGTCCAGACCGCGTTCCTGGGCGACGTCGTGCTCACGACGCCGCTGCTCGAGGTCCTCGCGACCCGGCTCGGGCCCCTGGACGTCGTGACGACGCCCGCGGCGGCTCCGCTGCTCGAGACCCATCCGGCGGTGCGGCGGGTCATTCCCTACGACAAGCGCGGGAAAGACCGCGGCCTGCGCGGGATGTTGGCCCTCGCGCGGACCCTGCAAGCGGAGCGGTACGCCGCGGCGTATCTTCCGCACCGCTCGCTCCGGACGGCGCTGCTCGCATGGCTCGCCCGGATTCCGACGCGCATCGGCTTTCGCGACGGGTGGCCGCTCTTCTACACGGAGGCGCGCCCTCGGCCGAAGGGCGCGCACGAGATCGACCGGCTGCTGCGGTTGGCCTCCGGGAGCCCCGCCCTCACAGGGGCAGCCATGCCGCATGCGATGCCAACGCTCGTGACCACGAGCGAGGATCGTGCGAGCGTCGAGGGATTCCTGCGCGAGCATGGGATCGGCGACCCCTTCGTCGCGCTCGCGCCGGGCTCGATCTGGGGGACCAAGCGCTGGCCGTACTATAAGGAACTGGCGCTGCGGCTATCGGAGCGCGCGGCTATCGTGACGGTCGGCGGATCGGAGGACGCGTCCCTTGGAGAGGAGATTGTAAGGGCGGTAGAGGGCGGTCGAGGGCGGTCAACGCCTGCGGCGGGCTCACCGTGCGGCAGTCCGCCGAAATCATTCGCCGGGCCGCGCTCCTCGTGACGAACGACAGCGCGCCGCTGCACTTCGCTCAGGCGGTCGGGACGCCGGCGGTCGCGGTCTTCGGCCCCACGGTGCCCGGGTTCGGCTTCGGACCCCGCGGGCCGCGCGACCGGGTCGCCGAGGTCGCCGGGTTGGCGTGCCGCCCATGTTCAGCCCACGGGCCGCGGACGTGCCCGCTCGGCCATCACCTGTGCATGCGGTCGCTCAGTGTCGGGGACGTGTTGCTCGCGATCGAGGGAACCGGTGCGCTACGTCGTCGGGATTGACATCGGCGGGACGAACGTCGTCGTCGGCACGGTGGCCGAGGACGGCTCCGACGTGCTGGGGCTCGTCTCCGAGCCGACCTTCCCGGAGCAGGGCGCGGACGCGGTCCTCGCCCGGATCGCGAAGCTCGCGCGCGCCTCGATGGCGGCGGCGCGCGGCAAGGAGATCGCCGGCATCGGGATCGGCTCCCCGGGGCCGCTCGACACCGCGCGCGGCGTCGTGCTGCTCACCCCCAACCTCGGCTGGACCAACTACCCGGTGCGCGACCGCCTCGCGCAGGCGCTGGGACTCCCGGCCGCGCTCGACAACGACGCCAACTGCGCCATCTTCGGCGAATGGTGGCGCGGGGCGGCGCGCGGCGCCCGGCACGTCGTCGGGCTCACCATCGGGACGGGGATCGGCGGCGGGATCGTGCTCGCGGGCGAGATCTACCACGGCGCGTCGGACATCGCCGGGGAGATCGGGCACATGACGATCGACTTGAACGGGCGGCGCTGCAAGTGCGGCAACTACGGCTGCCTCGAAGCGTACGCCTCGGGGCCCGCGATCGCCGCACGCGCGGTGGAGGGGATCACGACCGGCGCCGACACCTCCCTGCCCCAGTACGTGAACGGCGACCTTTCGCAGATCACGGCGCAGGTGGTGTACGAGGCGGCGCACGACGGCGACGACTACGCCCGCGAGGTCGTGAAGGACACCGCCAAGTTCCTGGGTGCGGGCGTGGCGAACATCCTCAACGTGTTCAACCCGCAGATGGTCGTGATCTGCGGCGGCGTGACGCTCGCGGGAGAGCGGTTGTTCGGGCCGCTCGCGAGCGAAGTGAAGCGCCGCGCCTTCAAGCCGGCGGTGGACGCGTGCCGCATCGTGCCGGGCGAGCTGACCGGGACGGCGGGGGTATACGGCGCGGCGGCGGTCTTCATGCAGCGTACGTGGGGGAAGGTGTGAAACGGCTGGGCGTGGTCGGATCGATGGTGTGGGACACGATCTACGGGCGTGACCCGGCGCAGCCGGCGGTCGAGGAGTGGGGGGGGATCTCGTACTCACTCGCCGCCCTCGACGCGACGCTCGCCGACGATTGGGTGATCGTCCCGATCATCAAGGTCGGCCGGGACCTGGCCGATAGAGCGAATGCCTTCCTGCACACCCTCCGACACCTGACCCCCGGCACCCGCTTTGTCGAGGTCCCCGTCCCGAACAACCGCGTCACGCTGCGCTACTACCAGCGGGAGCGCCGCTGCGAGCAGATGGCGGGCGGCGTGCCGCCGTGGACGTGGCCGGAGCTCGGGCCGCTGGTCGCGGACCTGGACGCCCTGTACGTGAACTTCATCTCCGGCTACGAGATGGACCTCGCGACCGCCGAGCTGCTGCGGCGCGGCTTCGCGCGGTTCCTGTACGCCGACCTCCACAGCCTGTTCCTCGGCAAGGAGCCCGACGGCACCCGGGTGCCGCAGCCGCTCCCCGACGCCCCCGCCTGGTTCGGCTGCTTCGACGTGATCCAGCTGAACGAGGAAGAGATGGAGCAGCTGGGCCCCGATCCGTTCGCCGTCGCCGCGGGCGCGCTGGCGCGCGGCTGCCGCACGCTGGTCGTCACCCTGGGCTCGCGCGGGGCGGCCTATTTCACGGGACATCCGGTCCGCACCGCCCTCATCCCCGCCGACGCGGCGCCGGTGCCCGACGGCGATCCGACCGGGTGCGGCGACGTATTCGGCGCCACCGTCGTGGCGTCCCTGCTCAATGGCGTGAGCCTCGAGGAGGCGCTGCGACGGGGCACCCGGATGGGCGCCCGCAACGTGACGCACCGCGGCGCGACGGGACTCCGCGACCATCTGCTCGGCAGGCTCTCCCCGGTATGACCCGCCTCGTCGAAGTCCCCGCGCAGTTCGACGACCGCTCGTTCGACCAGTTCGCGGGTGCGTTCGCGGAGGCGGGCAAGGACGGCGGGCGGCTGCTGTTCGACGCGCACGCCGCGGAATGGGCGTCGCCCTACGGGCTCGTGGGGCTGCTGGCGGCTGGCCAGGCGGCGCGCGGCGGGGGCGGCGGCGGGGGGGGGACCGAGCGGCCGCTGCTCACCGCACCGACGCACGCCGAGGTGCTCAGCTACTGGGCGCGCGCCGGCTTCTTCCGCGAGGCGGCGGAGCTGTTCGAGATCCACGGCAAGGTGCCGAAGGGCAAGGGACAGGAAGCGAGCGACGTGCTGCTTCCCGTGACGCCGGTGCGTGCGGCGGAGGACGTGCACGCCGTGGTGAGCATGATTCAGCAGCGGGCGTCTGCCATCCTGGCGTCCGAGCTCGGGCTCGATCCGAAAGCGACGATGGGTTTCGCTATGGCGCTTTCGGAGGCGTGTCAGAATATTGTAGAACACGCCGGCACGGGTGGATGGGTGGCGGTGCAGGCGTACCACTGGCGCCGCAAGCTGGCCCGTCGGGTGGTGGTGATTGCAGTGGCGGACGCGGGGGTGGGGTTCCGCCATTCGCTCGAACCGACGCAGAGCAAGCGGTTCGGCGCGCGCTGGGGAGATGCGGCGGCGCTCGAGGCGGCGCTGATACAGGGCGTGAGCCGGTTCCGGGATCCGGGCCGCGGTCAGGGGCTCGCCGGCATCCGGCGCTACCTCGCCCGTTGGGACGGCAAGATCGCCATCCGGAGCGGCACGGCGCGCATCGCGATCGTGCCCCAATGGGACGACGACGTGCCCCTGAAGGAGGGCCTGCCGCCGTTCCCCGGCGCCCAGGTGCTCATCATCATACCCGAGCAGGGGTCCACGAAGCGGTGATACAGCACATCGACGTGCACGCGGTGCTCCAGGAGTCGGTGCCCGGGGGAGCGGGGGGCGGGGAACGCGGGGGTGGGGGGGGCGGTTACGCGAACCTCGTCACGCGGCCGACCGGGCGGGTGGTGCGGGAGCGCATCGAGCGGGCGATTGCGACGGCAGGAGCGAGCGGGGTCGCGATCGCCCGCATGGATTTCACGGGCGTCGAGTGCATCGATTATTCGTGCGCGGACGAGATCGTGGCGAAGCTCCTGCGCGGGCGTCCGACGGTCCTGGTGCTGTCGGGGATCTCGGACGGCCACCGCGAGGCGATCGAGCCGGTGCTCACGGGGCACGGGCTCGCCGCCCTGATCGAGGGCCCGGACGGCGCGCTCGAGACGCTGGGGACGCCGGCGGCCGCCGCGGCGCTGCTCGAGGAGCTGGTGGCGCGGCGGCTCGCGGCGCGCACCGCCGGAGGGACCTTCGCGCTGACGCTCGCGTGATCGCGGGAGGAGAAGGGGGGGGCCGGTGAAGCGTCGCCTGGGCTTCTCGACCCGTGCGGTCCACGGCGACCCGGAGGCCCGCCCCGACTGGGCGCCGGTCGTCACGCCGCTGTACCAGAGCGCCACCTTCACCAATCCCATCGGCTCGACGCAGGAAGTCCTCTACGCCCGCTACGGGAACAACCCCAACCAGATCGCGATTGCCAAGCGCCTGGCGCTGCTCGAGGGCGCCGAGGCGGCGCTGTTCGTGGCGAGCGGCATGGGCGCGGTCGCCCTGGCGCACCTCGCGGTGCTGCGGCCGGGCGACCACTTACTGTCGAGCGAGTGGATCTACGGCGGCGTGCAGCGGTTGTTCGCGCAGGAGTTCGGCCGCCTGGGCATCGACGTGTCGTTCGTGAACCCGTTGGAGCAGCGCACCTGGAAGCGCGCGCTCAAGAAGACCACGCGCGCCATCTTCGTCGAAACCCCCACCAATCCTCTGCTGCGCGTGCTCGACGTCGAGCCGATTGCGACCCTCTGCAAGACCGAAGGGCTCGCCCTGCTGGTCGACTCGACGTTCGCCACCCCGCTGAACTTCCGCCCGTTGGAGCACGGCGCGGACGTGGTGATCCACAGCGCCACCAAATACCTCAACGGGCATTCCGACGTGCTCGCGGGCGCGGTGGCGGGCACCGAGTCGGTGGTCGAGGAGGTGCGCAAGCTGATGCAGGTGTGGGGCCAGGCCGTGGACCCGATGGCGGCGTGGCTGATCGAGCGGGGGATGAAGACGCTGGCGGTCCGGGTGGAGCGGCAAAACCAGACGGCGCTGCAGGTCGCCGAGTGGTGCGCCAAGCAGCCGCAGTTCGCGGCGGTGCACCACCCCGGGCTGGCGTCGCACCCCGATCACGAGGTGGCGCGGCGGATCCTCAACGGATTCGGGGGTATGCTGGGGGTGGAGTTGAAGGGGGGCGCGCGGGCGGCCGAGCGGTTCCTGCGCGCGCTGACGATCGCGGCCCACGCCCCCAGCCTGGGCGGCGTCGAGACCCTGGTGTCGGAGCCGCGGCTCACGTCACACGCGGCGCTCTCGCCGGACGAGCGGGCGCGGGCTGGCATTCCCGATGGCTTCCTGAGATTTTCCATCGGACTGGAGGACGCCGACGACATCATCGCGGACTTCGCGCAAGCCCTGGCGCAGCTGTAAGTGATCAAGTTCACGAGTGTCTTCAAGGCCTTCCCCAAGGGGGGGCTCGCCCTGAAGGACGTTTCGTTCCACATCGCGAAGGGCGAGTTCGTGTTTCTCACCGGCCACTCCGGGGCCGGCAAATCCACCGTACTCAAGTTGATCTACGCGGAAGAGCCCGTGACGAGCGGCGAGGTGCGCGTGTCGGGGTTCAACGCCGCCGAGCTGCGCCCGCGGGACGTCCCGATGCTGCGGCGCCGGCTCGGCATCGTGTTCCAGGACTTCCGGCTGCTCGAGGACCGCACCGCCGAGGAGAACGTCGCGTTCGCGCTCGAGGTCACGGGGGCGCGGCGCGCGGCGATCCCGGCGCGCGTGATGCGGGTGCTCACGCAAGTCGGGCTCGCCGTCAAGGCGCGGGCCTACCCGCGCGAGCTGTCGGGCGGGGAGCAGCAGCGCGTGGCGATCGCGCGGGCGCTCGTGAACGAGCCGACCGTGCTGCTCGCCGACGAGCCCACAGGCAACCTGGACGAGCGCGCCACGCGCGGGGTGTTCCAGCTGCTGCGGGACATCAACGCCAGCGGTACGGCCGTCGTGATGGCGACCCACGACCTCGACCTGGTGCGGCAGGCGCCCTACCGGGTGATCGAGCTCCAGGAAGGCGCCCTGGTGTACGACTCCGCGGTGGACGAGCCGCGCGACCAGGTGGCGACGCCGTGAACCTGGTCTTCCGCGAGGCGCTGCTCGCCTTCCGGCGCGCCCCGCTCCTGTCCGCGCTGTCCGTCACCACCATCGCGTTCTCGCTGTTCGTGGTCGGGCTGTTCGGCCTCGTCGCGGTGAACCTCCAGGACGCGCTGCGGGGCGTCGCCGAGCGGGTGGAGATCGTCGCCTACCTGCTCCCCGGCACGCCCATCGAGACGACGACCCTCGCCGAGAAGGACATCGAGGCCTTTCCCGAGGTGCAGTCCGCCGTCTACGTGAGCGAGGATTCGGCGCTCGCCCGGGCGCACGCGGAGCTGGTGGAGTTCCGCGACGTGCTGCAGGAGCTCGAACGCAATCCCCTGCCCGCGTCGATCGAGGTGAAGCTCAAGCCCCGGTTCCGCGACGCCGAGCACGTGAACGACGTGGCCGAGCGCCTGCGGGGCTTCGGCTTCGTGGACGACGTGCGGTTCGGCCGCGACTGGGTGGAGAAGCTCGATCGCCTGCGCCAGATCGCGGCGGCGGTGGGGCTCGCGGTCGGCGGGGCGTTCGCCGTGGTGGCGATCATCATCATCGGCACCACCATCCGGATGGCGGTGCTGCAGCGCAGCCGCGAGATCGCCATCATGCGGCTGGTGGGCGCGACCGACGGATTCATCCGCCGGCCGTTCCTGCTCCAGGGCGCGTTCAAGGGCATGCTCGGCGGCCTCGTCGCGATCGGCTTGTCGTACGGTGCCTACACGCTCATCAACCGCTGGCTCATCCAGGCGTCGTTCTTCTCGCGCGAGCAGGCGCTGGCGATCGTCGGGTTCGGGATGCTGATCGGGTTGTTCGGGAGCGCGGCCAGCGTGGGACGGCATCTGAGAAGAGTGTGAGGCGTCGCGCGTGAAGCGTCACGCAGCAACGTCACGCGAAGGCGTCACGCACAGACGTATTTGCGTGACGGTTCTGTGCTACGCCTTTTGTGCAGCGCCCCTCGTTGCCCAGCGTCCCCAGCCGTTCGACCAGCAGCTCCGCGACAACCAGCAACGCCTCGAAGGCATCCGCCGCGAGCGATCGCAGGTCGAGCAGGAGCTCGAGCGCCTCCGGACCCAGGCGCACTCGCTCTCCGACGAGCTCGCGAACATCGAGCGCCAGAAGGAGACGACCAACCGGATCGTCAACGAGTTGGATCGGCAGATCAACAGCCTCTCCGACCAGATCGACCGCACGACCGTGGACCTGCTCCTCGCTCAGGACGCACTCGCCGAGAAACGCGCAGTGCTCGAGCGGCGCCTCGTGGACATCTACAAGCGCGGCGCGCTCTACGCCTATCAGGTGTTGTTCGCCGCCGAGAGCTTCGGCGACCTGCTGTCGCGCTACAAGTACCTCTATCTGGTGAGCCGGCAGGACCGGCTGCTCGCCAACGACATGTCCAAGCTGCAGCGGCGGATCGCCCGCGAGCGGCAGACGCTGGTGGACGCGCGCGACGCGCTGGGGCGGCGCAAGAGCGAGCGCACCGACGAGCTGGGACGCTACCTGCAACTCGAGCACGAGCGGCAGGCGTCCCTTCGGGCCACGCGCCGCAGCGCCCGTGAAGCGCAGGAGCGGCTGTCGCAGCTCGAGCGTGACGAGAAGAGCCTCAACGACCGCATCGCCGCGTTGGAGCGCGCCCGCCGCGAGGCGGAGGCGCGCGGCGCCGCCACGGCGGCCGCCTCGATCACCACCGCCGACCTGGGCCAGCTCGACTGGCCGGTCGAGGGCCGGATCATCTACCAGTTCGGCACCGCGACCGGCCCGAACAACACCCGCATCCCCTGGCACGGCATCGGCATCGCGGCGCCCGCAGGCACGCCCGTCCGGGCGATCGCGACCGGCACCGTGAGCCTCGCCGGGCCGCTCGGCACCTACCTCACCTCGGTCCTGCTCGACCACGGGGGCGGCTACTACACGTTCTACGGCTACCTGAACGATGCCGCGGTGACCGCCGGGGAGCGGGTCCTGAAGGGACAGCTCATCGGCCACGTCGGCGGCCAGTCGAGCGACCAGGGACCCCACCTCCACTTCGAGATCCGCGGCCAGGGCGGCATCGCGCTCGATCCCGTCAATTGGCTGAGAAGCCGCAAATAGACGTGAGGCATCACCGAACAACGTCGCGGAGAGGCGTCGCGGAACGGCGTCATGCGATCCACGATCTTCCGCGACGCTTGTTCGTGACGCCGTTTCGTGACGCCTGTTTCGTGACGGTTCTAGTCTCGAGCGCCGTCGGCTGCCGCGGCAACGGAAGCGCGTTGACGGTGTCCGGCACCGTGGAGATCCGCGAGCTGCGACTCGCGCCGCTCACCTCCGGCCGGCTGGTCCGGCTCCTCAAGGACGAAGGCGACACGGTGCACCGCGGCGACACGGTCGCGGTGCTCGAGCAGCCGGGGCTCGACGCGCTGATCGGCCAGCGGCGCGCGCAGGCCCAGGCCGCCGGGTTGCGCGTGAACGAGGTAGCGGCGGCGGTCGCGGACAGCGCCCGCGCCGCGAACGACCTCGCCCGGGCGCGGCCGCTGCGCGATCAGAACATCGTCTCGCAGCAGCAGTTCGACGCCCTGACCGCGGGCGCGGCCGCCGCGGCGGCACGGCTCGCGGCCGTGCGCGCGGCGCCGAGCGAGTCCGCCGCGGCGCGGGGTGCCCTCGCCGTCTCACTCGCCGTGCAGGACGAGCTCACGATCCTCGCCCCGAAGGACGGCGTCGTGCTCACGCGCTACGCCGAGCCGGGGGAGGCGCTCTCGACCGGCATGCCCGTGATCTCGCTCGGCCTGGTGCGCCGGCCCTGGATCCGCGCCTACGTGGGCGACCGCGCGATCCACGGGGTGAAGCTCGGCCAGGCCGTGACGGTCCGTCCCGACGGCTACGACGGCGGCTTCACCGGGCGCGTGGTCGAGATCTCGCCGCGCGCCGAGTTCACGCCGCGGGCGGCGCTCACCGAGCACGAGCGGGCGGATCTGGTCTTCGGCATCAAGGTGGAGCTGGACAGCGGCGACGCGGGAGGCCGCTTGAAGGCGGGGATGCCGGTGACCGTGACGATCCCCCTCATGCCGTGACGCCGCCCGCCCCCCCCGCCGTCGAGACACACGACCTCACGCGCCGGTTCGGTCCGCTGACCGCGGTGAACCGGCTCACCCTGCGAATCGAGCGCGGCGAAGTGTTCGGGCTGCTCGGGCCCAACGGCTCGGGCAAGACCACCACCATCCGGATGCTGTGCGGGCTGCTCGACCCCTCGGAGGGCTCGGCGCGGGTGGCGGAGATCGACGTGACCGTCGCTCCCGAGCAGATCAAGCAGCGCATCGGCTACATGTCCCAGAAGTTCGGGCTGTACGAAGATCTCACTGTGAGCGAGAACCTCGACTTCTACGCCGGAGTGTACGGCCTGGTCGGCGCCGCGCGGCGGGCGCGGGTCGGCGAGGTGATCGCGTTCATCGGCGTCCAGGACCGGCTGAGCCAGCTCGCGGCCCAGCTCTCCGGCGGCTGGAAGCAGCGCCTCGCGCTCGGGTGCGCCCTGCTCCACCGCCCTGCCGTGCTGTTCCTCGACGAGCCCACGGCCGGAGTGGATCCCGCGGCGCGACGGAGGTTTTGGCGCGCGATCCACGACCTGGCCGAGCAGGGCACGACCGTGCTCGTCACGACGCACTACATGGACGAAGCCGAGCGCTGCGGGCGGCTCGGGATGATGAGCGGCGGGAATCTGATCGCCCTGGGGACGCCGGCGGAGGTGGCGGCGCAGGTGGGCGGGCGAACGCTGGAGGACGCCTTCGTCATTCTCCAGGAGCGCGACGAGCGATGATGCCCCGCCTCCGGCCCATGGTGCGCAAGGAGTTCATCCAGATGCGGCGCGACCGGCTCACGCTCGCCATCATGGTCGGCCTGCCGGTCGTGCAACTGCTGCTGTTCGGCTTCGCGATCCAGACCGACGTCCGGAACCTCCCGACCGTGGTGCTCGACCAGTCGCGCACGCCCGAGAGCCGCGATCTCATCGCGGCGTTCCAGAACACGGGGAACTTCCGGATCGTCGGCCACGTCGACGGCCGGCCGGCGCTGGACGACGCGATCGCGCGGGGCGACGCGCAGGCGGGGATCATCGTCCCCTACGACTTCCCGCGCGACCTGGTGCGGGGTCGGACCGCCACCGTCCAGGTGATCGTGGACGCCGCCGACCCGCTCGCCTCGCAGGCCGCCCTCAGCGCCGCCACCGGGGTCGCCCAGGTGCGGAACCTGGCGATCCTGTCCCGCGCGGCGGGGCGCGCGACCGTTCCCCTGGAGGCCCGCGTCCGCCCGCGCTACAACCCGGGCCTTCGCAGCCCGAACTACATCGTGCCGGGGCTCGTCGGGGTCATCCTCACGATCACGATGGTCCTCATCACCGCGATGGCGCTGGTGCGCGAGCGCGAGCGGGGGACCCTGGAGCAGCTCATCGTCACCCCCGTCACCAAGAGCGAGCTGATGCTCGGCAAGATCACGCCTTACGTGGGCGTGGGGCTCGTCCAGATGACGGCGGTGCTGCTGCTCGGCCGCTTCGTATTCGACGTGCCCCTCACCGGCAACGTGCCGCTGCTCTACGCGATCGCGCTGATCTTCGTGGTGGCGAGTCTGTCGTTCGGCCTGTTCATCTCCACGCTGGTGCGGACGCAGCAGCAGGCGATGCAGCTGGCCTTCTTCTTCGTGCTGCCGAACATCCTGCTCTCGGGCTTCATGTTTCCCCGCCAGGCGATGCCGCTCGTCTTCCAGTGGGTGGGCCTGCTGCTGCCGCTCACGCACTTCCTGAAGGTGCTGCGGGGCATCCTGCTGAAGGGGGTGGGGCTCGAGGCGCTGTGGCGGGAGGTGGCGGTGCTCGCGGGCTTCGCCGTGGTGATGATCGCCGCGTCGGTGCGGCGGTTCCACAAGACGCTGGACTAGGGGCACGGCAATGCCGTGCCCCTACACCTTCTCCCCCGCGACGCCGATCCGGTCGGCCTCCTGCTGCTTCCCGCGGTCGAGTGCCGCTTCCACCTGCGCGAACAGATCTTCGGGCCGCAGCACCTCGGAGTGCGGGAAGGCGACGACGCCCGCCGACAGACCCGGGACCTGGCCCGGCCCCAGGTCCGGGAACGTGTGGCGGGCCAGCACCTGGCGCAGCCGGTCCACGAACTGCCGTCCGCCGTGCGCGTCGGTCTCGGGCAGGATCAGCGCGAACTCGTCGCCCCCGTACCGCGCCACGAAGTCCGGCGCGCGGATCTCCCGCTGCATCATGGCGCCGATCTCGGCGAGCACCCGGTCGCCCGCCTGCTGGCCCAGCCGCTCGTTGATCTCGCGCAGCCGGTCCACGTCGATCACCACGAGCGCGAACCGCAGGGAATACCGGCGCGCGCGCTCGAACTCGTCGCGCAGCCGCCGGTCCAGCGCGTCGAGGCTGGCGCAACCGGTGAGCACGTCCGTCACGCCGGCGTTGATCTGGCGGCGGTAGATGGCCGCGCGGCGCTCCTCGTTCTCCAGCACGCGCGCCGCGGCCTGCGCGATCGTGTTGGCGAACCCCACGTCCTGCGGCCGGAGCTGCGGGTCGCCCTCCACCGTCCGCAGGAAGAACACGCCCGCCGCGCGCCCCTGCACGAACACCGGCAACGCGACCGCGGATTGCACGTTCACCTCGATCTGCTGCTGCAACCACCGCTTGCGGATCGCCTCGAACAGCGGGTGCTCGTGCACGTCCTGGATGATCACGGGCCGCTCGGTGCGGATGGCCTCCTGGATCTCGGGATACCGCTCGAGCTCCACCCGGAGGTCGCGGATGGCGGGGTTCTCGTATACCGCGACGACGCGTCCCTTGTCTTCCCCCGGGGCGGTGAGCACGAACGAGCAGTGGGTCAGCCCGAACGCCTGCCCCACCCGGCGGACGAGCGTCTGGAAGATCTCGTCGGCCCGCAGCGCGGCCGACACCTCCTGGAAGATGTCGAACAGCAGGTCGCGCGAGCGGAGGGCGTCGCGCGCCTCGGCGAGCTCGCGGCGCAGCCGCAGGTCGGCGTCGATGCGCGCCCGCAGCTCCCCGAAGTGCACCGGGCTCGCCATCGCGTCGTGCGCCCCAGCCTGGAGCGCCTCGGCCACGGCGTCGGCGCCGCCGTCCGCCACGACTACGATCACCGGAGCGCTGCCGAAGCGGGGCGCGGTCGCGAGATCCCGCACGGCGTCCGCGAGCCGGGCCTCCGCAGCGCTCACGGTGAAGATCACGAGATCCGGCGGGACCTGCTCCACGCGGTCCAGCGGCGGCGGGGGATAGGTCGCTTCGGTGACCTGGAAGCCGCCCCGCACGAGGAAGCGCTCGAGCCCGTCGGGCCGGGCGCTGGCGTCGCCGATGAGGAGGAGTCGGGGCTGGAAGGGTTCGGGCAAGGCTCCGGGCCGCAGGGTGGCGGCTGTCAAGGTATAGTTCACCGCATGGCTCGGCAACCAGCGCCCGAGACCCGCCGCAAACGGCGCCGCATGGTGGCGAGCCAGCTCGCGGGGCGCGGCATCCGCGACTGTCGGGTGCTGGCCGCGATGGCGTGGGTGCCGCGCGAGTGGTTTCTGCCGCCGCACCTCGCCGACGAGGCCTACGAGGACGCCCCCCTCCCCATCGGCAGCGGCCAGACCATCTCCCAGCCCTACATCGTGGCGTTGATGACCGAAGCGCTCGCCCCGCGGCGCGGCGATCGCGTGCTCGAGATCGGCACGGGCTCGGGCTACCAGACGGCGGTCCTCGCCCATCTCGGCGCGCGGGTGTACACGATCGAGCGACTCCCCGACCTGCTGGTGGAGGCCGAGGAGCGGTTCCGCCGCCTGGGGCTCGCGAACATCGAAACGCGGCTGGGCGACGGCGCGGGCGGGTGGCCCGAGCGGGCGCCGTTCCAGGGGATCCTCGTCACCGCCGCGGCGCCGGCGGTGCCGTCCCCGTTGCCGGAGCAGCTCGCCCCGGGAGGACGCCTCGTAATTCCCATCGGTGACCTCGCCGCCCAAGAGCTGGTCATTCTCCAGCGGGCACCGAACGGAGCCCTCGTCGAGCGGCGCGCCGGCGGAGTGCGGTTCGTGCCGCTCATCTCCCGGCTCGCCTTCACCGAGGGCCCATGGGGTTGAGGCGGAGCCGCCTGCCCGGCGACCTGCTGGGGGCGCACGTGTCGACGCAGGGGGGCATCGCGGAGGCCCCGGCGCGGGGCGTGTCGATCGGCGCCAGCGCGATCCAGGTGTTCACGAAGACGCCGAACCAGTGGCGCGAGCCGGCGCTCGCCGAAGCCACAATCTCCCGCTTCCGCGCGGCGCTCGCGGCGAGCGGGATCCGCGCGGTGGTGGCGCACGACAGCTACCTGATCAACCTGGCGTCACCGGACGAGGCGCTACGCGACAACAGCGCGAGGGCCTTCACGGGCGAGCTGCAGCGCTGCCGGGCGCTGGGAATCCCGTGGGTGGTGTCGCACCCGGGTAACTACATCGACGACCGGGACGCGGGGCTCGACCGCAACGCCCGCGCGTACGCGGAGTGCCTCGCGGCGGTGCCGGACGACGTCGGCGTCCTGATCGAGGGGACGGCAGGCGCGGGCACGGCCCTCGGATCGCGGTTCGAAGAGCTGCGGGCGCTGCGCGACGCGCTGCCGGCGGCGGCGCGCGCCCGGGTGGGGTTTTGTCTCGACACGGCTCACCTCCATGCGGCGGGGTATGACGTGACCGGCGGGGCGGGTGCCCTCGAGGAGGTGTGGGAGCGGTTCGATCGGGAGATCGGGCTGGGGCTACTCAAGTGCTTGCACCTCAACGACTCCAAGGGCGCGCGCGGATCGCACCTGGACCGCCACCAGTTGATCGGCGAGGGAACGATCGGGCCCGAGCCGTTCCGGGGCATCATGCGTGACCCGCGGTTCGCGGGAGTGATTAAGATTATCGAGACGCCGAAGGGCGACGACCCGGTCCGACACGACCGGCGCATGCTGCGGCGGCTGCGCGCTTACGCGCGCAACGGCCGCACCACCGAAACCGTGGGCAGGACGTGATCGCACTCACGACGACGCGCAACCGCTGGACGGTGCCGCTCGCCGCCGTGCTCCTGGTGATCCAGGGGCTCGCCGGGGCCGCGGTGCCATTGGCGCACGCGTCGGAGCGCTGGAGCGCGCCCGCCCACGTCGAAGCGCAGCACGGCGCGGGCTGTCTCGCGCTGCACGACGCGCTGCGTTGCGCGTCGTGCCACTACGCGAACTCGCGCGTCGTACCGCAGCAGGCGCGCTCGGAGCCGGCGGCGAGGGTCCTCGCCGAGCCCCGGCCCTGGTGGGCCGACGTTCCGCCCGCCGCCGCCCCCCAGCACCTCACCGCTCCACCCCGCGCACCTCCCGGCCTCCGTTCCTGAGCAGACCGGCGGCCCGCGCATCGGGCCGCCCACGGCACGCGCTCCCGCCCTCGGGCGAGCGCCTGCGCCAGGACACTGGAACGGGAGACCCATGACACGACATCGTTTTGCAGTCACGGCCGCGCTCGCGGGGCTGCTCGTCATTCCCGCCGCGGGGGTGGCGCAGCAGCCGACCCAGCGGCAGTTCGATTCCCTCGCAGCCGAGGTCCGCGCCCTGCGTGCGCGGGTGGACAGCCTGCGAGCCGCCGTGGCGCGCGGGCCTCGCGCCGCAGCGCCAGCCGCGCAGGAGGACACGTCGCTCGCTGCCCTGCGCGCCGCAGCCGCCGCCGCGGCGGGCACGGACACGAGTCGCGTACGAGCCGACACCGCGGGGCCCACCAAGTTCGTCGGGCGGGAGCGGAGCCAGCCCCAGCTCAACCCCGAGATCAGCGTGACCGGCGACGTCCGCGCCGTCGGACAGACGTCCGCGGTGCAGCGCGACAACTTCGACCCCCGCGAGTTCGAGATCGGATTCCAATCGGCGCTCGATCCGTATTCCAACACCAAGATCTTCGTGAGCCTGGAGAACGGCGAAGTCGCCATCGAGGAGGGGTACGCGTATTGGACCGGGCTCCCGGGACACATCCGGTTCGACATCGGCAAGTTTCGCCAGCAGTTCGGCGAGCTGAACCGCTGGCATCTCCACGCCGTGCCGGAGACCGAGTACCCGCTGGCCCTCCGCGCCTACCTCGGAGAGGACGGGCTGGCCGGCACCGGCATCTCGCTGTACCGCGCGTTCGGCGGGCTCGGCACGCACGAGCTCACCGCGCAGGCCACGCGGAGCGGGAGCGACGCCGCGCTGTTCGGCGGCAGCGGCCGGCCGACCTACCTCGTGCACCTGTTGAACTTCTGGCAGCTCACCCGGTCCACGTACATGCAGCTCGGCGGCACCGCGCTGTACGGGACGGATCCGCAACAGAGCATCCGGACCAAGGTCGGCGGGATCGACTTCCGCCTGACCTGGCGGCCCCCCGCCCAAGCGTTGTACCGCGAGTGGACGCTCCGCGGGGAGCTGTACGCACTCCGCAAGGACTCCGCGGGGCCGGGCACGACGCGCCTCGGCTGGTACGCCGGCACCACGTACAAACTGGACCAGCGCTGGATCGTCGGGGCGCACTACGATTACGTCGAAGATCCGGTGACCAGCCTCGTCAGCCGGCAGATCATCCCGACGCTCACGCTCTGGCAGAGCGAGTGGGTGCTGCTGCGCGCTCAGTACACGTGGGCCAAGACGGCGGGCGCCTCCGCCACGAACCAGGTCGCCCTCCAGGCGGTCTGGGCGATCGGACCACACAAACACGAGACCTACTGACATGCTGCCATTCCTGACGTTACTGGTCGCGCTGCAGGGCGCCCCGGGGCACGTCCCGCCCCGGGCCGCGGCCGACAAGGTGAAGGTCGTCGCCTCACTCACGACCTACGCGGCGATCGCGCGCGAGGTGGTCGGAGAACGCGGAACCGTGTCCTCGATCGCCCACGGCGACGAGAACCCCCACTACGTCCAACCCAAGCCGAGCTTCGTGCCGATGCTCTCCCAGGCCGACCTGTTCGTGACGACGGGCCTCGATCTCGAGCTGTGGGTGCCGGCGCTGCTCGACAAGGCGAACAACCCCAAGGTGACGGAGGGCGGGCCCGGCTACGTCGCCGCCTACGCCGGCATCGACCTGCTTGACGTGCCCACGAGCTTCTCGCGCGCGCAGGGGGACATCCATGTGTACGGCAACCCGCACATCTGGACCGACCCGCTGAACGCCGTGCAGATCGCGCGCAACATCCTGACCGGACTGCGGCGCGTGTCCCCCGAGAACGCCGACTACTTCGCGGCGCGGGAGAAGGACTTCGAGGACCGGATGTACCGCGCCCTCTTCGGGGACGAGCTGGTGCAGCTGCTCGGCGGCCCGACGCTCGCCGATCTGGACCGGCAGGGCAAGCTGCTCGACTTCCTCAAGTCGAAGCAGTATCAGGGCGCGCCGCTCGCGAACCGGCTGGGCGGGTGGCTCAAAGAGGCGATGCCGTTTCGCGGCAAGGCGGTGGCCTGTTATCACAAGGAGTGGGACTATTTCTCGCGGCAGTACGGGCTCCCCTGCGTCGACTATATCGAGCCCAAGCCCGGCATCCCGCCCACGCCCGGCCACGTGCTCGAGGTGATCAACGAGATGCGGGAGCAGCACATCCAGGTGCTGCTGTCGACGAACTATTACGACCGCAGCCAGGTGCAGGAGGTGGCGCAGAAGACGGGCGCGAAGGCGGTGATCGTTCCGTCCAACACGGGTGGGGCCCCCGGGATCGACACCTACTTCGATCTCATGAACCTGTGGATCTCGGAGCTCGTCCGCGCGTTCGGCGGCGGCGGCACCGCGGGCAACTGACTCGGAGGACGTGATGAGCGGTCTGCAACTGATGATTCCGCCATTCGTGGCGTGCATGGTGCTGGTCGCTATGCTGTCGTACCTCGGGCTGCACGTGATCGCGCGGGAGGTGATCTTCGTCGATCTTTCGCTCGCCCAGATGGCCGCGCTCGGCAGCCTCTCGGCGCTGCTCATCCACGTGGAAGCGGACTCGACGTGGGCGTACGTGTTCGCGCTCGTGGCGACGGCGGTCGGCGCGCTGCTGTTCGCGCTCACGCGCACCTCGCCTCGGGAGGGGCGGCGGGTGCCGCAGGAAGCGTTCATCGGGATCGTCTACGTCGTAGCCTCCGCCGCGGCCGTGCTCGTGGCGAACAAGGTGCCGGGCGGCGGCGAGGCGATCGAGAAGACCCTCACCGGCAGCATCCTCTGGGTCACCTTCCAGCCCACGATCGTCAAGCTCGCCGTCGCCTACGCCGCGCTGGGCGTGTTCCACTACGTCTTGCGCCACCGTTTTCTCACGATCTCGTTTCACCCCGACGAAGCGGAGCGGCAGGGATGGAGGATCAAGTGGTGGGACTTCCTGTTCTATCTCTCGTTCGGTGTCGTCATCACGCTCGCGGTGCCGGTGGCGGGCGTGCTGATGGTGTTCAGCTTCCTCGTCGTCCCCGCTGCGATCGCGTTCCTCTTCACCCGGGACATGCGCCGCCTCGCCTACATCTCGTGGGGCTCCGGAGCGCTCGCCTCGATTCTCGGCCTGTGGCTCTCGCTCGCCGGCGACCTGCCGACCGGGCCGTTGATCGTGTGCATGTACGGGGTGGTGCTCCTGGGGGCGCTGGTGGTGCGGCGGCTGGTGCGCGTGTCGACGTGACAAACGGGCTCGACGCGTGATCGGGTTGCCGCGTGGCAGGCCCCGCTGTAGTATGCGCGGCCATGAGGGCGGCAGAGGCGGCAAAGACGGCAAAGGCGGCAACGGTGCTTCTTGCCACCTTTGCGGCGCCTGCCGCCCTTGCCGCCCAGGCGTCGCTGCAGCTGTCCCTCGGCGCGCGTTACACGTCGACCATCGTGCACGACTCGATCGTCGGCCCGTTCGACGTGCGCCCTTCCCTCGCCCCCGATCTCGCCGTCTCCGCTACCACGCCCCTCGAGAGCCCGTGGTCGGCGGGGGCGACGCTCGATTTCTCCTGGAGCCGGCTCGAGCGGCACGACGCCGACGGCACGACCGCGGACCTGGGCGGGCTCGGCACCCTCGCGCTCACCGTCGAGCTGATCCGCCGGTTCCCGTTCGGGCTCGACGTCGCCGCGGCGATCGGAGGGCTCAAGTACCTGCCGGGATCCGAGAGC
>DASWDP010000130.1:0-5946 GCA_036395195.1 Gemmatimonadales bacterium | reverse complement strand
CGATGGCGCGCGCCGTGGTGGCCGGCTCTGATCGGACGGCTCCCCCGTGGCTCGCAGAAGCGGAGCGCGTGCTGCTGCGCGGTCGCCGGCTGGTGGTGGAGCGGGAGGACGTGGCCACCCCGCCCGGCGTCACCCGGCTGGCGGTCGGCCGGGGCCTGTTCGTGGGCGAGCGACGCTGATCAGCCTTCGAGCGAGGCGGCCGCGGGATCGGCCTCCGCGTAGGTGCGGTCGATGAGCACCTTGTAGTTCTTCTCCACCTGCCGGCGCTTGACCTTGAGCGACGGGGTGAGTTCTCCCGATTCGATAGTGAAGTCGTGCTCGAGGAGCACGACCTTCTTCGGCATCTCGAACTTGGCGAGGTCGCGCAGGCCGCCCATCACCTCGCGCTCCAGCTTGGCTTTCACGTCCGCGAGGGCCAGCAGCTCGGCGCGCGACGCGAAGGCGAGGTTCCGCTCCCGCGCCCACTGCTCCAGGTTGTCGAAGTTCGGCACGATGAGGATGATCGGGAACTTGCGCTGGTCGCCGAGTACCACGGCGCTCGCCACGAACTTGTTCAGTCGCACGGTGTTCTCGATCGGCTGCGGCGCGATGTACTTCCCTCCCGCCGTCTTGAGCAGGTCCTTCTTCCGGTCGGTGATCTTCAGGTAGCCGTCGGCGTCGAGCTCGCCGACGTCGCCGGTGTGGAACCAGCCGTCGGCGTCGATCGCCTCGCGGGTCTCCTCCGGCTTGTTGTAGTAGCCCCGCATGATGTTCGGGCCCGTGGCGAGGATCTCGCCGTCGGCGGCGATCTTGAGCTGGACGCCGGGAATGCGCTTGCCGACGGTGCCGAACTTGGGGCGGTCGAGCGGGTTCAAGGTCAGAACCGGCGACGTTTCCGTCAGCCCGTATCCCTCGATCACGTTGAGCCCGGCGCTGTAGAAAAAGCGCGCGATCTCGGCTGAGAGAGGCGCGCCGCCCGAGACGAACAGCTTGATCCGCCCTCCGGTGCGGGCCCGCAGCTTCGAGAACACCAGGCGGTCCGCGATCGCGTGCTTGAGCCGCAGCCCCAGCGGCACGGGGATCCCCGCGAGCCGGTACGCCGCCCACCGCTCGCCCACGCGCTTCGCCCAGAGGAAGATGCGCCGCTTCCCCGCGCCCCCGGTGAGCGCGTTCTCGAGCACGCGGGCGTAGACTTTTTCGTACAGGCGCGGTACCGCCACGACCACCGTCGGCCGCACCTCCTGCAGGTTCTGCCCGAACGTCTCGACCGACTCCGCGTAGGTGATCGTCACGCCCACGTGCACGAAGTAGTAGTCCACCATCCGCTCGAGGATGTGCGACAGCGGCAGCACCGCGAGGCAGCTGTCGTCGTCGCTCAACCGCAGGACCTCGACGCAGGCGACGACGTTCGAGCAGATGTTGCCGTGGGTGAGCATCACGCCTTTCGGCGGGCCCGTCGTCCCCGACGTGTAGATCAGGGTCGCGAGATCGTCCGGGCGCACCGCCAGCGCCTCCTCCTTGAAACGGGGGTAGCGTGCGGCTGCGGCGCGGCCCTTCGCCTCGAGCTCGGCGAGCGTGATCACGCCGTCGCCACCACGTGTCACCGCCTCGAACGCGATCACGTGCCGCAGCGCCGGCAGGCCCGCCCGCACCTGGCGGATCTTCTCCACCTGCGCGGTGGTCGAGCAGAACACCGCGACCGCCCCCGCGTCCCGGAGGATGTACTCGACCTGGTTCGCCGGCAGGGTGGGGTAAATCGGCACGTCGGCGACGCGGGCGCAGAGGCACGCGTAGTCGGCCAGCGCCCACTCGAGCCGCGTCTCCGCGAGGATCGACACACGGTCGCCGGCCGCGATGCCCAGCTCCCGCAGCCCGAGCGCGATGGCGCGCACGCGGGCCTCCGCCTCGCGGTGCGTGACCGGCGTCCAGGCGCCGGCCACTTTGTAGCGGAAGGCGGCCGGCCGGCTCGCGGAGCGGTCGACGGCATCGAAGAACACCTCGATCAGCGTATGGGCGCTCATGGCTGGAACCTCACGACGAAGGTGACCGAGTCGGGCACGGGCGTGCCGACGGCCCGCCGCGCGCTCGCGGTCACGACCACGCTGTCGGGGACCGGCCCCGCGATGAGCCGCAGCTTGACGCTCGCGACCCCGGAGGCCGCCGTGGTGACGGTGTCGGTCGTGACGAGCGCGTGCGCCGTGTCGCTCGTCACCAGCGTGACCGGTCCCGCCGTCGCCGGGTCTGTGATCGCGTAGACGACGGGACGGCCGGCGAGGGCCACCGTCAGCGAGTCGCCCCCGCTCGACGACTCGATCGTATCGGCGAGCTCCACCGCGAGCGACGCGGAGAGCGAGTCGACCGACAGCACGACCGTGTCCACCGTCGTTCCGGTTGCGAACAGCGTGTCCGCGGCGGCGAGCGCGCGGATCGGCAGCGGATTACTGGGCAGGGTCCCCACCCGGGCCTGGAGGTGGCCCGTGAGGCCGGGATGACTCACGATCGTCTTCCCCGTCGCGTCGTTCAGGACGGTGAGCACGGTGTCGAGGCTCGCCCACAGGATCGTCGCGGCGACGGTGTCGCCCGCGCCGTTGAGCGCGGCGGCCTGCGGGGTGAGCGTGTCGTACTCCTCGAGGCTGTCCGGCACGGCCGTGGAGATCGCGATCACCTCGGTGAGATCGCTACCGAACTTGCCGCACGCCGCAGCCGTGGCGAGGACGACGACGACGACGCCGGCCCGGCCGCCTCCGCTCAGGGCGCCTCCGCCGCGGCGGCCCGCGGCGGCCCCCCCTCCGAGGCGCCGAGATCGCGGAGCGCCTGGGTGGCGTGTTCGACCCACTTCTGCGCGTCGGGTCCCTTCGGCGGATGGGCCAGGAACGCGCGCAGGTGTTGCGCCGCCCCGTCGGGGTCGCCGCGCTTGAGCAAAAGAAACGCCAGCCCGTAGTGCGCGCCGGCGAGGTCCTTGTCGAGCTCGAGCGCGCGGCGGTAGTGGCGGATCGCTTCGTCGAGCCGCCGCGTCTTGGTGAAGGCGATCGCCATGTTTTGGAGAATGCGCGCGTCGTTGGGGTGGTCGCGCAGCGCCAAGCGATACGACGTGAGGGCCGCGTCGTAATCGCCCTGGCGCTCGAGGGCGAGCGCCTCGTTCAAGTAATCGAGGCGCTGGGGGGTGAGCTCATCGCCCAACGAGCCGCCGAAGAGGCGGCGCCAAAAACCCATGGGCCGAAAATAGCTTGCGGCCGCTGGACTTTGCAATGTAGCTTCTCACCCCATGCCCGCCCCGCCCCCGCCCCCGCCCCCGCTCCCGCCCCGGACTCCGTCGTCCCAGACCCGTGCCGGCCGCAAGGCGCCGCACGGCGTGCTGGAAGTCGACTGGCCGTTCTTCGGCGAGATGTGCCGGGCGCTGGCGCTCAAGATCTTCCGCGAGTACGACCCCGACGTCGTGATCGGCATCGCCAAGGCGGGCGTGATTCCGGGCGCCGTCGTCGCGAGCATCCTGCAGCGGGACTTCGCGTCGGTAGCCATCACGCGCACGGAGACGGGCGGCCGGCCGGTCGTGATCGCCGGCCCGCCGCGCATCGTCACCGGCCGGCGCGTGCTGATCGTGGACGAGACGTGCGACACAGGCGCCACCATGAAGCTCGCCCTCGCCGCGGTGCGCGAGCTGCGGCCCGGCGCGGTCAAGACCGCGGTGTCGTTCCGCACCGGGGATTACAAACCGGACTTCTACGCGCTCGAGACCGACAACTTCGTCATCCTCCCCTGGGACCGCGAGGTCATCATCGAGGGGGAGATCGTGATGCGGCCCGACTACGCCCAGAAGCTGAAGGAACTCGGGGGTTGATCGACCGGCTCACCGCGGCGCTCGCACGCTCTCGCGCCGACTTCACCGAAATCCGCGTCGAACGCACCTGGAGCACGGCCGTCACCTTCCGCGGCCGGCGGCTCGAGTCCGCCACCCAGAGCGAGGACCAGGGCGGCTTCGTGCGCGCCCTCACCGCGGGGTGCGGGTGGGGAGTGGCGTCGTTCACGTCGCTCGACCGCCTCGACGCGATGGTGGCGCGGGCCACCGAGCTGTCGCGCGCCATCCGCCTCGATCAGTCGACCCGGCCGATCCGGCTCGCCAAGGTGGCGCCCAACCAGGCGGAGGTCGCCGTCGACTTGGACGGCGATGTACGCGGCGTCCCGCTCGCCGAGAAGAAACGGCTGATCGAGGCCTACAACGGCGCGATGCTCGCCGTGAGCGACCGCGTCGTGGACACGCTCGCTACGTATCGCGACGAGGTGAGCGAGTACTGGTATGTGAACTCCGAGGGCACGATCCTCCACGAGCTGCGGCCCGAGGTGACGCTGTCCGGGACGGCGGTCGCCCGGCGCGACGGGACGATCGAAAAGGGCCTCGAGTCGATCGGGTTGCGGCGCGGCTGGCACTCCGTGCAGGACAGGGTCGCGGGCTTCCGCAGGGCGGCCGAGCGGGCGGTGCGGCTGCTCGATGCGCCGATGGTGAAGGGCGGCACCTACCCCGTGATCCTCGATCCCGAGCTCGCTGGCGTGTTCATCCACGAGGCGTTCGGGCACCTCTCCGAGGCGGACTTCGTCTACGAGAACCCGCAGGCGCGCGAGATGATGACGCTGGGGCGGCGCTTCGGCAAGCCGGTCCTGAACGTGGGCGACAACGGCGCCGCCGCGGGGCTGCGCGGCACGCTGCCGTTCGACGACGAAGGGACGCCGACGCAGGACACGATCCTGATCAAGGAGGGAACCCTGGTCGGCCGGCTGCACTCGCGCGAGACGGCCGCCGCCATGGGCGAGCGGCCCACCGGTAACGCCCGCGCCATCTCGTTCCGGCATGCGCCGATCGTCCGGATGACGAACACCTACATCGGCAACGGGCGCGGCACGTTCGAGGACCTGATCAAGGACATCCCGCTCGGCGTCTACGCCTGCAGCGCGTTCGGCGGCCAGACCATGCTCGAGAACTTCTCGTTCACCGCCGCCTACGGCCACATGATCCGCGACGGCCGGGTCGCCGAGCTGGTGAAGGACGTCGTGCTCGCGGGCAACCTGTTCCAGACGCTCGACCGGATCGACCGCATCGCGGGCGACTTCCGCTGGAACCAGATGGGCGGGGGGTGCGGCAAGGCCGGACAGTACCCGCTGCCGGTCACGGAAGGGGCGCCGCACGTGCGCATCGAAGAGGCGCTCGTCGGGGGCGACGTCGCCGCGTGATCGAGCGGCTGCTCGAGTTGGCGGGGCGCCGCGCGGACGGGGGAGCCGACGCCCTGTGGCGGCGCGCGGAGCGCACGGTCGTCGCGTTCGAAGCGGGGCGGCTCAAATCGGCGGCCGTCACGGAGGAGGCGGGGGCGAACCTGCGCGTGCGTCACCGCGGGCGCGTCGGCGTGGCCGGCAGCACGGCGGTGGACGCCGCGCCCGGCGAACTCGTCGAGCGCGCCCTCGCTTCGGCCGAGCTCGGGGAGGAGCTCGACCCCGCGTTTCCGCCCCCCGCCCGGCCGCCCCAGGTGCCCACGTTCTTCGACCGCGCCGCCGACGCCTCCCTCGATCACCTGATCGGGATCGGTCGCGGGCTCCTCGAGCGGCTGGCGCGGGACGGCTGCCAGGTGAACGTCGCCGTCGAGCGCGAGACGGCGGAGACGCGCGTGGCGAACACCGCCGGCGCTGCGGCCGCCTACCGCTCGACGGCGATCGGCGTGAGCGCCGAGGTGTGGCGCATCGCGGGGGACGACGTGCTCGCGATCGGCGACGCGTTCGAGGGAGCCGATCTGCCGCCCGACGAGGTGCTCGCCGGCCTCGTCGCCTCGATCAACGCGCGGCTCGACCACGCGCTCCGGATCGTCGCGCCGCCCGAGGGCGCGCTCTCCGTCGTCTTCACGCCCGCCGGCCTGTCGGCGCTCTTGCTCCCGGTCACGCAAGCCCTGTCCGGCAAGGCGGTGCTCCAGGGGATCTCGCCGCTGG
>DASWDP010000129.1:0-1951 GCA_036395195.1 Gemmatimonadales bacterium | reverse complement strand
GGCGGCGGTCATGATCATCCCCGGCGTGCAGAACCCGCACTGGAGCCCGTGTTTCTCCCAGAACGCCTGCTGCAGCGGGTGCAGCCCCCCCCCGTTCGCGCCCAGCCCCTCGATGGTCGTGATCTCGCGCCCTTCCGCCTGCACCGCGAGCACGGTGCAGCTCTTCACCGCGCGGCCGTCGAGGTGGACGGTGCAGGCGCCGCACTGGCTCGTGTCGCAGCCGATGTGCGTGCCCGTGAGGTCGAGCTGATCGCGCAGCACGTACGCGAGCAGCGCGCGCGGCTCGACCTCGGTCGTCCGGGCGACGCCGTTCACGTTGAGGGTTATGGCGCGCTGCATAATCGGGGCTCGCGAGGGGAGAGGGGTGGTAATATGCCCACGGGCCACGAGGCTGCAACTTGCCTTGCACCTCGATGCCCGGAGGGTAGCTTCGCTGGGACCACTTGTCAGAGGAGGCACCATCGTGAGACGCACCACTTTGCTAGTGCTGCTCGCTGCCCTGCCTGCGGCAGTGACTACGCCCGTGAACGGCCCCGCGGACGAGTCGGTCTTCGTCCGGGGCCTGAGAGCCGACCAGCGCGAGTCGGTGCTGTACGTCTGGACCAGCGACGCGGACCAGAAGGACCCTGATTTCCTCTCGGTGATCGACGCCAATCCGGCGTCGGCGAGCTATGCGAAGGTCATCGCCACGGTCCCGACGTCATCGCCCGCGAACGAGGCGCACCACTTCGGCTACACGGTGAACGCCGACCGCATCTTCGCGGGCGGGCTGTTCTCGAACCGGCTGTTCATCTACGACGTGGCGACCGACTCGAAGCACCCCAAACTGATCCGCACCGTTCCCGACCTCGCCGCCACGACCGGCTATTCGGGACCCCACACCTTCTACGCCGTGCCGGGCGGCGTGATGATCGCGATGCTCGGCGCCAAGGACGGCGGCGCCCCGGGCGCGCTCGTGACGCTCGACAACGACGGCAAGTTCGTGCAGGCGCTCCCCGCCCCCGACTACATGTACGACGTCGGCATCAAGCCCGAGCTGAACCTCATCGTCACCTCGAGCTGGGCGCATCCCCATGCCGTCAAGGCCGGCAACACGCCGATGGACCAGGTGGGCGACGAGGTGGTCGCGTGGGACTACAAGACCTCGAAGATCCTCCAGGTGGCGCACCTCGACAAAGCGCCGCTCGAGGTGCGCTGGCTGCACGGCGCCGCCGCGCGCGGCGGCTTCATCAACTGCGCGTTCGGGAACAGCCTGTGGCACTGGGAGGTGGGGAAGGACGGCAAGCTCGCGTTCACGCGCGTGGTCAAGCTCGCCGACGGCTCGATCCCGGCCGACATGCGGATCTCGTACGACAACCGCTTCCTGTTCGTCTCGCTGTTCGGTGGCGGCGCGGTGCAGCAGTACGACGTCACCGACCCGCTGCACCCCAAGCTCGTGGCCAGCGTCGCGATCCCGCAGGCCCAGATGATGAAGCTGACGCCCGATAACAAGCGGCTGTACGTCAGCAATTCGCTGCTCTCGAACCTGGACGGGAAGGTTCCCTACCGCGTGCGGCTCGTGAACGTGACGGCGGGGGGGCTGGCGCTCGATCCCAGGTTCGACGTGGACTTCGAGCATTTCCCGACGGGGCAGGCGCGGCCGCACGACATGCTGCTCAAGTGACGCCACGATACGGTATCCGCGCCCTGACAGGGCGCGCTCGGCTCGGTGTGCGTCCTTAAGGACGCACTCGGGCCGAGCCCGGGCTCTCAGCCCGGGTTCCAACAGGGACTCCGCCGGCTAGATTGCAGCCCCATGGCTACCGGCCCCGCCTTCCTGTTCGATCTCGACGGCACGCTCGTGGACAGCGTGTACCAGCACGTGCTCGCCTGGCGCGAAGCGCTCGAGGCCGGGGGCATCCGGCTCTCGGTGTGGCGGATCCACCGGCGCATCGGGATGAGCGGCGGGCTG
>DASWDP010000128.1:0-44175 GCA_036395195.1 Gemmatimonadales bacterium | reverse complement strand
TCTTGACCAGCGATTCACGGGATGCTACGTTGGCATCTACTTACCAGGTTGCCGTGGCGCCGGTTTCGCCGCGCGCTACACCAAGGGCCGGAGCGTCACGCTGCGGCCCTTGTGTTTTCAGGGGCCGTCTATTGCGGAACGCCAGCCGAGGTTGAATCCTGTAGCCGGAGCGTGGTGCGCCCACCGCGGCAATGTGCGGCAGGAGGTGGGACCATGACGACGGCGATCCATTGCCACCTGTGTGGGGGCGTGATCCACGACCCCGCGACGATCGAGTACCACCCACCCCGCGCCAGCGCGCAGCTGGCCCTGACCCGCGCGGACCCCTGCACCTGCACCCCGCCCGTCGTGTACGAGCATTCGCCGCTCGATCCCGACGAAGGCGAGGCACCCCAACCCTAGCGCTCGAGTGCCCGCCAGATCACGGGCTTGATGTCGCGCGACCGCTCCTCCGCGAACCGCTGCGCCGCCTTGAGCTGAGCCTCGTACTCGGGCCGCCACTCGGGCGGCATGTTGCCGCGGAAATACGCCGCGGTCATCACGACCCCCGTCGGACGGTTGGCCTTGCCGTAGCCCACCTCCACCACGTCGCCGAGGAAGCAGGTCGAGCTGCCGGTGTCCATCACGTTCGCGACGACGCACTCGAAGTGCGCGTGGCACTCGTCGAGCACCGGCGCGCCGAGCGTGCCCAGGTGGTGCGGAATGTCGGCGAGCTTGTCGCGCGTGCGGCCACTGCCGAACCCGAGGCGGTGGATCAGCTCGAACTGATCGTTGCGCAGCAGGTGCAGCACGAACCGCCCCGTCTCGAACACCATGTCGTGGCTGTAGTTGAACTTGTGGATGAACACGGAGAGCCGGGGGATCGCGGGCACGATCGAAGCCCGCACCGCGCTGTCGGCGATCATCCCGTTGCGCTTGCCGTCGCGCTCCGACGTGATGGCCACCACTGGAGACGTCAGGTTGCGGAGCAGCTGATACACCTGATCGGGTTGCATGGGAGTATCATTATATATGGCTCCGCTCCCCCTGCTTCCCCCGCTCCCCCAGCGCTTCCGCGAGCACGTCCGGCGGGCCCGGCTGTTCCGTGAGCCGGGGACCGCGGTCGTGGCGGTGTCGGGTGGCCCGGACTCGGTCGCGCTGCTCGACCTGCTGCACGACGCGGCCGGGGAGCTGGGGGGGGGCCTCGCGCTCGTCGTGGCGCACGCGGACCACGGAATTCAGGCGGATAGTCGGTCAGTCGGTCAGGCGGTTAGAAAACTCGCGGAGCGGTACGGGCTGCCGTTCGAGCTCGGCGAGCTCCACCTCGGTCCTGACGCGACGGAGACGCTCGCGCGGCGCGCCCGCTACGCGTGGCTGCGGGAGGTGCAACGGCGCCACCGGGCGCGCTCCCTCGTGCTCGGTCACACGCGCGACGACCAGGTCGAGACGATCCTGATGCGGGTGCTCAAGGGCAGCGCGCCAGCCGGACTCGCCGCGATGGCGCCGCGGGCGCGCGGCGGCGTGGTGCGGCCGCTGCTCGCGTTCACGAAGGCCGAGCTCGCCGCCTACGCCGCCGAGCGCCGTCTCCCCACCCACGATGATCCCGCGAACCGCGATCGGCGGCACCTGCGGAGCTGGCTGCGCGCCACGCTGCTCCCCGCGCTCGAGGAGCGGCTGGGCCTGGGGGTGCGCGCCGACTTGCTGCGCGTCGGGGCCGCGGCGGCGCTCGAGCGCCGCGCGTGGGACGGGCTGCTCGAACACCTTCCGGAGCTGCACCTTCGCACCGTGCGCGGAGGGTTCAACGTTGCCCGGGAGAGTCTCGCTCACTATCATGACCCATTGGCGGTGGCGCTGCTGCGGGCCGCCGCCCGGCGCGCCGGGCTGGTGCTGGGGATCCGCCGGGCGCGGGCCCTGCTGGCGCTCGCGCGGCGGCCGTCGGGGCGGCGCCTGGAGCTGGGGCGCGGGTGGGTGGCGGAGACGGCGTTCGACCGCTTGCGGGTGAGCCGCGCGATGGAGTGCGCGGCGGAGCAGATGGTCGCGACGGCGGAGCGCGGCAGCGGCTTGTTCGGCGGGTTCCGGGTGGACTGGGTTCCCGAGCCCGCGCCGGCGCGGGTGCCGCGGGGGCAGTGGACCACCTGGATCGCCGGGGGCGGGGGCGATTGGCAGGTACGGCCCCCGCGGGCGGGCGACCGGCTGGTTCCGCTCGGCGGCGTGGGCCGCCGGCCGCTGCGGCGGCTGCTGATGGAAGCGCGCGTGCCGCGGAGCGATCGGGCCACCTACCCGGTCGTGGCCCGGGGCGAAACCATTTTGTGGGTCCCCGGCATCTGCCGGAGCGCCGCGGCGCTCCCGCAGCCCGGAACCCCGGCGGTGCGGGTGGATGTTACCAAGCACGGCGAGCCTGAAGCAGACCGGCGGGCGTGAGCTCAAGCGGATCGTCTTCGACGAGGAGACGATCGCGCGCCGGGTGCGCGAGCTGGGCCAGGCGATCACCGCTGCCTATCCCGACGGCGAGCTGCTCGTGCTCGGCCTCCTGAAGGGGAGCTTCATCTTCTTGAGCGATCTGGTGCGCCGCATTGAGCGGCCGCTCCAGGTCGACTTCCTCGTCGCCGCGAGCTACGGCGCCGACACGATCTCGAGCGGCAACGTGCGGCTGCTGTACGATCCGGAGACGGAGCTCCGGGGTAAGCATATCCTCCTGGTGGAGGACATCGTGGACACGGGGAAGACGCTCAACCGCATGGTGACGCTGCTGCGCGAGCGCGCCCCGCAGAGTCTGGAGATCTGTGCCTTGCTGCATAAGCATCTTGCCGAGCACCTGGTGCTCGAGCCGGCGTTCGTCGGGTTCGACGCCCCGCGCGTGTTCCTCGTGGGGTACGGGCTCGACCACGCCGAGAATTTCCGGCATCTGCCGTACATCGCGAGCCTGACCTGATGGCCAACCGCATCCCGCCGCAGCGCGAGTTCAGCTGGACCCGGACGCTCCGGACGCTGTCGTTCTGGGCGCTCCTCATCGTGGGGTCCATCCTGCTCGTGCAGTTCGCCTCGAGCCGGCGGCAGGAGGCGGTGGACATCTCCTACTCGCAGTTCACCGAGCAGCTCGACAAGGGGAACGTCGCCGCGGTGGAGATCACCGAGCGGCAGCAGGTGAAAGGGGACTTCAAGACCCCCGTGCCGTTCGGCCGCCGCACCGCCGAGCACTTCACCACGCTGCTGCCGTTCGAGTCGAGCGACAACTGGGTCGCCACGCTGCGCACGAAGGGCGTGGACGTGCGGGCGCGCGAGGAGAAGCAGTCGTTCGGCGTCTTCCTGTTCAGCTTCCTGCCGTACCTGTTCATCCTCGGCCTCATCATCTTCATGCTGCGCCAGATGCAGCAGGGCGGGAACCGCGCCTTCGCGTTCGGGAAATCCAAGGCCAAGCTCCTCACCGGCGACACGCCCAAGATCACCTTCGCCGATGTCGCCGGGGCGGACGAGGCCAAGCAGGAGCTCGAGGAGATCATCGATTTCCTCAAGGATCCCCAGAAGTTCCAGCGGCTGGGCGGGCGGCTGCCGAAGGGCGCCCTCCTGGTGGGGCCGCCGGGGACGGGGAAGACGCTGCTCGCCAAGGCGGTGGCGGGCGAGGCCGGCCGGCCGTTCTTCTCGATGTCGGGCTCGGACTTCGTGGAGATGTTCGTCGGCGTGGGCGCGTCGCGTGTGCGCGACCTGTTCGAGCAGGGGAAGGCCCACGCCCCCTGCATCATCTTCATCGACGAGATCGACGCCGTCGGGCGGCACCGCGGCGCCGGGCTGGGAGGCGGGCACGACGAGCGCGAGCAGACGCTCAACCAGCTGCTCGTCGAGATGGACGGCTTCGAGTCGAACGACGGCGTGATCCTCCTCGCCGCGACCAACCGGCCCGACATCCTCGATCCCGCGCTGCTCCGCCCGGGCCGGTTCGACCGCCAGATCGTCGTGGACATGCCCGACGTGAAGGGCCGCGAGCAGATCCTGCGGGTGCACACCCGCAAGATCCCGCTGGGCCCGGGGGTGAACCTCGAGCGGATCGCGAGGGGGACGCCCGGCCTCTCGGGCGCGGAGCTGTCGAACATCGTAAACGAGGCCGCGTTGCTGGCCGCGCGGCGCAACAAGTCCGCCGTGGACATGGACGACCTCGAGGACGCGAAGGACAAGGTGATGCTCGGTCTCGAGCGGAAGAGCCTGGTTCTCTCCGACGAGGAGCGCCGCCTCACCGCGTACCACGAGGCGGGGCACGCGCTCGTGAACGTCAAGGTGCCGGGGCTCGATCCGCTGCACAAGGTCACCATCGTGCCGCGCGGCCGCGCGCTCGGCATCACCTTCTCGCTGCCCGAGGAGGACCGCCACAACTACACCAAGGAGTACATCCTCGGGCGGCTCGCGATGGCGTACGGCGGCCGCGTGGCGGAGGAGCTGGTGTTCGGCCCCGACAAGGTCACGACCGGCGCGGCGCAGGACATCCAGCAGGCGACCGAGATGGCGCGCCGCATGGTCACGCAGTTCGGGATGAGCGACGTCGTCGGCCCGATCGCCGTGGGCGACCGCGAGGCCGAGATCTTCCTGGGCCGCGAGGTCGTGCAGCGGCGCGAGGTCTCGGAGCGCACCGCCGAGCTCGTCGACACGGAGGTCAAGCGCGTGCTGACCGAGGCGTTCGAGCGCGCCAAGACGATCCTCAGCTCGCAGCGCGACGTGCTCGACCGGCTGGCCGCCGCGCTGCTCGAGCGCGAGACGCTGGACCGCGAGGAGGTCGACCTGGTCGTGGCCGGCCGGCCACTGCCGCCCGTGCCCCCCACGGCGCCCGCGGCCGCGGCGCCCCCCTCGGGCGCCGACGCCGCCAAGGACAAGGCGGCGCCGCGCGGTCCCGTCCTCGGCAGCCCGCCCCCCGAGCCCGCCGGCGCGTGAGGTTGACCGCGCTCGCCGCGCACACCCCCGAAGCGGTGCGCGCGGCGCTCGCGGCGCGCGGGTGGGACGCCCAGCCCGCCTGGTTCGCCGCCACCGGCGTCCAGACCCTCGTCGTTCTCCTCGAGGACATCACTGAGCCCGAGCGCGAGGCCCTCGTGGGCTGGGGCGCGAAGGCCGGGACCGACATCCTGACCGGTGAAGGCTGGGCGCTGATCGGCGCGGCGGCGAGCCGGCTGGCCCCGCTCGCCCGTCCCGACCGGGTGCCGCCCGGGCTCGAAAGCCTCTCGCCGGAGGTCGGCCGTTTCCTCGCCGCTCACGCCGAGCCGCCGGCGCGGTGGGAGATCGCCGGGCGCGCCCTCGCGCTCGATCATCCCGTGATCATCGGCATCGTGAACGTCACGCCGGACTCGTTCTCCGACGGCGGCCGGTTCGCGACCGTGGACCGGGCGATCGCGCAGGCGGAGCGGCTGGTGGCGGACGGGTGCGAGCTGCTCGACGTGGGCGGGGAATCCACCCGACCGGGCGCCGCGCCGGTCGCGATCGAGGAGGAGATTCACCGCGTGGCACCCGTGATCGAGCAGCTCGCGCGCCGCGGGCTCGGTCCCATCTCGGTGGACACCCGCAAGGCGGCCGTGGCGCGCGCTGCGATCGCCGCCGGCGCGGCGGTGGTGAACGACGTCTCCGGGCTCGGCTTCGATCCCGAGCTGGCCCGGGTCGCGGACGGGGCCGGCGTGGGAGTGATCGTGATGCACATGCGCGGCACGCCGGACACGATGGACTCGCTCGCCGTGTACCGGCACGTGGCGGCGGAGGTGGCGGCGGAGCTGGGCGCGGCCGTTGAGCGCGCCGCCGCGGGCGGCGTGGCGCGGGAGCGGATCGTCGTGGACCCCGGCTTCGGGTTTGCCAAGACGCCGGAGCAGAACTTCCGGCTGCTCGACGAGCTGGCAACCGTCGTCGGCTTGGGCTATCCTGTAGCGGTCGGGCCGTCCCGCAAGCGGTTCCTCGGGGCCGCCACCGGGCGGCCGGTGGAGGATCGGGATCGGGCGACGGCCGTCGCGTGCGCGCTCGCGTGGGAGCGCGGGGCGCGCCTGTTCCGGGTCCACGACGCCGCGCTCGCGCGCGAAGCGCTGCGGGTGACGGCTGCGACGACGAGCCCAGCGTGAACTTCGAAGCCTACCGGTTCCTCATCCCGCGGCTGTGGCCGGACGTGGTCGAGATCCTGCTCGTCGCGTTCGTGATCTACCGCTTCCTCCTGTTCCTGGTGGGGACGCGGGCGATGCAGATCATCGTCGGGGTGATGATCCTGTCGGTGGCCTACTTCGTGGCGGTCCTCGCAAAATTCACGATGATCAGCACGCTGCTCGCGTACGTGTTCACGTTCGGCGCGTTCGCCGCCGTCGTGGTGTTCCAGCCCGAGCTGCGGAACGCGCTGGCGCGGCTCGGCCAGTCGCGCTTCATGCGCCGCTTCTCGCAGAGCGACCGCCAGTCGGTCGCCGAGGAGATCGCCGAGGCGATGGACCGGCTGTCGCGCGCGGGCACGGGCGCGATCATCGCCGTCGAGGGCGACATCGGGCTCGAGGAGTTCATCTCGTCGGGCGTGCCGATGGAAGCCAAGGTCTCGGCCGACCTGCTCACGACGATCTTCACCCCGTATTCCCCGCTGCACGACGGCGCCGTGCTGGTGCGCGGCGACCGCATCATCGGAGCGGGGTGCGTGCTCCCCCTCACGCAGTTCAAGGTCGCCGACAAGTCGCTCGGTACCCGGCATCGCGCCGCGCTCGGCCTCTCCGAGGAGACCGACGCTACCGTGCTGGTCGTCTCCGAAGAGACCTCCACCATCTCGGTGGCGAGTCACGGGCTGTTGCACCGCCATCTCACGGCGCAGCAGGTGCGCGACCTCCTCTCCGGGGCGATCTCGCACCTGGAAGGCGGCGAGCGGGTCACCGCGCCCGCGATCTAACCTCCCGCGCCATCGCAGCTTCCCCGCACCCCCGATTGTTTCAGCGGGTGCGGCGGGATAGCTTTCGCGGTTATGAATTTTGGGGCCCTGCCCGAGCGGCTGGCCCACGTGCGGGCCGAAATCGCCCGGCGCCAGGCGGCCGCCGGGTGGACGCATCCCGTCACGATCGTCGCCGTGACGAAGGGCTTCGGGCTGGATGCGGTGGAGGCGGCGCTCGCCGCCGGCCTGACCGACCTGGGCGAGAACCGGGTGCAGGAGGCGCTGGACAAGATCGACACACCGGCCGGGCGCCGCGCGACGTGGCACCTGATCGGTCACCTCCAGCGCAACAAGGCGAAGCACGTGCCGGGACGGTTCGCGCTGGTGCACTCGGTGGACTCGGGCGAGCTCGCCGAGGAGCTCGACCGGCGGGCGGCGGCGCACGGGACGACGGTGCGCGTGCTGCTGCAGGTGAACGTCGCCGGCGAGGCGCAGAAGAGCGGCTGCGCCCCCGCCGAGGCGCCGGCGCTGGCGCGCCGCACGGCGGCGCTGCCGCACCTCGCGCTCGCAGGGCTGATGACGATCGCGCCGTTCACCGACGCCGCCGACGTGCAGCGGCGCACCTTTCGCGGGCTGCGCGCGCTGCGGGACGCACTGCAGGAGGAGGGCTTATGGCTGCCGACGCTCTCGATGGGGATGTCCGGCGACTACGCTCTGGCGGTCGAGGAGGGCGCAACGGTGGTGCGCTTGGGTACCGTGCTGTTCGGCCCGAGGGAGACGGTGAAGGCGGCGGCGGGGACGGCGGGGGGGGAGCAGGATCCGGGGAGCCCGGGGGCGGCGGCGTGACCGAGAGCGCGTTCCACCTCACGCCGCTCGACGTGCGGAAGCAGGAGTTCCGCCGGAGCCTGCGGGGCTACGAGACGCTCGGCGTCGAGGACTTCCGCATGCGCGTGGCCGACGAGCTCGAGCGCATCCTGCGCGAGAAGTCGGTGCTCGAAGAGCGGCTCGCGGCGCTGGCCGAGCAGCTGCAATCGTACCGGGAGCGCGAGCGCGCGATGAACGATGCCCTGGTCGCGGCCCAGCAGTTCCGTGAGGAAACGCGGGCGGCGGCGCAGCGCGAGGCGAAAGTGGTGGCGCGCGAGGCGGAGGTGGAGGGTCGGCGTGTGCTCGACGAGGCGCGCGCGGCGAAGGCCGAGGTCGAGCGCCAGACGGCCGACGTGCAGCGCCAGTTCCAGGCGTACGTAGCGGGATTCCGCGTCATGCTCGAGCGGCAGCTCGCCGAGCTGCGCGCACTGGACGGCCAACAAGGCGGATGATTCAGGACGCGGTCCGCGTGGTGCGGGCGCGGACGACGCTCGTCCCCGACGTCGCCATGATCCTGGGCACCGGACTGGGACGGCTCGCCGACGAGCTGACGGTGGAGACGCGGATCCCCTATGGGGAGATCCCCGGCTTTCCGCTGTCCACGGTGGAAAGCCACGCCGGGCAGCTGCTCGCCGGCACGCTCGCGGGCCGGCGCGTGGTCGCGATGCAGGGGCGGTTCCACCGCTACGAAGGCTACTCGCTGCAGCAAATCGCGTTCCCGGTGCGCGTGCTCCGGCAGCTCGGCGCCCGGACCCTGGTGGTGTCGAACGCCTGCGGCGGGATGCACCCGCTGTGGAGCCCCGGCGACCTCATGCTCATCGCCGACCACATCAATCTCCTGGGCGACAACCCCCTGGTGGGCCCGAACGACGACGCCCTCGGCCCGCGCTTCCCGGACATGTCCGAGCCGTACGACGGCGAGCTGCGCGCGCTGGCGCGCGCGGTGGCGCTCGCGCACGGCATCGCGCTGCGCGAAGGCGTGTACGTCGCGGTGACGGGCCCGAACCTGGAGACCCGGGCGGAGTACCGGATGCTCCGCGCCGTCGGCGCGGATGTGGTGGGGATGAGCACGGTGCCCGAAGTCATCGCCGCCGTGCACGCGGGGATGAAGGTGCTCGGCGTCTCGATCGTCACGGACCAGTGCCTGCCCGACGCGCTGGCGCCGGCGTCCCTGGAGCAGATCATCGCCGTCGCGCGCGCAGCCGAGCCGCGGCTCGCCGAGCTGATCCGCGGCGTGCTGGAGCGCCTGAACTGATGCCTCCCCCCCCCCGGTATCCGCCGCTCGACCCCAAGCTCTCGCCGGACGCGCTGGAGAAGCAGCTGCTCGCGACCTGGAAACACGAGCGCCTGTTCGAGAAGACGCAGGAGGCGATGCGCTACGGCCCGCCGTTCGTCTTTTTCGAGGGACCGCCCACGGCGAACGGCCGCCCCGGCATCCATCACGTGTTCTCGCGTGCCATCAAGGACCTCGTGTGCCGCTACCACACGATGCTCGGCCAGGGCGTGACGCGCATCGCGGGCTGGGACGCGCACGGGCTGCCGGTCGAGATCGAGGTCGAGAGGACCCTCGGGATCTCGGGGAAGAAGCAGATCGAGGCCTACGGGGTCGAGAAGTTCAACCGGCTGTGTCGTGAGAGCGTCTTCACCTACAAGACCGACTGGGAGTCGCTCTCCGAGCGCGTCGCCTACTGGCTCGACTACGCGCATCCCTACGTCACCTACACGAGCGAGTACATCGAGACGGTGTGGTGGCTGCTCAAGCGGCTGCACGAGAAGGCGCTGCTGTATCGCGGGCACAAGGTGCTGCCCTACTGCCCGCGCTGCGGCACCGCGCTCTCCTCGCACGAGCTCGCGCTCGGCTACGAGGAGGTGCAGACGAACTCGGTGTACGTGACCTTCCCGCTCGCGGCCGATCCGAACCGCCAGCTCGTCGTCTGGACCACGACCCCCTGGACGCTGCTCGCGAACATCGCGGTCGCGGTGCATCCCGACCTCGAATATGGCGAGTACGAGGTGAACGGCGTGCGCTATATCGTGGCGGCGGACCGGGCGGCGGACGTGCACGTGGCGGGGAAGCCGCTCGCCCAGGCGCCGCGCGTCGCCGGCTACCGCGGGCGCGAGCTGGTGGGGCAGAAGTACGTGCGCCCGCTCGAGGTGGTGCCGCTCCCGCAGGAAGGGCAGCGGGCCATCGTCGTCGCGGGCGGGTTCGTGACGGCCGAGGACGGGACGGGGCTCGTGCACATGGCGCCCGCGTTCGGCGCCGACGACTACGCGGTCGGCCAGCAGTACGGGTTGGCGTTCGTGAACCCGGTCGCGCCCGACGGCACGTTCCAGGGCACGCGCTGGGACGAGATCAACGGCAAGCTCGTCACCGACAAGGAGACGAACCGGCTGATCATCGAGCGCCTGAAGCACGAGGGGCGCTGGCTCGAGACGCGACCCTATACCCACAGCTACCCGTTCTGCTGGCGCTGCGACTCGGCGCTGATCTACTACGCCCGCAGCTCCTGGTTCGTGCGCACCACGGCGGTGAAGGCGCGCATGCTCGCGGTGAACGCCCAGGTGGCCTGGCATCCCCCCGAGGTCGGGAGCGGGCGGTTCGGCGAGTGGCTCGAGAACAACGTGGACTGGGCGCTCTCGCGCGACCGCTACTGGGGCACGCCGCTCAACGTGTGGGAGTGCGACGCGGAGCGGGAGCACCGGGCCGTGATCGGCTCGTACGCCGAGCTCGCGGAGCGCTGGGGGAAGCGGCTGCCGGCGGACTTCGATCCCCACAAGCCGTCCATCGACGCCTACACCTGGACGTGCCGGGAGTGCGGCGGCACGATGCGGCGCGTCCCCGAGGTGATCGACGCCTGGTTCGACTCGGGGGCCATGCCGTACGCGCAGTGGCACTACCCGTTCGAGCACCAGGCCGACTTCAAGGCGCACTTCCCGGCCGACTTCATCTGCGAGGGCGTCGACCAGACCCGCGGCTGGTTCTACTCGCTGCTCGCGATCGGGGTCACGGCGTTCGATTCGATCGTGTACAAGAACGTGATCGTCAACGAGCTGGTCCTCGACGCGCAGGGCCAGAAGATGTCGAAGAGCCGCGGGAACGTCGTGAACCCGTGGCAGGTGATCGAGGAGTTCGGCGCGGACGCGGTGCGGCTCTACCTCCTCGGGCAGAGCCAGGTGTGGCTGCCCAAGCGGTTCGACCGGCGCCAGATCCCCGACGTGACGGGCGGGTTCCTGAACACGCTGCGCCACACCTACAAGTTCTTCGCCGACTACGTCGGGGACTGGACTCCGCCCCTCCAGGCCGGCGCGCCGCCGGCCGCGGAGCGGTCGCCGGCCGATCGCTGGCTGCTCGCGCGGCTCGACGAGGTGGTGACGGCGGTGCGCGAGGCGTGGAACGCCTACGACGTGACCGCCGGCGTGCGCGCCGCGATGGACTTCGTGGTGGACGACCTGTCCAACTGGTACGTGCGCACCAACCGGCCCCGGTTCTGGGCCCCCGACCGGGCGGCGGACGCGGCCGCGCTCACCACGTTGTACGAGGCGCTGGTCACCACGGCCCGGCTGCTCGCGCCGGCCGCGCCGTTCGCCTCGGACTGGCTGCACCGGGCGCTCGTGGGAACCTCCGTCCACCTGGCGTCGTTCCCCGCCGACCAGGGGCGGCGCGAGCCGGAGCTGCTCCAGGCGATGGCGGCCGTCCGCAGGCTCGCCTCGCTCGCCCGCGCGGCGCGCGAGAGCCGGGGCCTCAACGTCCGCCAGCCCGTGGCCAAGCTGCAGGTGGCCGTGCCGGCCGCCGTGAAGGGGCGGGCCTTCGCGGACCTGTTAGATATCCTGGCCGCCGAAGTGAACGCCAAGGGGATCGAGGTCGCCGGCTCGGACCACGACCTGGTGCGCCTGAAGGGCAAAGCGGAGTTCCGGAGCCTGGGGAAGCGCTACGGGAAGGACACGCCCCGCGCGGCGGCGGCCGTGTCGCAGCTCACGGCGGCGGAGCTCCAGACGCTGGAACGTGGGGAGCCCGTGCGGGCGGGGGAGTTCGAGCTCCTTCCCGAGGACGTCACCGTGGCGCGCGAGGTCGTGAGCGACTGGGCCGTGCAGGCCGACGGCCCGTACGTGGCGGCGATCGATCCCCGGCTGTCGGAGGATCTGGTGCAGGAGGGGCTGGCGCGTGAAGTCGTGAACCGCGTGCAGCGCCTGCGCAAGGAGGCGGGGTATGAGTACACGACGCGCATCGAGCTCAGCGTGGCCGGCGCCGCCGACGTCGTCGCGGCCGTGTCCGCGTTCCAGGGCTTCGTCGCGGGCGAGACGCTCGCCCGCAAGGTGGTCTTCGGCGAGGTGTTGGAGGAAGCGGATCTGACCCGAGAAGTGGACATCGAGGCGCGCCGGGTGACCATTGCGCTCCGGCGCCATGACGGACGAAAGGGCGGTACCCGATAATGCCGACCAAAGCCAAAACGAAGGCGAGCAAGCACCTCAACAAGAAGCAGCTCGCGCACCTCGAGAAACGGCTGCTGGAGGAGCGCGCCCGGGTGATGAAGGAGCTCGGCTACTACGGCGAGTCGTTCAACTCGAGCCTTCAGGCCTCCGACGGCGACCTCTCGAGCTACTCGTTCCACATGGCGGACCAGGGGACCGACGCCATGGAGCGGGAGAAGGCGTTCCTGTTCGCGTCGCAGGAGGGCCGCTACCTCTGGCACGTGAACCAGGCACTGCGCCGGCTGTACCAGACGCCGGAGAAGTTCGGAAAGTGCGAGCAGTGCGGCGAGGACATCGGGTTCGAACGGCTCGATGCGCTGCCCCACGCGCGGCTCTGCATCAAGTGCAAGGCAAAGGAAGAAGATGGTAAGCGCCGCTGACCGCCGGCTGTTCTGGGGGACCGCGGCGGCCGTGGTCGTGGCCGACCTGGTCACCAAGCTCCTCGCCGAGTCGCTGCTCGCGCGCCACCTGCCGGTGCGCGTGCTCGGCGACTACGTGCAGCTGCGGCTCGTGTACAACCAGTGCGCCGCCTTCGGGCTGTGCCTCGGCGGCCCCGCTTACTCGCGCTGGATCTTCTTCGTGCTCGCGCTCGCCGCGCTCGTCGTCCTGCGGTCCATGGTGCTCTCGGCCCGGCCCGGCGACCGCTTCCGGCTGGTCTCGCTCGCCCTGGTGTGCGCCGGCGCGGTGGGCAACGTGGTGGACCGACTCCGGAGCGCCCAGGGCGTGGTGGACTTCGTCGACGTCGGCATCGGCGCCGCGCGCTGGCCGACGTTCAACGTCGCCGACTCCGCCATCACCGTCGGGGCGATCGCGCTCGCGGTCTCCCTCTGGCTCGAGGGCCGGGCGCAGGAGCGGGCGAAGGAGGCCGGGGCGACCGGGCACTGATGGCGGCCCCCCCCTCCCCGGTCACGTTCTGCGTCGCCGTTTCCCACACCGAGCGCCTCGACCGCTTCCTCGCCGATCAGCTCGCCTTCTCCCGCACCGTCGCCGCCCGCCTCATCGCCGACAAGCGCGTCACCACCGCCGGCAAGCCGCTCCGCGCCTCCGCCCAGCTCGAGCGTGGCACCGTCGTCTCGGTAGAGCTGCCGCCGGACGAGCCACCGCCCCGGAGCTACGCGCCCGTCCACCGCGATCTGACGTTCGTGTACGAGGACGAGCACGTCGCGGTGCTCGACAAGCCGGCCGGTCTCGTGGTCCATCCCGGCCCCGGCCATTGGGACGACACGCTGGTGAACGTGCTGGTGGGGCGCGGCACCGAGCTGGCGCCGGACGCAGCGGGGGGGGCGGGGGGGGCGGGGGGGGCCGGGGGGGGGCGCCCCGGGATCGTCCACCGGCTCGACCGCGACACCTCGGGCCTGCTGATGGTCGCGAAGAGCGAGCTGGCGCACCGGAAGCTCACCCGCCTGATCGAGCAGCGTCAGGTCGAGCGTGTGTACGCCGCGCTCGCCTGGGGCCACTTCGCGAAGAGCCCCGTCGTGATCGAGGCGCCGATCACGCGCCATCCCAAGGACCGCAAGCGGATGACCGTGCTCGCCGGAGGGCGCCACGCGGTCACGCACGCCGCGGTGGTGGCGCGGTTCGCGCAGACCGACCTGCTGCGGGTCGCGCTCGGCACCGGCCGCACCCACCAGATCCGGGTGCACCTCGCGCACGTCGGCCACCCCGTGGTCGGCGACCGCGAGTACGCGTTCGGCGGGAGCCGCCGGGTGACGCCGTCCGAGCGGCGTATCGCCGAGCGGCTCGAGGCCCTCGCGCCACGGCAGCTGCTGCACGCGGCCCGGCTGTCGTTCCCCCATCCGGTCACCGGGACGCGCGTCACGCTGCGCTCGGAGTGGCCCGCCGAACTCGCGCCTGCGCTTGCGGAAGCGGCCGCCGACCCGAGTTTGCTTGCTCAACGCAACCCCTTGCAGTATCTTGGCTTCTTCGCATCGGATGAGTGACGCCGGGGTCGTCCGACTGCTGCTGTTCCGGGTGGGGCCGCTGGTTTGCGCGGTCGAAGCGGAGCGGGTGCGCGAGATCCTGCCCCGCCTCCAGACCACCCGGATTCCGGGAGCGCCCTCCATGGTTGCGGGGGTGGTCAACGTGCGGGGCACCTTGGTCACCATCGTGGAGGGCTGGCGGGCGCTACGCCAGCCGCCCCCGGATCCCGCCGCCGACGCGGCGGGGGGGAGCGGCACGACGGTGCTGCTGGAACTCGACGGGGGGAAGAAGCTCCTCGGCTTCACCGTCGACGAAGTGGTGGACCTCCTCTCGGTGGGCGGGGAGGCGCTGGAAGGTCGGCAGGCGCTGCCCGGCATCGATCCCACGCTCGTGCGGGCCGTCGGGCGCCGCGCCGGTCAACTCTTCGTGGTCCTCGATACCGACGCGCTGCTCAGCCCCATCTTGTCTCCCTAGGGAGGATGTGTGAGCCACACGGTCCTCGTCTGCGACGACGCCATCTTCATGCGCACGATGATCAGCGACATCCTGGCGCAGGCCGGCTTCGAGATCGTGGGGGAAGCCGAGACGGGCTCGCAGGCGGTGGAGAAGTACCGGCAGCTCAAGCCCGATCTCGTCACGATGGACATCGTGATGCCGGACATGGGCGGGATCGACGCGGTGCGGGAGATCGTGAAGCAGGATCCCGACGCGAAGATCCTCATGTGCAGCGCGATGGGCCAGCAGGCGCTCGTGGTCGAGGCGATCCAGGCGGGGGCGAAGGACTTCGTCGTCAAGCCGTTCCAGCCGTCGCGCGTCCTCGAGGCCGTGCAGCGCGTGCTCGGCTGACTCCATGGATCTGTCGCAGTACGCCGAGCTGTTCCTGGCGGAGAGCCGGGAGCACCTGAGCGCGTGCAACCACCTGCTGCTGGAATGGGAGCGGAGCCCCGCGAGCACCGCGCCCGTGGCCGGGCTGTTCCGCGCGGTGCACACCGTGAAGGGCATGGCGGCGACGATGGGCTACGCCCGCGTGACCGATCTGGCCCACCGCAGCGAGAACCTGCTCGACCTGCTGCGGCGGGGAGCGCAGCCCGCGACGGACGAACTGCTGCAGCTCCTGTTCCGGGCGCGCGACGCGCTCGAGCAGGCGGTCGAGCTGTCGGTGGTGGGCCGGGAGGAGGAGCTGGACGTCGCCGGCGTCGTCGCCGAGCTGGACCGCGCCGCGGCGCAGGTGGGCGGGCGGGGTAAAGAGGGCAGGGGAGCGCGGCCGACGCCGCCCCCCGAGCCGGCGCCCGTGATCGAGGCGCCCTCCGCGCCGGCGGCAGGGCGGCTGGTCCAGGTGACGCTGCGTCCCGAGACGCCGCTCAAGGGCGGGCGCGCCCTCCTCGTCCTGAAGAAGGCGGAGCGCTTCGGCGCGGTGCACACCGTTACCCCCCCGACCGCGGCGTTCGAGGCTGAGGACTTCGAAGGGCGATTCAGCTTCCGGCTCGAGTCGCCGGCGGAGCCCGAGGAGATCGAGCGTGCGCTGCGGGGGGCGGGCGACGTCGAGCACGTGAGCGTCGGCGGAGACGTGCTCCGCGCCGCTGCGCTCGCGCCGGGCGCTGGGGAGCCGGGGGCGGTTGCCGGTGAGCCGGCGAAGAGCCGGCACATCCGGGTGGACCTGCGGCGGCTGGACGGGCTCATGGACCTGATCGGCGAGCTGGTCACGGCCCGGGGGCGGCTCAACCAGCTCGCCGTCGAGCGGCGCGACCCGGCGATCGACGACGTGGCGATCCAGATCTCGCGGCTCTCGTCGGATCTCCAGGCGGAGATCATCCAGGCGCGGATGACGCCGGTCTGGCAGGTGTTCGACCGTTTCCCGCGACTGGTGCGGGACCTGGCCCGCGAGCTGGGGAAGGAGGTGGCGTTCCGCGTCGAGGGCAAGGAGATCGAGCTCGACCGCACGATCCTCGACGAGCTGGGCGATCCGCTGATGCACCTGCTGCGCAACGCGGTGGACCACGGCATCGAGCCGCCCGCGGAGCGGCGGCGCAGCGGCAAGAAGCCCGAGGGCGAGATCGTGCTCGCCGCGGTGCGCGAGCGCGCGAGCGTCGCGATCAGCGTCACGGACGACGGGCGCGGGATCGACCGCGCGAAGATCCTGGAGCGCGCGCGGCGCGAGGGCGGCGTGGAGGCGCCCGCCGAGGAGCTGTCGGACGACCAGCTGCTGCGGGTGCTCGCGCGGCCCGGGTTCTCCACCGCCGAGGCGGTGACGAGCGTGTCGGGCCGCGGGGTGGGGATCGACGTGGCCGTGACGCGGATCCGCGCACTGGGCGGCTCGATCGACATCCGCTCCGAAGCGGGGAAGGGCACGACGTTCGTGCTGCGGCTCCCCGTGACGCTGGCGATCGTGCGCGCGCTGATCGCGGGCGTGGGGCGGGAGCGGTACGCGTTACCGCTCACCTACGTGGCGGAGACCGTCGAGTTCGGGGTCCAGGCGACGACCATCGTGGAGGGCCGCGAGGCGATCGTGCTGCGCGACCGCGTGGTCCCGCTGGTGCACCTGCGGCGGCTGCTCGGCGTCCCCGGCGATCCGCCGCCGCGCTCCCCCGTCATCGTGCTCGAGCTGGGGGAGCGGCGGGCCGGCGTGGTGGTGGACGGGATGCTCGGCCAGCAGGAGATCGTCGTGAAGGGGTTCGACGCGCCGCCGGGCACGCTGCCGGTGTTCAGCGGGGCAACGATCATGGGCGACGGGATTCCGGCGTTGATTCTCGACGCCGCCGGGCTCCTGTAGAGGAGGGGGGATGGAGGACGTCCGGGACCTGAAGGAGCTGCAGATCGACGCGCTGCGCGAGGTGGCGAACATCGGCGCCGGCCACGCCGCGACCGCGCTGTCGCAGCTCACCAACCGCCGGATCATGATCAGCGTGCCGCAGATCAACATCGCGCGGCTCGAAGAGGTGCCGGAGCTGCTCGGCAGCCCGCAGGACGTGGTCGCCGCCGTGCTGATGCACATGCTCGGGGACCTGACCGGCCGCACCCTGCTGCTGTTCCCCGAGGCGGTGGGCCGGCGGCTCTGCGACATGCTGCTGCGCCGGCCGGTCGGCACGACGACGGTGTTCGACGCGCTCGAGCAGTCGTGCCTCAAGGAGGCCGGCAACATCCTCTCGGGCGCGTACATGAACGCGCTGTCCGACTTCATGGGGATGCTGCTGCTGCCGTCGGTGCCCAGCCTCGTGGTGGACCTTGCGGCCGCGGTCCTCACGACGACGTACCTGAACTTCGGACACGAGCGCGACTTCGTGTTTTGCGTCGAGACCGAGTTCACCATCGACTCGGCGGAGGGGCTGCGGGGGCACTTCCTGCTGCTCCCCGATCTGGCGTCGCTCAAGGCCATCTTTGACGCCATCCGCCTGACCTGACCCGTGACGGCGCCGGCGCTTTCGGAACGCGACCTCGCCGTTCTCCGATCCTTCGCCCGCCGGATCGATGTGTCCGACGCCGGGGCGCACAACAACCTCGGCGTCCTCTACTATCAGAAGGGGCTGGTCCCCGAAGCGATCGCGGAGTTCACCCGCGCGCTCGAGCTCGACCCCAAGATGCAGGTCGCGCAGCGCAACCTGGAGATCGCCTACCACGACACCGGCTACTACGACCGGCTGGTGGCGCAGCTTCGGGAGCGGCTGCGCAGCGCCCCCGACGAGCGGGACGCGCGCTGGGAGCTGGGGCGCGCCTACGCCATCCTCGGATCGTACGACGAGGCGACGGCGGAGTTCGAGCAGCTGCTTGCGCGCCGGCCGGACGACGTGGCGGCGATCATCCAGCTCGGCCTCGCCGAGAAGAACCGCGGCCGGCCGGAAGCCGCCACCGAGTGGTTCCTGCGCGCTGTCGAGCGCGATCCCGACTCGAGCGTGGTGCACTTCTACCTGGGGGAGATCTACTACAACCGCGGCCTGAACAGCGAGGCGCTCGGCGCCCTCGACCGCGCGGTGCAGCTCAACCCCGACAACGCCAACGCGCACTACCTGATGGCCTTCGTGCTGGGCGACATGGGCCGCCACCAGGACGCCCGGGCCGCCTCGAAGCGCGCCATCCAGCTCAACCCGCCCCTCGCCCGTGCGCAGACCAACCTCTCGCTCGAGCGCTACAACGCCGAGCGCCGCAGCCAGCAGCTGCGCCAGCGCCAGGTGCCCGAGCCGCAGGTGGTCGAAGGGACCGAGCTCGCGCACTACAACCTCGGTCTCGCCTTCCGGCAGAAGGGCTACTACAACGAGGCGCTGCGCGAGTACCGCCTCGCGCTCGAGCGCGGCGAGGACCGCCGCCTCACGCTCCAGGCGATGGCCGAGGTGCACCTCCTGAAGCGCGACCTCACGGCGGCGCTCGAGCTGTACGAGACGCTGCTGCGCGAGGTTCCCGACTCGCCGAAGCTCTGGAACGAGCGCGGCGTGGTGCTGCACCAGTCGGGGCGGACGGACGACGCGCTGGCGTCCTACAAGCAGGCCGCCGAGGTCGATCCGAAGTACACGCTTGCGTGGAACAACCTCGGCGTGGTGCAGGCGCACGCGGGGAACACCGAGGCGGCGATCGAGGCGTTCCGGACCGCGCTGCAGCTGCGGGCGACGTTCAGCGCCGCGCGGCTGAACCTCGCGCTGCTGCTCTACCAGCTGCGGCGCTTCCAGCTCGCGCTCGAGGCGTACCGTCACGTGCTCTCGAACGAACCGAACTCGGCCGCGGCCTGGAACGGCGTCGGGCTCGTGCTCGTGGAGCTGAAGCGCTTCCCGGACGCGCGCAACGCGTTCGTGCGCGCCGTCGAGGTGGACCCCGACCACGCCGGCGCGCACTACAACCTCAGCTTCACGCTCTCGAACCTCGGCGACTTCGACGGCGCGCTCCGCGCCACGAAGCGGGCGCTCGAGCTCGACCCCTACTACGTCTCGCAGAAGTTCGCGCTCACGATCGACCTCCAGTACGAGAAGGCTACGATCGGGATCGCGCCTGAGATCTCGGCCGACGTGGCCGCCGAGACGATCGGCGAGGACTTCAACTTCGACCAGCGGCTGCTCGACAACATCTTCCAGGAGCTCGCACCGCCCGCCGCCGCGCCTGCCGCGGCGGAGCCGGCCGCCGAGGACCCGCTCGCGCTGGCGCGCGACTACGTGAGCAAGGGGCTCATGGACGTGGCCATGGGCGAGGCGGTGCGGGCGGTGCAGCGCGGCGCCAACCGCGCCGACGCCGCGGTCCTGGTCGGCGACATCTTCGCGAAGCGGGGCCTGCACGGCGAGGCGCTCGAGCGCTACCGGGAGGCCCGCGCCCTCGAGCCCCGCCGCGCCGACGCCCTGCTCGGGGAAGTGAAGGCCCTGTTTGCACTCGGCGGCGCGCGGGCGGAAGGGGCGCGCGCGCTGGCGGAAGAGCTCATGACCCTCACCCCCGACGACGTGGACGCGCTCGTGGCGGTGGCGCGGGGCCGGGCCGCCGCGGGCGACGCCGCCGGCGCGCTCACGGTGCTCGAGCAGGCGCAGCGGCGCGCGCCCGGACGCGCCGACCTGCACAAGCTCCAGGGCGACGTGGCGCTGAAGGTCGGCGACAAGCGCGGCGCGCTCGCGGCGTACGGCGCGGCGCTCGAGCTCGACCCGGGCTACGTGCAGGTGTGGCTCGACCTGGGACGCCTGCACGAGGACAGGGAGGAGTGGAACGAAGCGCAGCAGGCGTATGAGCGCGCCCTCGACGCCCTCCCCACCTTCCACGAAGCGGCGCTCGCGCTGGCCGACCTGTTGCGCCGCTCCGGACGCGTGCGCCAGGCGGTGGGGCGGCTCGCCGACATGCTGGAACAGGACCCGTACGACCTCCCGGCGCTGCTGCTCCTGGGGCGGGCCCTGCTCGACGACAAGCGCGACGCCCAGGCGCTGGAGGCGTTCCGGCGGGCGCTCAAGTTCGACCCCGAGCAGATCGAGGCGCTGTTCCAGACGGGCGTGGCGCTCGCGCGGCTGCACCGCTACCCCGAGGCGGTGCAGGCGTGGGAGAAGGTGACGCGCCTCGACCCCGCGGGGCCGTTCGCGCAGCGCGCCCGCATGCACGCGCGCACCGCACTGGACCTGCAGCACATCTTCGCTTCGGACGCAGCCTGACCCATGGCGATCGAAGGGCCGCTCCGCGAGCTCGGCATCCACGACGTGTTCCAGCTCCTCGACCTGAGCCGGAAGACCGGCGTGCTGCGCGTCACCTCGGAGCTGCGCCACAACGCGGGCACCGTCTACTTCGAGGACGGCACGATCATCTTCGCGGAGATCCGCTCGAACCCGCACCCCCTCGGCGCGCTGCTGCTCCGCACCGGCAAAATCGCCGAGGCCGACCTCGAGCGGGCGCGCGACATGCAGCAGCGGCAGGGCGACACGCGCCGGCTCGGCGAGATCCTCGTCTCCCTCGGCGCCCTCACCCCGCGCGAGCTGCAGCGCCAGGTGCGCTTCCAGATCGAGGAAGTGGTCTTCGAGGTGATGGGCTGGCGCGAGGGCTACTTCTCGTTCACCGAGGGCCCCCTCACCGACGTCGCGACGGAAGCCACCGTCCGCATCCCCACCGAAGCGCTGCTGATGGAGGGCGCGCGCCGGATCGACGAGTGGTCCCGTATCGAGAGCCGCATCCCCCACCTGGGCGTCGTCCCCATGCTGGCGCCGCCGCAGGAGGGGGGCGAGGGCGAGCTCGACCTGCTGCCGCCGGAGTGGGAGATGCTCGCGATGATCGACGGCGCGCGCGACGTGCGCGCCATCGCGGCGGAGCTGGGACGCTCGGACTTCGAAGTGGCGAAGACGCTGTTCGGGCTGGAGAGCGCCGGCGTGATCGCGCTCGCCGACCCGGGCACGACGCCGCGCGAGCGGACCACCCTCGCCGGCGACCTGGCGGAGCTCGTGGCGCGGGCCGAGGACGGGCTGGCGCGGCGCGACGTGGAGGGGGCGCGCGCGGCGGCGGAGCAGGCGGCGGCCGCTCATCCCCACGACCCCGCCGTCCACCTGCTGCTCGGCCGCATCGCGCTCGCCGCGGGCCGGGGAGCGGACGCCGTCGAGGAGCTGCGCCGCGCCCTGCGGCTCGATCCCCTGCTCGTCGGCGCGCACCGCATGCTCGGGTACGCCCTCGCCGCGACGGGCCGCTTCGGCGAGGCGGTGGGGCATTGGGAGCAGTGGGAGCGGCTCGCGGCGCGCTCGGAGACGGAGCTGGCGCAGCTCGACGAGGTGCGCCGCGCCAAGGCCGCCGCGCAGACCCTCGCCGGGGCGGGGAGCGTCCATGGCTGACGACATCAAGACGCTCTCCTCCCAGCTCGCGCAGGACCCGGACAGCCTGGTGTTCCTGCGGCTCGGTGAGCTGCTGCGCCAGAAGCGCCAGCTCGACGCCGCGCTCCGCGTGGCCCTGACGGGGCTCGAGCGCCACCCGCACCTCGCGGACGCACACGACCTGTACGCGCGCATCCTCGCCGACAAGCGCGACTACGAGCGCGCCTTCGACGAGTGGGACATGACGCTGCGCATCGCCCCGGATCACGTGGGAGCGCTGAAGGGGCTCGCGTTCCTCTATTTCAAGGTGGGGGACGTGCAGCAGGCCGCCGCCCACCTCGATGCCGCGCAGCGCGCCGCTCCGGACGACCCCGGAATCACCCAGGCGCTCGCCATGGCGCGCGAGGGCGCGACGCCCCGGGCGCCCGAAGCCCCGGCGACCGCGCCGGGCCCCGAGTCCCGAGTCCCGAGTCCCGAGCCCCTCTCGGACGCGCGCGTGTTCGCGGGGCTCGAGGGCGCGCAGGAGGGTCTGCTGCTGCTCGACGCGGCGGGGCGCGTGCTCGGCGGCGCGCTCAAGGACCCCCACGGGCGCGACGTGACCGACGCCGTCGCGGCGTACCTCGCGGGCGTGTCGCAGGAGGCGACGCGCACCGCCAAGCTGCTCGGGCTCGGCGGTTGGAGCGGGCTCGCGGCCGAGGGCCGGCTGGGACACGTGCACCTCACTCCGCCCACGTCCAACGCCCTGTTGCTCGTCGTGCGCGACCGCGCGGTCCCCATGGGGCGGCTCGCCATCGTGGCGCAGCGTGCGGCCGTCGCCGCCCGGCGCTGGCTGGAGCAGCAGCGATGACCTCGGCGCCCGCGGGCTACGGCCGCACGCTGGACCTCGTCACCCGGGTGCGCGGCGTGCGCGGGGCGATGCTCGTCTCCGGCGACGACGGCCTGGTCGTGGCCGAGCACCTGATGGAGGGGATCAAGGGCCCCGCGGTGGCGGCGCTCGCCGCGAGCCTCGCCAACCGGTTGCGGCGCGCCATGGAGGCGGCGGGCGTGGGGGCGAGCGTCTTCTGGCACCTGCAGGCGGAGCAGGGCGCGCTGCTCGTCGTCCCCGCGACGTCGGGGATCCTCGTCGTGGCGGTCGCGGAGCCGGACGTGAACGTCGGCCTGGTGCGCCTGGAGCTGCTCCGGGCCGCGGAGGCGGTCGGATGACGACGCGCGCGGTCGAAGCCTGGACCCTCGAGCCGCTGGTCAAGTTCGTGAAGGAGGCCGGCGCGCGCCTCGTGCTGCTGATGACGTCGGCGGGCCAGGTGCTGGCGCAGCACGGCTTCTCCCGCGCGGTGGACGTGATGTCGGCGGCGGCGCTCGGCGCCGCGATCATGGCGTCCACCGATGAGATCGCCCGGCAACTGCGGCAGCCCCCATTCGCGGCCCTGAACCACCAGGGAGACCGGCACGGGATCTTCCTCGCGGCCGTCGCGACGGGGCGCGGCCGGCTCGTGGCGCTCGTGGTGTACGATCTCGACGCTTCGTCGCTCGGCTTGGTGCAGTTATTCTTTGAGCAGCTCGCGGCCGACCTGCAGGCCGCGAGCCCCACGGAAGGCGTGCCCAAGCAGGTGCTGGCCGCCGACTTCGAGCGTCAGTTGAGCGAGAGCCTGAACACGCTCTTCGGGAGATAGCCCGTGTCTCTGGTCAACTTCACGACGCGCGAGATCACCTGCAAGATCGTCTACTACGGCCCCGGGCGGTCGGGGAAGACGACCAACCTGCACTACATCTACGGGCGCGTGCCGGACTCCCGCCGCGGGCGCATGGTGTCCCTCGCCACCCAGACCGATCGCACGCTGTTCTTCGACTTCCTGCCGATCGACCTGGGCCAGATCTCGGGCTTCGCGACCCGGTTCCAGCTGTACACGGTGCCGGGCCAGGTCTACTACAACGCCACCCGGCGCCTGGTGCTGCAGGGGGCGGACGGCGTGGTGTTCGTCGCCGACAGCCAGGCGCGCCAGCTCGACGAAAACCTGGAGAGTCTCCAGAACCTGCAGGGGAACCTGCTCGAGCACGGGGTGGACATCCGCACCGTGGCGCTCGTGATGCAATACAACAAACAGGACCTGCCCCGGGAGCTGATTCTCTCCGCGGCCGACCTGGACGACGCGCTCAACTTCCGCGCGGTGCCGAGCTTCGGCGCCGACGCGCTGCACGGGCACGGCGTGTTCGAGACCCTGAAGGGCATCTCGGAGCTGGTCCTGAAGAAGCTCGCGGCGGGGAGCCCCGCGTGACCAGCGCGCTCAACCCCAAGTACTCCTTCGACACGTTCGTCGTGGGCGCGGCGAACCGCCTCGCCGTCACGGCGGGGCGCACCGTCACCGCGAACCCCGGGACCGCCTACAACCCGCTGTTCATCTACAGCGGCTCGGGGTTGGGCAAGACGCACCTGCTCATGGCCATCGGCCACGCGGCCAAGAAGGTGGCCCCGGCGCTCAACATCGAGTATCTGACGCTCGACGAGTACGTCGAGGCGTTTCACGCCGCCATCGCCGCCGGGCAGGGCGACGTGTTCCGCCGCCGCTTCCAGAACGTGGACGTGCTGCTGGTGGACGACGTGCAGTTCCTCACGAACCGCAAGGAGATGCAGTCGGAGCTGTTGCGCCTGACCGAGGCGCTGCAGACGGCGGGTCGCCAGATGGTGCTCACGAGCGACCGCCCGCCGGCCGAGATCGGGGACCTGGACGAGCGCCTCATCTCGCGCCTCTCGGGCGGCTTGGTCGTGGACATCGGCGTGCCGGATTACGAGACGCGCGTGGCGATCCTGCGCCGGAAGGCCGACGAGCGCGGCGCGAAGTTCGAGCCCGGCGTGCTGGAGACGGTGGCGGGAGCGGAGTTCGGCAACGTGCGCGAGCTGATGGGCGCCCTCAACCGGCTGGTGGCGTTCCAGGCGGTGAACGACGCCTCGATCAACGCCGAGACCGCGAAGCAGCTGCTCGGCCTCTCCGTACCCGCCGGTGCCGGCGTGGCCGCGGGCGCAGCGGCCGCCGTCAGAGGGGCGGGGGGGGCAGGGGGGGCGGGGGGGGGAGCGGGGGGAGACGAATTCGGCGCGTTCCTCGCCGACGTCACGGTCACGGTCGGCAAGGCCGTCGAGGCGTGGCGCGCGCGCGTGGCGGAGGCGATGCTGCGGTGGGAGGGGGAGGGCTACCGCACGCAGCGCCTCGAGGCGCTGCTCAAGCAGGACGCGCCCGCCGCGGTGGACGAAGCGATCGCCGACTTCGCGCAGGACGTGGAGCGCCTGAAGGAGCTCGAGGCCGAGGTGGCGCAGCTCGATCCCCAGGCGGCGGGGCAGAGCGTGTTCCGCGACCCGGAGCGGCTGGGCGAGGCCGAGGAGGCGGCGGCGAAGGTGCGCGGGGGCGCGGCGCCGCCGCCGGGTCCGTCGGCCGCGTTCCCGCTCGCCGCGTTCGCCGTGGGGCCGTCGAACCAGGTGGCGGTGAGCGCGGTGCAGGCGGTGCTCGAGCACCCCGGCAAGAAGTACAACCCGCTCGTGCTGGTCGGGAAGAGCGGGCACGGCAAGACGCATCTGCTGCACGCGATCGGCCTCGAGCTGGCGCACAAGCGCCGAGCGGTCGTGGCCTGTCTCTCGACGCAGGCGTTCATCGACGAGCTGATCGCGGCGATCGACGGCAACCGGGTGGACTGGTGGCAGGCGCGCTACCGCCGCGCCACCGCGCTCCTGCTCGACGACATCCACCTGATCGCCGGGAAGGAGCGCACCCAGGAGGAGCTGTTCAACCTCTTCAACCTGCTGCAGGACAAGGACCGCCAGCTCGTCTTCACGGCGCCGGCGGCGCCCAACACGCTCCGGGGGATCGAGGAGCGGATCGTCTCGCGGCTCGAGGGCGGGCTCGTAGCCGAGCTCAAGGAGCCGGATCGGGACGTGAAGCGCGCCGTGCTCGAGCGGATGCTCGGGCTGCAGAAAGTCACCCCCGAGCCGGCCCTGATCGACTACCTCGCCGACCGGCCCGCCGATTCCGTGCGGACGCTCATGGGCGCGGTGCAGCGGGTGGTGGGCGCGGCCGCGGCGCAGGACGTGCCGGTGACCGCCGGGCTCGCCCGCGAGGTGCTCGAGGGCAGCGCCCCGCGCGACGCGCGGCGCTCGACGGGCCTGCGCACCAGCGGGATCGTCGTCTCGAGCCTGGGCGGCGTCAAGAGCCGCGAGAAGATGGTGTGGGATTGGACCGACCCGGCGGACCGCGTCATTGAGGAGTTTCGCTGATGGCCATCAAGGGCTCGCTCAAGGAAGCCTCGCTCCCCGACGTGCTGCAGCTGTTGGCGCTCGGGCAGAAGACGGGGTGCCTCTCGATCGCGGATCGCTCCAACTTCGGCTACATCTACTTCGCGAAGGGCCGCATCTGCTACGCGTCGATCGTGAACCGACGCGACCGGCTGGGCGATATCCTCGTGAAACACGGCAAGATCGCCCAGGAGCAGCTCGACGCGGGCGTGCACCGCCAGACGAAGGAGCACGGCAAGAAACTGGGCGAAATCCTCGTGGGGATGGGGGTGATCACCCAGGCGGACCTCGAGCGCTACATGCGCGTGCAGATCGAGGAGTCGGTCTTCTACCTCTTCACCTGGACGCAGGGAACGTTCAACTTCGAGGCCGAGGTCCACCCCGAGCGCCAGGACTTCCTCGTCTCGATCAACCCCGAGTCCCTGCTGCTCGAGGGCGCGCGCCGCGTGGACGAGTGGAGCCTGATCGAGAAGAAGATCCCCACGTTCGACCTCATCTTCGTGGTGGACAAGGACCGGCTCGCGATCAGCGAGGCGAAGCTCACCGACACGCAGGAGCGCCTCCTGCCGCTGCTCGACGGCGCGCGCGACGTGCACCACGTCATCGAGGACTCGGGGCTGGGCGAGTTCGAGATCGGCAAAGCGCTGTACGGCCTGCTCACCGCCGGGTTCCTGCACCGCTCGGGACGCACCGCCTCGGCCGCCGACGCGCAGATAACCGACGCGCGCGTCGAGGAGCACCGCAACCTCGGCATCGCGTTCTACAAGACCGGGATGCTCGACGAGGCGACGCGGGAGTTCCGGCGGGTGGCCGAGCTGCGGGCCAGCGAAGCGAACGCGCACTTCTACATCGGGCTGGTGGCGCTGCGGCAGGCGCGCTGGCGCGAGGCGATGGAGGCCCTGCGGCTCGCGGCGGAAAAGGGCGGCGGGCGCCCGGCGGTGTTCCACAACCTGGGCTTCGCCTACGAGCAGCTCGGCCGGCTCGACGAGGCGGACGCCGCGTACGGCGAGGCGGCGGCGCGCGCCAAGACGGACGCCAAAGTGTACCTGGGCTGGGGAATCGTGGCGCTGAAGCGGGGCGACCACGCCGGCGCCGCGGGACGCCTCGACCGCGCGCGGGAGCTGTTCGGCCAGGTGCCGCCGCCGGCGTGGTTCTGGGCCCGCGCCCTCGCCGCCGCCGGCGCGGGGGACTTCGAGCTCGCCGAGGAAGTCGCGGGCGAGGGAGCGGAGGCGTACCCTTCCCATGCGGCGCTCCAGAACAACTTCGCCGTGCTGCGGGAGCTGGCCGGCGACCTGACGGGGGCCGAAGACCTCGTGCGCGCCGCGCGCAAGAACGAGCCCTCGCTGCCCCAGCTCTCCAAGAACCTCGGCGATCTCGCCTATCGCGGCTCCCGCTACGACGAAGCGTGGGAGGCCTACAGCCGTGCGATCGAGCTCGCGCCCGACCTCGGCGACGACGTCTACTTCAAGCTCGGCAACATCGCCTACAAGCGGAACGAGCGTGAGCTGGCGGCCCAGCTGTGGCGCAAGGCGCTCGAGATCAACCCCAAGCACGAGCTCGTCAAGGCCAATCTGGACACGCTGAGCGCGCTGTCGTGACGTCGGAGCAGGACGAGCGCGCGTTCCGGGCGCTCACGCAGAAGATCACGCGGGTGCGCGGGCTCGCCTGCGATGCGTACAAGGACCGCTGCCTCCGGCGGCGCATCGCGGTGCGGATGCGCGCGCGCGGCGTGCACACCTTCGACGAATACGGCCGCGTGCTCGACACGGACGCGCACGAGTACGATCTGCTGCTCGACGCGCTCACCATCAACGTCACGAAGTTCTTCCGCAACGTGGAGACCTGGCGCGCGCTCGAGCCGTGGCTCGCCGCGCGCTGGACCGCCCGCGGCGGCGCCGTGCGCGCCTGGTCCGCCGGGTGCGCGTCGGGCGAAGAGCCCTACACCGTGGCCGTCGCGCTCGCCGAGACCGCCCGCCGGCTCGGCCAGGAGGCGCTGCTGGAGCGCGCCCGCGTGGACGCGACCAACATCGACCGGGTGAGCCTCGAGCGCACCCGGGCGCCCGCGTTCCCCGAGACGGCGTTCAGCGAGATGCCCGCGGAGCTCGCGCGCCGGTACTTCACGCCCGAGCCGCCGCGCCGGCCGCTCCCCGAGCTGCAGCGGCTGGTCCACGTCGCCAAGCACGACCTCACGAGCGAGCCGCCTCCCGACCCGCCGTACGATCTGATCGTGTGCCGCAACGTGGTGATCTACTTCGATCGGCCGATGCAGGAGCGGCTGTTCGCGGGTTTCGCGGACGCGCTCGTCCCGGGGGGCGTCCTGCTGCTCGGCAAGGTGGAGACGCTGTTCGGCCCCGCGCGCGACCGCCTGATCCTCGAGGAGCCGCGCGAGCGCATCTACCGGAGGCCCGAGGGGTGAAGGAGACGATCGTCAAGGTGGCCGAGTGGGCGGCCGAGCGGGGCGACGCGGTCATCGTCACCCTGGGCCTCGGCTCCTGCGTCGCCATCATGCTGCACGACCCCCAGGCGTGCGCCGGAGCCATGGCCCACATCCTGCTGCCCTCCAAGAGGCTCGCCCGCGACACGACCAACCTCGCCAAGTTCCCCGAGACGGCGGTGCCGCTCCTCGTGGACCGGCTGTGCCAGCTCGGGGCGGACCCCCGCCGCCTGGTCGCGAAGCTCGCCGGCGGCGCCAGCATGTTCGCCCAGCTCATGACGCCGGGGACGGTGCAGATGGGCGAGCGCAACATCGTGGCGGCCCGCGACGTCCTGCGGCGCGCGGGGATCCCGGTGGCGCGCGAGGCGGTCGGGGGCGGCTCGGGCCGCTCGGTCCGGTTTCATGTGTCCGACGGCCACGTGGAGATCCGGTCGGTGGGCGCCGATGCCATCGTCATCTGACCGCCGGCCGAGCGTCCTGGTCGTGGACGACAGCGCCCTGATGCGGCGCGTGCTGAGCGACGTGCTGGGGCGTGGAGCGGGAGGGGTGGGGGCCGGCGAGTTTCGCGTCGTGGCGACGGCGCGCGACGGGTTTGACGCCGTGCGGCGGGTGCACCAGCACGATCCCGACGTGGTGACGATGGACCTGGAGATGCCGGAACTCGACGGCCTCGGCGCGATCGGCTACATCATGTCCGAGGCGCCCCGGCCGATCGTGGTGGTGAGCGCGCACGCGGGCCCGGGCACCGGCGCCGCGATCCGCGCCCTCGAGCTCGGCGCGGTCGAGATCGTCGCCAAGCCGGACGAGGCGAACCGCACCGCGCTGGAGCGGATGGCGCCCGAGCTGCGCGCCGCGGTGCGCCGCGCCCTCGCGGCCGACGTGTCGCGCGTCCCGGTGATGGCGCGCCCCCCGGCGCCGCCGCCCGCGCGCCGCGCCCCCGAGGCGGGACTCCGTCCGCGCGCGCAGTTGGCGGTCGCGGTCGCCGCCTCCACCGGCGGCCCCCGCGCGCTCGCCGAGGTGATCCCCCGCCTCCCCGTCGGCCGGAGTGCCGCGGTGCTCGTCGTCCAGCACATGCCGCCCAACTTCACCCGCTCGCTCGCCGAACGGCTCGATTCCATGAGCGCGGTGCACGTGGTCGAGGCAGACCACGGCGCGCCGGTCGTGGAAGATACGGCGTACGTCGCCCCGGGCGATTATCATATGCGGGTGGTGTCCGCGCCCGACGGGCCCGTGATTGCGCTCGATCAGGAGGCGCCTGTCTGGGGCGTCCGCCCCGCCGCGGATCATCTCTTCCGGTCGGTGGCGCAGGTGTTCGGGTCCCGCAGCGTCGGCGTCGTCCTCACCGGCATGGGTCGGGACGGCGCCGCGGGCGTGCGCGCCATCCGCGCCGCGGGGGGCGGCGGCCTGGCGCAGGATCGCGAGTCCGCCGTGATCGCCGGGATGCCGACCGCGGCCGTGCAGCTCGGCGGAGTGGACGCGGTCTTCCCGCTCGGCCAGATTGCCGACCGCATCGTGGCGGAGCTGGCCGCGCGGGGGGCGGCGTCGAGGAGGAGCGGATGAGCCGTGGCTACCTGCTGGTGCGCGTCGACGGCCGGGCGTACGGCCTGCCGCTCGCGCGCGTCCTCGAGGTGGGCGACCTGAGCGACGTGCTCGACGTGCCGCGCGTCCTTCCCGCGATGCGGGGGCTGACGCCGCTGCGCGGCCGGCTGGTGCCGCTCGTGCACCTGGGCGCGCTCATGGGCGCCCGGCCGGCGCCCGCGGAGCGCGGGCGCACGACGGTGCTGGTGGAGATCGGCGCCGGGGAGGGCGCGCGGCAGGTCGCGTTCGAAGTGGACGACGCAGACGACGTCGTGCGCGAGGCCGCGCTGCCCGTGCCGCAGGGCGAGTCGCTCCCGTGGGCCTCGGCCGTGGCGCGGCGCCGGGGCGCGCTCGTGCCGATCCTGGACCTGGACGCGCTGGGAGACCGCATCGCATGACCGCAGGCGACGACGTCCAACTCGTCACCTTCAAGGTGGCCGGACAGGACTTCGCGTTCAACATCTTTCAGGTGGAGCGCATCCTGCGCTACGAGGCGCCGGCGCCGCTCCCCAAGGCGCCCGACTTCCTGGAAGGCGTGCTACGCTACCTGGGTGCCGCCGTGCCGCTCATCGACCTCCGCAAGCGGCTCGGCGTGCCGGCGCCGCACCGCGAGGAGACGCGCACCGTGGTCCTCGAATGGGACGGCGCCCGGATCGGCGTGGTGGTGGACGCCGTAACGGAGGTGCTGCAGGTGGCCGCGACGGAAATCACGCCGCCGCCGAACATCGTCAAGGGCCTCGCCGCCGAGTACATCACGGGCATCGTCGTGACGGCGGAGGGCGCGCGCACGATCATCGTCCTCAACACGTCGCGGCTCCTGTCCTCCACGGAGAAGATCGCGCTCGAGGCCGTGGTGAAGGAGGCGGCGAAGGTCTGATGGCGGATTCCCCGCTCCCGGCCCTGCGGGCCGAGTACGAGCAGATCGCGCGCCGCCTCGACACGGTGACGGGGGGTGCGGAGCGCGAGGCCCTGAAGCGCGAGATCATCGGCTATTTCAAGCAGGTCGACGCGCTCATCGGCGAGCTGTCGGCGCTCAAGGAGGAGGTCCGCAAGCTGGTGGATCGCTTCAAGCAGGTCGCGGCGTCCACGGCGGAGGCCTCCGCCCCCGAGTTCACCGGGGCGCGCCCCGCGATCCACGCCGATCACATCGGCGCGTCCACGTTCATCGAGAAGGGCTGGAGCCTCATCTCGCTCGGCGACTACGCCGGCGCGATCCAGGCGCTGCAGCGCGCCCTGCAGCTCTCCCCGGGCGAGACGCAGGCGGAATCGCTGCTCGGCTGGGGGCAGATGCTGCACGAGGACTACGACGACGCGCTCGCCACCTTCCAAAAGGTCCTGATGAAGGAGCCGGCGAATTCGCTGGCCCGCATCAACGTCGGGTACATCTGCTTGAAGAAGAAGATTTTCGGCGAGGCGATCGAGCACCTCTCGAAGGCGATCCGCCTCGACAACGACAAGAAGGCCACCCTGTACGCCCACTTCTACCTCGGGCTCGTCTACCTGCAGCGCGAGATGTACGAGGACGCCCAGACCTTCTTCCAGAAAACGCTCAAGCTCGGCCCCAACCTGATCGAGGCCTACTACGAGCTGGGGCGGGCGTTCTGGTTCGCGGGAGACCAAGAGCAGGCGAAGCGCACCTGGGAAGAAGGCTTCAAGGCCAACAAGTTCAATCCCTGGGGCAAGAAGTGTCAGGACACGCTCGGGTTTGTGCTCCAGGGGCAGGAGCCGCCGCGCACCTGACGCTGCTCTGGCTGGTCGCGCAGGCCGCCGTCACCGTCGGCCGAGTGACGGCGGTGGCGTGGCCGCCGCAGGCGGGGCTCGCCGTCGCCCTCGCCGAGGCCGCGGACCGCACGCCGCCGTTCCCGGGCGTCGGGCCCCTCCCCGACCGCCCCATCCGGCTCATCCTCGCCCCGTCGCGGGCGCGCTTCGACTCGCTCACCCGCGGTCGGCTGCCGCGCTGGAGCGACGGCGCCGCGTTTCCGGACCGCGGCACGATCGTCCTGCTGACCGCCGGACCGCCCGACCGGCTGACCGCCGCCTTACGGCACGAGCTCGCGCACCTCGCCCTCCGCTGGCGGGTGCGCCGGTCGCTGCCGTTGTGGTTCGAGGAAGGGTACGCGGCCGTGGCCGCGGGGGAGTGGGACCGACTGGACGCGCTGCAGCTCAACTGGCAGGTGGCGCGTGGGGTGCGCATGGATCTGGACGAGCTCGACCGGGCGCTGCGCGCCGACCAGGCGGACGCCACGACGGCGTACGCGCTCGCCACGACCGCGGTGCTGCTGCTCGATCGCTGGGGCGGGGGGCAGGGGCTCGCGCGCCTCATCGATCGCCTCGCGACCGAGCCGACGTTCGACGCGGCGCTGCGCGCGACGTATCACGTGACCGAAGGCGACTTCGAGGCGCGATGGCAGCGGGACGTGGCGAGCCGGTACGGCTGGCTCGGATGGGCCGGCGCGGCGGGCGTTTTCTGGGCGGCGGCGGGGCTGGCGCTCGGGTGGCTCGTGTGGTTGCGGCGGCGGCGCGATCGGATCCGGCGAGCGCGGTTGGACGACGGCTGGACGGTTGACGACGTTGGCAATGGCGGGTAAACTCTTTGCCCGTATGCCCGACCAGAGTCTCGCCCGCTCTCGCCTCCATTTCGGACCGAAAAATTGGCTGTTCCTGGCGGCGGCTGTCGCGTCGCTCGCCGCGGGGTACTGGCTGCTGCACCAGGGTTCCACGACGGCCGCGCCGCTTTTGCTCGCTCTCGGGTACTGCGTCTTCTTTCCGGTAGGCCTCGCCCTCTAATGACCCGGCGTGCGACGGGCGAATAGCTCAGCGGTTCAGAGCGCCTGCCTTACACGCAGGAAGTCGGGGGTTCGAATCCCTCTTCGCCCACTGGGGTACCAGATCGAAACGTGAGGATCGCGCGCGTGAGAGTCCTGCGACTTGTTGCCGGGATGACGTTCGCCGCCGCCGCGGCGGCGCCGGCGCAGCTCGCCATCCAACAGCCGACGCACCGGCTGCTGCTCCTGCCGCTCATGGTGAAGACGCCCGCCGACTCGACAGTGAGCATCGCTGTGATGGACGTGGCGCGCGAGCGGCTCAGCCAGCTGGCGCGCTACAAGGTGCTGGTCGTTCCCAAGCCCAAGCTGTGCGAGGCGCTGAAGGCGTCGGACTTCGCGTGCGACGTCCTGCTCGACGAGTCGCAGTCGCTGTTGCTCGCGCGGTTCCTCAACGTCAACGCCTACACCACGGGGACCCTGGAGCGGTCGAGCACGGGCTTGAGCGCGCAGATCCGCGTGCGGGACATCGGCTCCTCGGGGCTGGCGGCGCTGTTCTCGGTGTCGAGCGGGAACCCGGCGACGGCGGCGGCGCTGGGCGAAGCGATCGCGCAGCGGCTGAACGGCCTCGTGCGGGCCGCGGAGCAGGCGCGCGAGTGCAATGACCAGCGCCAGCGGAGCCAGTTCAACAAGGCCCTCGACGCGGCGCGCAAGGCGCTCGCGCTCGACCCGAACCTCGCGGCCGCGCACCTGTGCGTGGCGACCGTGTACGAGGCGGAGCGGATGCCGCCCGACAGCCTCATCGCCGCCGCGCTGCGCGCCACCCGAGGCGACTCGCTCAACGCCACAGCGTGGGAGACGATCGCGCGCGCCTACCAGCAGAAGGGCGACACGCTCAAGGCGATCGATGCGTTCATCCACGAGCTCGCCGGCGAGCCGCACAACACGCAGCTGCGGCTCGGCGTCGCCGAGCTGCTGCGCCAGCAGAAGCAGTACCAGCGCGCCGTCGCAATCCTCGACGACGGGCTCGCCCGCAACGCGGGCGACTCCAAGCTGCTCGACCTGAAGTCGCGCATCTGCATCGAGGGTGAGCTGTGGCGCTGCGTGCTGGAAGGGTTCAACCAGAAGGTCGCGGCGGACTCGAGCGTGCTGAACGACTCGCTGTTCCTCAAGACCGCCATCGCGGCGGGCGAGCAATTGTCCGACACCCAGGCGTTGTTGCGCTACGCCGGCGCCGCGACCCGGCGCTACCCCAAGTCGGACTACTTCCTCAAGAAGCTCGGCGCGGCGTACGAGCTCCAGGGCCAGCGCGACTCGGCCGTCGTCTATTACCAGAAGGCGCTCGCGATCGACCCGCGCGACATGACGAGCACGCTGCTCGTCGCCAAGGCGATCGTGGACGGCGTGACCTACGACACGGCGCAGGCGAGCAAGCTGAAAGCGGACACCGCGGCGCTCCATCGGTTGCGCACTGCGTTCGCCGACCGCCTGGACACGGCCCGGGTGTACCTGGATCGCGCCGTCGCGTCCCCCGACTCGAGCGTGCGCCTCAACGCGGCCGTGATCATGCTGACGGCGGGCTCGAAGCTCGCCCAGGCGGGCGCCTACGACCGTGCCTACCCGTGGCTCGACCAGCTGCTGCAGATCGTGGCGCCGCGCACACCGGCGGACACCGTGGGCCCGCGGCAGCAAATCCGCGTGCAGGCCAGCTTCTGGTACGGCGTCTCGTCGGTCGCGTCGCTATCGGGACCGTGGACCGCGATGACCCACTCGAAGAGCTGCGACGACGCGAAGGCGATCAACGACCGCATCGCGCGCACCCGGGACGCCCTGGTGCTCGGCGCACGGGTGTCGCCCCAGTTCGTCAACACGATGCTCCAGAACCTCGGCAAATTCGAAGCCGTGATGCCGCAGGTGAAAAAGCAATTCAAGTGCCGGAATTTCTGAGGCATTGAATTGACTTCGGCGCGGACCTATATTGCGGCGCTCCGTCGCAGGGGGCTGTAGCTCAGCTGGTTAGAGTGCCGGTCTGTCACACCGGAGGTCGCGGGTTCGAGCCCCGTCAGCCCCGCCTGAACCCGCCTCGCGGGACGACGCATCCGGCCCCGTCTGCCACGGCAGGCGGGGCTTTCGTTTTGCCCCGGGGGAGGGGATGGGGAGCGCGCCGACGTCGACGTCGACCTACCATGTGCCGGTTCTCGCCCGCGCGGTGCGGGCCTGGGCGGAAGGGAGCCGCCGCGCCGTGGACGCCACGGTCGGCGGCGGCGGTCACGCCGCCCTGCTGCGCGAGGCGGGCGCCGAGGTGCTCGCCGTCGACCGCGACCCGGAGGCGCTCGCCGCCGCGCGCGCGCGACTCGGTGAGGAGGGGATCCGCTACGCCATCGGCCCGTTCGGCTCGGCCAAGGTGCTCGGCACGATCGAGACGTTCCGCCCCGACCGCATCCTGCTGGACCTGGGCGTCTCGTCCCACCAGCTCGATACCGACGCCCGCGGGTTTACCTTTCGTCCGGCGGCGCCGCTCGACATGCGCATGGCGCCGGGGCGGGGCGTGACCGCCGCCGACGTCCTCAACACCTGGCCCGCGGAGCGCCTCGCGGAGGCGTTCGGGCAGCTCGCCGACGAGCCGCGCGCGCGGCAGCTCGGCCGGGTGATCGTGCGGCGCCGGGGCCGCGCGCCCTTCGCGACGAGCGACGATTTCGTGAACGCGATTCGCGAGGTGCGGGGTGCACGCGCCGGGCCGTCCGACTTCGCGCGCCTGTTCCAGGCGCTCCGGATCGTGGTCAACCAGGAGCTCGAACAGCTCGAGCTCGCGCTGCCGACGCTGCGCGCCGCGCTCGTCCCCGGCGGCCGCATCGCGGTGATCACTTATCACTCGGGCGAGGATCGCATCGTCAAGCACACCTTCCGCGATTGGAGCCGCGCCTGCGTCTGCCCGCCGCGGCAGCCCGTGTGCACGTGCCGCGGGCGCGCGCTGGGGCGCGTGCTCACGAAGCGGGCGCTCCGCCCCGACGCCGTGGAGCTCGGCGCGAATCTCCGCGGCCGCTCGGCACAGTTCCGCGCCTTCGAGGTGGCCGGTGAGACTTAAAGGCCGCCACTGGATCGCCGGGTGGCTGGTGACATTCCTCGCGGTCACGTGGGTCGTGTACGCCCGCCAGACCGCCGCCATCCGCGCGGCGAGCGAGCTCGGGGAAATCCGGGGGCGGCGCGCGAACCTCGAGGGTCACCGCGCGGCCCTCGAGCGCCGCATCCGCACCGCCGAGAGCCGCGCCGTGCTGGTGCCGCGGGCCCAGGCCGGCCTCGGGCTCCATTTGCCGAGCGACAGCGAGATCATCCTCCTCCCCGCGCCGGGGAGCGGGGCCGGGTCCCACTAGCCATGGCGAGACCCGCCGTCCGGCTCCAGGTCGTCCAGGCGGGCGTGTTCGTGGCGTTCGCGCTTCTCGTCGGGCGGGCGGCGCAGGTGCAGCTCATCCAGGGCCGCCGCTGGGGGGAAGAGGCGCGGGCGCAGCGCACCGAGCGCATCGTGCTCGCGGCGCGCCGGGGCGCGCTGCTCGATCGGCACGGCACGCCGCTCGCGCTCACGCAGGAGACCTACCACGTCGGCATCGCGCCCAACGAGCTGCGCGACCCGGTGAAGGATGGGGTGCTGATCGGACGCCGGCTCGGGCTCACGCCGCCCGCCTGGCAGCAGGCGCTCCGCAAGCGCTACGCCTACGTCGCTGGCCCGTTCAGCGCGCTCGAGGTGCAGCCGCTCCGCAGCGTGCGGGGCGTGCACCTCGAGCCGGTGCTGAACCGGTTTTACCCCGCCCCGGAGCTCGCGCGCGCCACGATCGGCCGGGTGGGCGACGACGGCCGCGGCGCCTCCGGGCTCGAGAAGACGCTCGACAGCCTGCTCGCGGGACGCCCCGGCGCGGCGGTGGTGCTGAAGGACCGGGCAGGGCGCGAGTACGAGTCCCCCGCGCGGGTGATCGCCCCGCCCGAGTCGGGGCTCGACGTCGTGCTCACGCTCGACGCCGAGTTGCAGGAGATCGCGCAGCGCGCGCTCGACGACGCGCTGCGTCACATGGATGCGGACGGGGGCGACGTGGTGATGCTCGATCCCGTGACCGGCGAGGTGCTCGCCCTCGCCTCGCGGCAGCGCGACGGGACCGTGCGACCCAGCGCGTTCACCGACACTTTCGAGCCCGGCTCGATCGCCAAGATCTTCGCCGCGGCGGCGCTGCTCGCCCGCCGCCGGGTGGCGCCCGCCGACCGCGTGTCGGGCGAGGACGGCAAGTGGCGCGTCGGCAGTCGCACGATCACCGACGACGACCCCCAGGGATCGCTCACGCTCGCCGACGCGATCCGCGTCTCGAGCAACATCGCGATGGCGAAGTTCGCGGCGCGGCTGGCGCCGGAGGAGCAGTACGCGATGCTGCGCGATTTCGGGTTCGGCGCACCCACCGGGATCGAGTTCCCGGCGGAGGCGACCGGACGGCTGCGGCTGCCGAGCGAGTGGACGCGCCCCTCCGCCGCGAGCCTGGCGATGGGCTACGAGCTGTCGGTGACGCCGATTCAGGTGGCCGCCGCCTACGGGGCGCTCGCCAACGACGGGGTGTTGCTGCAGCCGGCGCTGATCCGCGAGGTGCGGAGCGGCGGCGGCGCCGTGCTCTACCGCCACCGCGTGGAGCCGGTGCGCCGGGTGGTGACCCGCGCGGTGGCGGCCGCCTTGCGGGACCTGCTGCGCGGCGTGGTGGAGCGCGGCACCGGCACCGAGGCCGCGCTCACCAACTTCCCCGTCGCCGCGAAGACGGGCACGGCGCGGCGCGTCGTCGACGGACGCTACGCCCCAGGGCAGTACACCGCCTCGTTCGCCGCGCTCTTCCCCGCCGACCGCCCGCAGCTCGTGCTGGTGGTGAAGATCGACAACCCCCACAAGGGGAGCTACTTCGCGGCCCAGACGGCGGCGCCGGTGACGCGCTCGATGCTGGAGCAGGCGCTCGCCGCGCGCACCGTGGCGCTCGACCGCGCCCGGCTCTCCACCGCCGCCCCGCGCGCCGCCGCGGCGCCGCTCGAGGACGACGGCGGCGTCGTGCCCTATGTCGTTCCCTGGCCCTACCGGCCCGACAGCGCCGCTCTGGGCGCGCGGCGCGCGGTGCCCGACGTCACGGGCCTCGGGTTGCGGGAGGCGGTGCGGGCGCTGCACCGCCGCGGGTTCCGCGTCACGCTCCGGGGGTGGGGGCCGGCGGAGCACACCTGGCCCGCGGGCGGCGACAGCGCCGCGGTGGGCTCGACGGTCACCCTGTTCGCCGAGCGCCCCGCGCCCCGCCCGTGAGCGGCCTCTCCGACATCGTCGCGGCGCTCGAGCGCGCCCAGCTGCTCGTCGAGGCGCCGGACCTCCACTCCTGGCCGCCGATCACCGGGCTCACGGCCGACAGCCGCCGGGTGGAGGCGGGGATGTTGTACTGCGCGGTGCGCGGCTCAGCGCAGGACGGGCACCAGTTCGTCGCCGCGGCGCGCGCCCGCGGCGCGGCGGCGGCGCTGGTCGAGCACGAGGTGCCGGACGACCTGCCGCAAGTCCTCGTGCGCGACGGCCGGCGCGCCGCCGCCGTCGCCGCCGAGACGTGGTACGGCCGGCCCGCGGCCCGGCTCGACCTCGTCGGTGTGACCGGGACGAACGGCAAGACGACCTCGGTCACGCTCGCCCGCCACGTGCTGTCGGCGCTCGAGCCCACCGGCTCGATCGGCACGCTCGGCGCCTTCGATGCGGCCGGCGCGCCCGTGCCGAGCGAGGCGGGCAACCTCACCACGCCCGGCCCGATCGACCTCCAGGCGACGCTCGCCGCGCTCGTCGAGCGGGGCGCGCGCACGGTCGCGATGGAGGTCTCCTCCCACAGCCTCGACCAGGGGCGGGTGGACGGGCTCGTGTTCCGCGCGGCGATCTTCACCAATCTGACGCGCGATCACCTCGATTATCACAAGACGCTCGAGGAGTACTTCCGTGCGAAGGCGAAGCTGCTCCAGTACCTCGCCCCCGACGGGCTCGAGGTCGTGAACGCCGACGACCCGGCGTGGCTCCGGCTGCGGCGCGAGCATCGCCGGATCGGCTTCGGGGAGCGCGCGGGCGAGGTCACCGCGCGCCGCGTGGCGCTCGACGCCTCGGGCGCGCGTTTCGAGCTGGTCACGCCGACGGGCGGCGCGCCCGTGAAGCTGCCGCTGCTCGGCCGCTTCAACGTGGCGAACGCGCTCGGCGTCGCGGCGTGCGCCTGGGGGATGGGCGTCCCCGTGGAGACCGTCGCCGAGCGGCTCACGGAGGCGCCGCAGGTGCCGGGGCGGATGGAGCGCATCGCCGAGCGGCCGTGCGTCGTGCTGCGCGACTACGCCCACACCGCCGATGCGCTGGAGCGCGCGCTCGAGACGCTGCGGCCGCTGACCCGGGGGCGGCTCCTCGTGGTGTTCGGGGCGGGCGGCGACCGCGACCGCGGCAAGCGCGCCCCGATGGGCGAGGTCACGGTCCGCCTCGCCGACGTGGCGATCGCCACGTCCGACAACCCCCGCACCGAGGACCCCGATAAGATCCTCGACGACGTGGAGGCCGGGATGGGGGGGCAGCCCCACCACCGCGAGACCGACCGCCGCCGGGCGATCGCCCTCGCGCTCGAGCTCGCCGGCCCGGCCGACACCATCCTGCTTGCGGGGAAGGGGCACGAGACCTACCAGGTCGTGGGCACGGAGCAGCGGCCGTTCGACGAGCGGGTGATCGTGCGGGAGCTCGGGGCGTCGTGATCGTCTGGGACTCGGAATCCGTTGCTACCGCGCTCGGCGTGTCAGGGCCCCGAGGGTTGCGGTTCAGCGGGGTGAGCACCGACACCCGACACCTGGCACCCGGCACGCTCTTCGTCGCGCTCAGGGGCGACCGGTTCGACGCGCACGACTTCGTCGCGGACGCGAAGACGCAGGGGGCCGCGGCGGCGGTGGTTCGGCGCGGCACGCCGCCGGTGGACGGACTGCCGTTCTTCGCGGTGGACGACACGCTCGCGGCGCTCGGCCTGCTTGCCCGCGCGCGGCGGCGCCGGCTCCCGCCCGGCAGCCCGGTGGTGGCGGTCACGGGCTCGAGCGGCAAGACGAGCGCCAAGGAGATGATCCGCGCCGTGCTCGCGACGACCTACCGCGTGCACGCCACCAGCGGCAACCTGAACAACCTCGTGGGCGTGCCGCTCACGATCCTCGCGGCCCCGGACGACACCGACGCCCTCGTCGTGGAGGCCGGCGCGAGCGTGCCGGGGGAGATCGCGCGGCTGCGCGGCGTGATCGAGCCGACGATCGCCGTGATCACGAACGTCGGCTACGCGCACGTCGAGGGGTTCGGCTCGCTCGCCGGGGTGATGCGCGAGAAGCTCACGCTGGTGGAGGGCGCCAAGGTGGCGGTGGTGGGCACCGATCCGCCGGGGCTCGCCGCGGAGGCGCGGCGGCTGGCGCCGACGGTCGCCGCGGGGACGGGCCCCGGGGCCGACGTGCGTCCTGACTCGGCCGAGCTGGACGACGCGGGGCACCCGCGCATCGCGTGGCGGGGCCACGCGGTCACGCTGCCAGTCGTCGGGTTTCACCAGATCGAGAACGCGATGCTCGCCCTCGCCGTCGGGCGCGAGGGCGGCGCCGACCCCGCCCGCGCGGTCGCGGCGCTCGCCGGCGTGCGGCTCCCGGGCGGGCGGGGGGCGGTGCTGGCCCTCGGCGGGCTCACCGTCATCGACGACACGTACAACGCGAACCCGACGTCGCTCAAGTGGGCGGTGCGGTTCGCCTCCTGGCTCGCGGGGCGGCGGGGGCGGCCGCTCGCGCTGGTGGTGGGGACGATGTTGGAGCTGGGCCCGGAGAGTGCCAGATTGCATGCGGCCGCCGCGGCGGAGATCGCGGCGCTCCGGCCCGCGCTGGTGGCGGCGGTGGGCGCGTTCGCACCGGCGTTCGAGCCGTATCGGGCGGCGCTGGGAGAGCGGTTGCTGACGGCGCCCGACGCCGAGGCGCTCGGGCCCCGGCTCAAGGCGGCGCTCAAGGGAGACGAAATCGTGCTGCTCAAGGCATCCCGCGGGGTCGCGCTCGAGCGAATCCTGCGGCATCTCAACTGACGGGGTGGGGGGAGGGGGACCCGACGTGCTCTATCACCTGCTGGCGCCGCTCGCAAAACAGCACATCCTGTTCAATCTCTTCAACTACCTCACGTTCCGGGCCGCGGGCGCGACGGTCACGGCGTTGCTGTGCGCCTTCGTGTTCGGCCCCGCCATCATCTGGCGGCTGCGCGAGCGCAACGTGGGCCAGGTGGTCCGGGCCGAAGGGCCGGCGAGTCATCACGCGAAGCGGGGCACGCCCACGATGGGCGGGTTGATCATCATCTTCGCCACCGTCGTGCCCACGCTCCTCTGGGCGCGGCTCGACAGTCGCTACGTCGTCGTGGCCGTCCTGGCGATGCTGTGGACGGGGGCGATCGGGTTCATCGACGATTACCTGAAGATCGTGCGCGGCAAGTCCCAGGGGCTGGTGGCGCGCTGGAAACTCGTCGGGCAGGTCTCGTTCGGCGTGGCGCTGGCCCTCACGCTGATCCAGTGGCCCCTGGCCCCGGACCTGCCGGCCACCTCCACACAGCTGCCCGTGCTCAAGTACATCCTGCTGGTTCTGCCGGCACCCCTGTACGCGCTGTTCGTCACCGTGGTCGTGACCGGTAGCTCGAATGCGGTGAACCTCACCGACGGCTTGGACGGTCTCGCGACCGGGCTCACGGCGATCCTCGCGGGGACGTTTGCGGTGTTCGCCTACGTGTTCGGCCGCATCGATTGGACGCGCTACCTGCTCGTGTACTTCCTGCCCGGCTCCCAGGAGCTGACGATCTTCTGCGGCGCGCTCGCGGGGGCGGCCCTCGGGTTCCTGTGGTTCAACGCCCATCCCGCGCAGGTGTTCATGGGCGATACCGGCGCGCTCGCCATCGGCGGCGCGCTCGGCACGGTGGCGATCATGCTCAAGGCCGAGTTCCTGCTGCTCATCGCGGGCGGCGTGTTCGTAGCGGAGGCGGTCTCGGTGCTCGTGCAGACGGGCGTGTACCGGTGGAACAAGCGGCGGCGCGGGAAGGAGTACGCGGACGCCCACCGGGTGTTCCGCATGGCGCCGCTGCACCACCACTTCGAGAAGCTGGGGTGGGCGGAGCCGCAGGTGGTGATGCGGTTCTACATTCTGGGGGTGCTGTGCGCGGCGATCGCGCTCGCGACGTTGAAAGTGCGATGATTCCCGAGGCGTGGCGGGGGGGGAGCGGGGGGGGGGCCGTCGTGGCGGTCATTGGGCTGGGGAAGAGCGGGGTGGCGGCCACCCGGCTCCTCGCGCGCGCGGGCGTGCGCGTGTATGCGAGCGACGCCTCCGACCATCCCTACGGGGGAGACGCCCTGGCGGACCTCCGCACACTCCCCGGGGTGGAGCTGGACGTCGGCCGCCACGACCTGGCGAAAATCCGGGCGGCCGCGGCCGTCATCGTGTCGCCCGGGGTACCGCCCGACGCGCCGCCGCTCGCCGCGGCGCGCGCCGCCGGGGTGCCGATCCTGTCCGAGATCGACCTCGGGTTCCAGGCCCTCGCCGGCTCCGGGACGCGCACGATCGCGGTCACGGGGACGAACGGCAAGACGACAACGACCGCGCTGGTCGCGCACCTGTTGCGGGTGGCGGGGCTGCGGGCGGAGGCGGTCGGCAACATCGGCCGGCCGCTCGCCGACATCGCCGCCGCGGGCGAGCGGTACCCCTGGCTCGCGGTGGAGGTGTCGTCGTTCCAACTGCACGACAGCCCGCACTTCGCCCCCGAGGTCGGGATCGTCACGAACCTCGCCCCCGATCACCTCGACCGGTATCCCACGGTCGAGGCCTATTATGCGGACAAGCGGCTGCTGTTCCGCAACGCCGCGGCCGACCACGTGTGGGTCCTGAACGGGGACGATCCGACGCTGCTCGAGCTCGCGCGCGGGGCGCCGGGCCGGCGCGCGCTGTTCTCGCTCACGCACCCCGCCGACGCGTGGTACGACGCGTCCGAGCGGCGACTCCGACTGGGCGGCCACGACCTGCTGCGGCGCGACGAGCTGCAGCTGCTGGGCGACCACAACGCGGCGAACGCGCTGGCGGCGGCCCTCGCGGTGCACGAGGCGGGCGTGTCTCCCGGCGTGATCGGTGAGGGGCTGCGGTCCTTCCGGGCGCTGCCGCACCGGCTCGAGCCCGTGCGCGAGGTGCACGGCGTGCTCTGGATCAACGACTCCAAGGCGACCAACATCGCGTCCACGGTGGTCGCGGTGGAGGCGATGCGCCGGCCGTTCGTGCTGCTGCTCGGCGGGCGCCACAAGGGCGAGCCGTATACGCGGCTCGCGCCGCTCCTGGGGAAGCAGTGCCGGCTCGTGATCGCGTTCGGCGAGGCAGGCCCCCTCGTGGAGCGGGATCTCGGCGGCCGGGTGCCGCTCGAGCGGGGCACGACGTTCGAAGACGTCGTGGCGCGCGCCCGGCGTGCGGCGCAACCGGGAGACGCGGTGCTGCTCTCACCCGCCTGCTCGAGCTACGACATGTTCAAGAACTACGAGGAGCGCGGGGCGACGTTCCGCAAGCTGGTGGAGCGGATGTGACGAGATCGATTTCACGGCCGGCCCGTCGTTGTTCCCAGGCTGAAGCCTGGGCTCGGCGAAGCACCGTCCTAAAGGACGACGATGTGCTTCAGCACAGTGCTATGCCGAGCCCACCCTTCAGGGTGGGAACGGCGTGAGGGACGCCCGCTGGGAGACGCGCCTGCTGGCGGTGCTCGCCGCGATCCTCGTCGTGTTCGGCCTCGCGGCCGTGTACGGGGCATCGAGCCTCGTGACCGTCTCCGGGGGGCAGGTGGGCTCGAGCTTCGCGCTCCGACAGGCGCTCGGCGCGGCGGTGGGCGGGCTGGTCGCGACCGCGCTGGCGCGCATGGACTACCACCGGTGGCAGCGGGTCGCCTGGCCGTTGCTCGCGGTGTCCGCGCTGCTGCTGGTGCTCCCCCTGCTCCCGTTCACCCACCGGATCACGCCCACCATCAACGGTGCGCGCCGCTGGGTGAACCTGGGATTTGTCACCGTGCAGCCGTCCGAGCTCGCGAAGCTCGCGGTCGTGGTCTGGACCGCGATGCTCGCCGCGAAGAAGGGCGACCGCATCCGCACGTTCCAGTACGGCCTGCTGCCGTTCCTGGTGGTCCTCGGGCCGCTGATCGCGCTGATCTTCTTCGAGCCGAATCTCTCGATGGCGCTGCTGGTGGCGCTGCTCGCCGGCGTCGTGTTGTTCACCGCGGGGGCGCGCATCGGGCACTTCCTCGCGCTCGGGGTGCTCGCGACGCCGCTCCTGTTCGGCGCGGTGGCGAGCGCGCAGTACCGGTTGGCGCGTGTGGTCACGTTCCTGAACCCCGGCAGCGCGCCCGCCGAGGCGACCTGGCAGGTGCATCAGTCGCTCGTCGGGATGGGCGCGGGGCGGCTGTTCGGCGTCGGGCTCGGGCAGGGGCAGCAGAAGCTCGGCTACCTGCCGTACGCGTACTCGGACTTCATCTTCTCGACGATCGGAGAGGAATGGGGCTTCCTCGGGGTGCTCGCGCTGCTGCTGCTGTTCGGCACCTTCGTCTGGGTCGGCTTCCGGATCGCCCGCTCGGCGGGCGACCTCTTCGGACAGCTGCTCGCGGTGGGGCTGACCGCGCTGATCGGCGTCACGGCCGCGCTGCACATCGCCGTGACCCTCGCGCTCCTGCCCGCCACGGGTCTCACGCTGCCGTTCATCTCGTACGGCCGCTCGAGCCTGTTCGT